>NZ_AP022332.1:1297500-1597500 GCF_009936375.1 Methylosinus sp. C49 | reverse complement strand
AGCCTGGAGGCGATCATATTGCGCTCGAACGATTTGCGGATCGTCTTCGATTTCGCCGTTGTCAAAGGGGAGCGCGGCGGCGATGTCTCACGGCTCGAGGATGCGATCGTCGAAAGCGGCGACGGCGGCCTGATGGTGCTGTTCGCGGCCGATGTCGAAGGCGCCGACATAGATCGCATCGAAGCGGCGCTGCGCGCGCTGCCGGATGCGAAATTCCTGCGCCATCTCGAATTGGAGCTGCATCAGCGCGAGTGGAACAGATAGGCTGTCGGGCTGCGAAGGGGCGAGCCTGAAGGCTCGCTCCTCGAAAGCAGACCACACTAGATATCGATCTCGGCGAAGATGGCCGCATGGTCGGAGGCCGCCTCCGAGGCTTTGGTGATCTCCGGGTAATGCGGGAAGAGCGTCCCGTTCTTGCCGCCCCATACGCCCTTGCGAAAAATGCCGCCGCCTTTCGCCCCGGCGAATAGCGCCGGCGAGAGAAGAATATAATCGATCTTGTTGGACGCCGCGCCGGCGGCGAAAGTGCCGTGCCGTCCGCCATCGTCGAAGCGCGCGTGCTCGCTGATGTCCTTCAAATCGGTCTGGAGCAGCAGCGGCGCCAACGGCGCGCTGTCCGGCGTGTCGTTGAAATCGCCGATGACGGCGACATGATCCGCGCTCTTGCGCAGCGCGTCGTATATCTCCTTCACGCGGGCAGCCTGCCGCTCGCGCTTGGCGTTGGAGGTCGTCTGCGAGCCGAAGCCCTTGCTCTTGAAATGATTGATCAGGAGATGCAGCAAATTGCCCTTGGGCGTGCGGATCTCATAATGCGCGCAATCGCGGCTGAAGATGCGGCCGGTATTGTCGGCGTCGTCGACATGGCTGTGAATGGCGACGATCTCATAGCCCGCGCGCGCATAGAGCCCGACATCGATGCCGCGATCATCATTGCCGTCGATGAGCATGGCGTGGGCATAGGGCTTTCCGCCCTCCCCCTTGACGACATTGTCGTTGAAGCGCACCAGCGCCGGCCGGCTCTCCGCCTCGATGACGCCGAGCACATCGGCGTCGATATCGATGATGACGCGCGCCGTGTTGCGAGTCGCCTCCTCATTCACTTCCTCGCGTTTCAGCTCGACCCAGCCGATCCAATCGTTGCGGCCGCCGGCGACGACCTCGATTCCGGCCTTGGCGCGCTTGACGAGATGGCCGCGATTTTGGCGCAGGATCGCGAAAGGGCCGCCGTCGTCGGATTTCTCGAGCTTCAGCGCGCCGAGCAGCTTGATGATCTTCTTCTTGTCGGAGGCGGTGTAGACCGGCTTGCCGAGAATGGCGGAAAGCTCGGCCTGCGTCTCCAACGCCTTCTTGCCGTCGGACCAGGTTTCGCCATTGAGCGCGTGAGCGCGCAGGAAGAGATTTTCGAGATTGTAGGATGCGAGCTTCATGGGTGAGCGCCCGGAAGAAGGCGAAAAAGCCGTTTCAAACAATGGCCGGCGGCGCCGGCGGCATGAAGTATAAGCACTGCATGACATTTGTTTCAATGATGCGACAGCGCTTCGCGCGGACCAATGGAGGCTTCCTATGCCGCGGAACCGAATTCTGATCGTCGGAACCATTCGCATCCCGCCGGGCGCGCTCGAGCGGGCGCGGCCGGCGATGACGGCGATGATCCATGCGAGCCGCGCGGAACCGGGCTGCCTCGCCTATTCCTACGCGGAAGACGTGCTGGAGCCGGGTCTCATCCGCGTGACGGAAATATGGGAGAGCCGCGCGACGCTGAGCGCGCATTTCGAGTCCCACCATTTGCGCCGGTGGCGCGACTCGTGGGAGGCGCTCGGCGTTCACGATCGCCGGCTCGCAGCCTATGAGATCGACGCCGAGGAACAGGTCTGATCCGCGCCTCTCTCGCTCAGCCGGCGACCGGCTGCGCCAGTGAGAGCTGATAGCCGCTGTCGTCCAGCAGACCGAACTCGCGCACGCCATAATCCATTGTCGCGATCGGGTAGACGATGCGCGCGCGATCCTTCAGGCGCTCCCATAATTCATCGACATTGTCGACGCCGAGATAGATGGCCCCCGTGAGCTGCGGCCCCCGCCATTCGCGATGCGCATTGGGGGAGACGAGCATTATGTCCGCCGCGCCCGAGCGCACACGCGCGAATTCCTCCAATTTGAGCAGGCAAACGAAGCCGAGCTCCTCGACATAGAATTTGACGGAACGGGAAATATCTTCTGTCGCGAGCGAAATGGAAATGGTTCGAATGGTCATGCGGCGCGTCTCGAAATCGATCCGGCCCAGCGCCGAATGCTCCTCGAGGTTGCGGGAGATCGCCGCGAAAGTCGAGTCCGACGGCGCTCGCGACCTCCCGCATCCGCTCACAAATGAATATAGACGAAACCCATGCCCTGCAGCCGCGCGAGCTCCGCGACGCCGCTCGGGACAATATCGCGCTCGGTCACGCCATAGAGCGTGGATGGATCGATGTTGCGCTCACGAAGCGTATTGGCGCAGACGAGAAAGCGCACGCCTTGCGCCTTCAGCGCGTCGAGCCGCGCCGCGATTTCCTTGTCGGCCTTGGCGATCTGAAACATTTCGACGCCGCTCGCATGATCGACGACGCGGATTTCGACATGATCCTTGCCGACCGCCTCTATGTGATTCTTGATCGAATTGAGCATGCGCTTGAAATAGGCGACATTGTCCGGGGCGCCGCCGTCATTGTGATAGACGACCTTCTGATCCTTGTAATAATCCGCGGGCTCCGCCATGGAGCGCCCGCCGAGGCTCGCCGCCAAGACTGTCAGCGCGATCGTCAACGCATATTTCATCATCCTCGTCCTCGCTCGAACGCCGATCCGCTCGGCCTTGAAAATCAGCCGCAGACCGGCGCGTCGCATTTGCGGCTGGCGGCGATCATGCGCGCCATCGATTTCGGACCGGGATAGCCGAGCACGCCGACCGAGCTCAAGGCGAAGGACGGCGAGGCCGCGAAGCCGAGATCGGCGCCGAGCTGGACATGGCGCTTCACCACGCCGCCGATCATGTCCGAATTCGCCGATTCCTCGATCTTGGACGTATCGAGGCCCATGGCTTTGGCGACCGCGAGAGCGGAGATCCCGTCGATGGCGCCGCGATGCGCGAACAGCTGCTTGTGGAACTGATAGGCGCGCTCCGGCCCATAGAGGCGCAGAACCGCCTGCTTCACCCGCGCCGCCAGAAAGGAGCCGAGGCCGAGCACGGCGTTGTCGGCGAGCCCGAGCCGCAGATTCTTGTCCTTGGCGACGAGCGCGTCGAGATCGCCCGCGGCCTTGCGGCAATAGGGACAATTATAGTCGAAGAACTCGAACATCACGACATCCGCCGTCGCCGGTCCATGCCAGAGCAGGCCGGGAAGATCGGCGGGCGAGAGTTCCGAGGGCAGACGATAATTGGCGATCGGCGCGCCGTCGTCGGCCATGATCGGAAAGAGATTGTTCTCCTGCGCCCGAGCGGGGCGGAAGGCCGCGCCCCCCGCCATTGCAGCGAGCGAGCCGAGCAGGACGCGGCGGCTGAGCGACGAAAGCAATTTATAATCTGCCATGAGAATGCGCTCCTGAATCGAGATCGCATCCCGGCTAGCACAGAAAGAAGCGATTTTAGGGTGCGCGCGCGGCGGCCTTCAGCCGCACCAGCCGCCGCCGCAGAGCACCGAATGGACAGCCCCCGCGCCCGCCGGCGCCGAGGCGACGGCCGCGTCCGCATCGAGCAGCGAGAAAACGGCGCCGATGACGATCGCGGCCACGAGAGCGGCGAAGAGCTGGGCGAACTCGGTCATAGCGGGCTTCCTTCTCGTCGGAACGGCCGCATCGGCGGCGAACGCCATGACAATTAGCGCCGCCGTCCGCGGGCGCCTGTGCGAGACCGCACAAGGCGCGCCGGACGAGAAAGAGTGAAGAATCAGGAGGCCGAGATCGCGTCAGAAATGACTGTCCGGCTCCTCGCCCGCCTCTTCCTTCAGCTCGTGGCGCATCATCAGCGGGATTTGCGACAGAGCGTAGAGCAGCGTCAGCGGCAATATGCCGAAAACCTTGAAATTCACCCAGACGTCGGTCGGAAAGCCGCGCCGCACGAATTCGTTGAGCGCGGCGAGGAAGAAGAAGAAGAGCGCCCAGCGCCAGGTGAGCTTGCGCCAGCCGGCGTCGTCCAGCCGAAAGGCGGATTCGAACACCGCCGGCAGCAGCAGCTTGCCGAACCAAAGCGCGCCGAGCAGCGCCGAGCCGAACAGAAGATAGAGGATCGTCACCTTCAGCTTGATGAAATTCTCATCCTGCAAGAAGAAGGTCAGCGAGCCAAAGACGAGCACGAAGACCGCCGTGACCATCGGCATGGTCGGCAAATGGCGTGTGATGGAATAGGAGACGGCGAGCGTCGCCACCACGGCGACCATCAGCGCCGCCGTCGCCTGGAAGATGCCGAACTTTTGATTGACGATGAAGAACAGGACCAACGGCCCCATCTCCAGCGCGAATTTCAGTCCCGGGTGAAGGCGCCTCTTGGCGGGCGCAGCGGTCGCGGTCGTTTCTTGGGTCATGATTGCTGCTCGCCCGCCTCGGCGTCGAGCCCGGCGATGGCGCGGGCGAAATCGCGCGCGGTGAAAGGCTCGAGATCCTCCGAGCCTTCGCCGACGCCAATGAAGTGAATGGGCAGGCCGTATTTCTCGGCGATCGCCACGAGAATGCCGCCGCGCGCCGTGCCGTCGAGCTTGGTCATCACGAGGCCGGTGACGCCGGCCGTCCGCTCGAAGGCGTCGACCTGGGCGATGGCGTTCTGGCCGACGGTCGCGTCCAGCACGAGCAGCACGGCGTGCGGCGCGTCGGGCTCGGCCTTTTTCATCACGCGGACGATCTTGGCGAGCTCGGCCATCAGCTCGGCGCGGTTCTGGAGGCGGCCGGCCGTGTCCATCAGCAGAATGTCGGAATCGCGCTCGCGCGCCGATTTGATGGCGTCGAAGGCGAGGCCGGCGGCGTCGGCGCCCTCCGGCGCGTAACATACGGGCGAGTTGAGCCTTTCGCCCCAAATGCGGAGCTGCTCCACGGCGGCGGCGCGGAAAGTGTCGCCGGCGGCGAGCATCACCTTCTTGCCCTCGCCGGTCCATTTGGCGGCGAGCTTGGCGATGGTCGTGGTCTTGCCCGAGCCATTGACGCCGACGACGAGCACGATGAACGGCTTCTTCGTCTGGTCCAGCTCGAAGGGGCGCGCGACGGGCTCGAGCACGCGCTCGACCTCCTCCGCCAGAATGGCGCGCACCTCGTCCGGGCCGATTGTCTTCTCATAGCGCGCGGCGCCGACCTTGCCGGAGATGCGCTGCGCTGCGGCGACGCCCAAATCCGCGCGGATCAGCACATCCTCGAGCTCCTCGAGGGTGAGCGCGTCGAGCTTGCGCTTGCTGAAGAGATCGGAAATGCCCTGGACGATGGCCTGCGAGGAGCGCGACAGCCCCCCGGTCAGCCGTTCCCACCAGGAACGCTTTTTCGGACGATCTGCGCCGGCTTCTTCGGCGGGCGTTCCTCCACGGCCGAACAGCCGCGCGAAGAGTCCCTTTTTTTCTTCGGCTTCGCTCATGGTACCTCGCGGTCGCGGCCGATTGCTACACCAGGGCGCGGCGAAGGGCCAGCGGCGCGTTTCGCCGCACTGGGGTTGAAGCGGCGGAAAAGCGGCTCGATATGTCACACGGGGGGCTGGCCTCGAACGACCCGGGGTCGTCGCAGTGACAGCCGGCGCAGCCTGGATCGATGTCTCGGAGAAGCGATCCGGCGGACAATTTTTCTTCGGAGACAGCGAGACCGCGGCGGCCATCGCTTCCGCCAATTGGGCGCGCTCGCCGCTCGGCCTGCCGCAGACTTGGCCGAAACGCCTGCGCGTCGCGCTGGAGATCTGCCTCAACAGCGCCTTTCCCATCGCCATCTTCTGGGGCCCCGAGCTCTGCCTTCTCTATAACGACGCCTATCACGGCCTGCTCGCCGACAAGCATCCGCGCGCGCTCGGCCGGCCGGCCCGCGAGGTGTGGCCGGAGATTTGGGACGTCATCGGCCCCATGCTGGAGGGCGCGCTCACCAATGGCGCGCCGACGCGCTCGGAAGATCTGCAACTGCACATGATCCGCAACGGCCGCCGGGACGAGGGCTATTTCACCTTTTCCTACAGCCCGATTCCCGATGACGACGGCGGCATAGGCGGCGTCTTCTGCCCGGTGGTGGAAACGACCGACCGCGTCATCGGCGAGCGGCGGCTGCGCACATTGCGCGACCTCGCCGCGCTGAGCCGGGCCGAGGACGAGGGCGAGGCCTGCCGCCTCGCCGCCAGCGTGCTCGCCGTCAATGGCTATGACCTGCCCTTCTCCGCCATCTATCGCTTCGACCATGAGCGCGGCGAGGCGGAGCTGATGGCGGCGACCGGCGTGCGTCCGGGCGGCCACATCGCGCCATTGCGCATCCCGCTCGGCGACCCCGACCCGATTCGCGGCGACATATGGGGCCTCGCCGAGGTCGCGCGGCTGACGCCGGGACGCGTCGCCATTCGCACAATCGACGCGCGCTTCGGCGAGCCGCCCTGCGGCCCCTGGCCCGCGGCGGCGGACGAAGCCGTGCTCTTTCCCATCGTCCTGCTCGGCCAGGACCGCGCCGTCGCGGCGCTGATCGCCGCCATCAATCCATTCAAGCGGCTGGACGCCGCCTATGCCTATTTTCTCGATCGCGTCGCCGCGAAAATCGCCTCCGCCATGACCGACGCCCGCGCCTATGCGGCCGAGCGCGAGCGCGCCGAGGAAATCCGCGTGCGCGAGCTGGCGCTGCAGCGAACCGAGGCCGAGCTGCGCGAGGCGCAGAGGCTCGGCCGCATCGGCAGCTGGCGCTGGAGCGGCCGCCATGACGATCGCGGCGGCGCCTCGCCCTATATCGCACGCATCTTCGGGCTCGACCCCGACGCGCCGCCGCCGAGCTTCGCCGAGCAGAAAGGCCTGCTCTACGCCCCCGCCGATTGGGAGCGGCTCGACGCCGCGACGCGCGAGACCTTGCGCACCGGCGAAGGCTTCGAGCTCGATCTGCCCGCGCATCGCGCCGACGGCGTCGCCATTCATGTCACCATTCGCGGCGAAGCGGTGCGCGACGAGCGCGGCGCCATCGTCGGATTGCGCAGCACGATTCAGGACATCACCGAGCGCAAGCACGCGCAGGAGCGCGTCGAGCTGCTGCTGCGCGAGGTGACGCATCGCGCCAAAAATCTTCTGACCGTGGTGCGCGCCGTGGCGCGGCAGACGGCGCGGCGCGACTCGCCGCTCGCTTTCTCGCAGCGCTTCGATCAGCGCATAGCCGCGCTCGGCGCGAGCCATGATCTCTTGGTGCAGAATGAATGGCGCGGCGTCGAGCTGCATGCGCTGACGCGCTCGCAGCTCGCCCATTTCCGCGATCTGTTCGGCTCGCGCATCTGCGTGGAGGGGCCGGCGACGGTGGTGAAGCCGGCGGCGAGTCAGGCCATAGGCATGGCGCTGCACGAGCTCGCCACCAACGCCGGCAAATATGGCGCGCTCTCCAATGACACGGGCGTCGTGCATATCGCCTTCGGCGTCGTCGGCGAGGGCGATGCGCCGCATTTCGAGATGGAGTGGCGCGAGAGCGGCGGCCCGACCGTGGTCGCGCCCAAGCGCCACGGCTTCGGCCATATGGTGATTCTGCAGATGGCCAAACATGCGCTCGGCGGACAGGTGACGCTCGATTATGCGCCGAGCGGCGTCGTCTGGAAGGTGAGCGCGCCGCTCGACAATGTCATCGAGCCCGCGCAAGGAGAGGATTAGATGAAGGGTAACGAGCCGATCCGCATTCTCGTCGTCGAGGACGAGCCGGCCATCGCCGCCGATCTCTGCTTCGTCGTCGAGGAGGTCGGATATGAGATCGGAGGCACGGCGAGCTCGGTGGACGAAGCCTTGAAGCTGCTCGAGGATGCGGACATTGACGGCGTAATCCTCGACGCCAATCTGCGCGGCGCCAGCAGCGCCAGCATTGCCGACGCGCTGAAGGCGCGCAATCTGCCCTTCTTCGTGCTGTCGGGCTATCTGCAGCGGCAATTGCCGGAGCCGCTCTGCGAGGCGCCCTTCCTCGCCAAGCCCTATGACCAGGACGAGCTGACCTCGCGCATACGCGCTCTCGGGCGCTAGAGCGGCGCCCCTCCACGCGAGACCGAGGCGCCCGAAGCCGAGCGCCTCGCGCCAATCGTCAGCGATGATGATGATGATGATGGTGGTGGTGGTGATGGTGATGCTTATGGTGGCGCGGATGGGCCGAGGCGGCGAGCGGAGCCATGGCCACGGCGAAACCCAGAGCCAGCGCGGCGATCAACTTCTTCGTCATAATCGATCTCCTCTATGAGGGGCGTCCTGGGAGGGGGTCCGCGGGACGGCCCGAAACAATGCCGCGGCCAAGATGAATAAATGCCAAACGAACCGCCGCGGCGCCCAACATAGCGGCGCCGAGCCCGAAACCAAAGCTTGTCGCAGCGCTGGCCGCCGTCCCAAAATACGCGGGCCGATCCCCTATCGCGCGCAATTGGGAGCTTCTATGACGAGCGGAGCCCCAATGCCGCGCCCCAAGGATTTATCGATGCCGATCTGGAAGCCCGACCTCGATCGCCAGAAGAACGCCATTCTCACCCGCTTCGCGCAATCCATCGAGGCGACCAGGCCCTTCGCCGAGAGCTTTGATTATGACGGGCTCTATCGCTGGAGCCTGACCCATTCGCCCGAGTTCTGGTCGGCGATCTGGGACTTCTGCGGCGTCATCGGCGAGAAGGGCGAACGCGTCCTCATCGACGCGGATAAAATGCCCGGCGCGCGCTGGTTCCCCGACGCGCGGCTGAATTTCACGGAAAATCTGCTGCGCCCGCGCCCGGCCGAGACCGAGGCCATCGTCTTCTGGGGCGAGGACAAGGTGGAGCGGCGGCTCGCCTTCGGCGAGATCGAGCAACAAGCCGGCGCGCTCGCCGCCTTCTTCCGCGCTCAGGGCGTCGAGCCCGGCGACCGCATCGCCGCCTATATCCACAATGGCCCGGAGGCGATCATCGGCATGCTGGCGGCCGCCTCGCTCGGCGCCGTCTGGTCCTCCTGCGCGCCGGAATTCGGCGTGCAGAGCGTGCTCGATCGCTTCGGCCAGATCGCGCCGCGCATTCTCATCGCGGTGGACGGCTATTTCTACAAGGGCAAGACGCTCGACCGCGCCGATAATATTCGCGAGATCGCCAGCAAGCTGCCGACCGTGCAGAAGATACTCGTCGTTCCCTATACGAGCGCGTCGCCTTCGCTCGACGGCCTCGCCGATGCGCTGCTGCTGCCGCAGGCGATCGCCGCGCATGAGGGCGCGGCGCCGCGCTATGAGCGTCTGCCCTTCGACCATCCGCTCTACATCATGTTCTCCTCCGGCACGACGGGCGCGCCCAAATGCATCGTGCATGGCGCCGGCGGCACGCTGCTGCAGCATTTGAAGGAGCATCGCCTGCAAAGCGACATCAAGCCCGGCGACCGCTTCTTCTATGCGACCTCCACCGGCTGGATGATGTGGAACTGGCTGGCGAGCGGCCTCGCCAGCGAGGCGACGCTGCTCCTCTATGACGGATTCTTCAACGCCGGCAAGGATGGCGCGATATTGCTCGACTTCGCCGCCAAGGAGAAGGCGAGTTTCTTCGGCACCTCCGCCGGCTATCTGAAGCAGATCGAGAAGCAAGGGCTGAAGCCGCGCGAGAGCCATGATCTCTCCGCCGTGCGCAGCATCGCCTCCACCGGCTCGCCGCTGCTGCCGGACAGCTTCGATTATGTCTATCGCGATTTCAAAGCGGATGTGCAACTCGCCTCGATCAGCGGCGGCACCGACATCGTCTCCTGCTTCGTCGGCGGCAATCCCTGGAGCCCTGTCTATCGCGGCGAGATTCAATGCGCCGGCCTCGGCATGGCGGTCGAGGTGTGGGAAGCGGAGAGAAAGCGCATCATCGGCCATGAGGGCGAGCTCGTCTGCACGCAGCCCTTTCCGTCGATGCCGATCTATTTCTGGAACGACGCCGACGGCGAGAAATATCGCAAGGCGTATTTTTCCGACTATCCGGGCATTTGGCGCCATGGCGATTTCGCCACGCAGACCGAGCACAAGGGTTTCCTCATCCATGGCCGCTCGGACGCGACGCTCAATCCGCAGGGCGTGCGCATCGGCACGGCGGATATCTACAATATCGTCGAGCGCCTGCCGGAGATTCTCGAATCGCTCGCCATCGACCAAGAGTGGGAAGGCACGACGCGCATCGTGCTATTCGTGAAGACGCGCGAAGGCTCTGGGCTCGACGATGCGCTCGCCGCGCGCATAAAGCGCGAATTGTTCGAGAAGGCCTCGCCGCGCCATGTGCCTTCGGTCATCATCGCGGCGCCCGATCTTCCGCATACGCGCTCCGGCAAGCTCGTCGAGCTCGCGGTGAAGGAGGTCGTGCATGGGCGGCCGGTGAAGAATGTCGGCGCGCTCTCCAATCCCGAAGCGCTCGAGTTTTTCGCGAATTTGCCGCAGCTCGCGGACAAGGGTCGATAGGACGATGATGCAGACATTGGGACGCATCGTCATTCTGGTGAACGACTATGACGAGGCCGCGAATTTCTATCGGGACAAGCTCGGCCT
The DNA here is from genome assembly GCF_009936375.1 of Methylosinus sp. C49. Classification (GTDB taxonomy): domain Bacteria; phylum Pseudomonadota; class Alphaproteobacteria; order Rhizobiales; family Beijerinckiaceae; genus Methylosinus. The sequence continues at coordinate 1,586,838 of NZ_AP022332.1, read as the reverse complement.
CGACACGCTCTTCGACGCTGGCGAAGGCGCCCGGCGCTTCCTGCATCTCGGTTTCGGTCAGGGCGGCGTCTGGCTGCTGCTCGCCGATAGCGCCGAGGCGCGCACGCGAGTCGGAAACCAGACCGGCGGTCAACCCGTCGGAGTGGTCTACACCGACGACATTCATGGCGATTTCGCACGCCTTGCCGGCAAGGGCGTGAAGGTCGCGGAAACTGTCCAGAGCGACGCAGGATCGTTCCATTTTCGTTTCCACGACCTCTACGGCAATCAATGGGTGCTCGTGCAATTGGACGCCTCGGCGCGTTGATCGCCGGCGCGCGAGCGACGGATCGTCACGAAAGCGCGCTATCTATTCGCCTCATTGTCTGACCATGTTCGATAGGGAGCCGCGAAGATGAAGATCGACGAGGTGCGCAAGACGGCCTTTGCGATGCCGCTGACCAATCCCGCCTATCCGCGCGGACCCTATCGTTTCTATAATCGCGAATTCATCGTCATCGCCTATCGCACCGACATCGACGCGCTCCGCGCCGTGGTTCCAGAGCCGCTCGAGGTGGACGAGCCCATCGTCAAATATGAGTTCATCCGCATGCCGGATTCGACCGGCTTCGGCGACTATACCGAGAGCGGACAAGTGATCCCGGTGCGCTTCAACGGGCAGAAGGGCGCTTATGTCCACGCCATGTATCTCGACGATGACGCGCCCATCGCCGGCGGCCGCGAGCTGTGGGGCTTTCCCAAAAAGCTCGCCTCGCCCAAGATCGAGCATGACGGCGACGTCATTCTCTGCACGCTGAAATACGGCCCCGCCCTCTGCGTCGAGGCTTCGGTCGGCTATAAGCATCGCATATTGGAGACGGCGCCGATCGCCGAGGCGATTCAGCAGCCGAATTTTCTTTTGAAGATCATTCCTCATGTCGACGGCTCGCCGCGCGTGCTGGAGCTGGTGCGCTATCATATGACCGATGTCGTGGTGAAAGGCGCCTGGGCCTCGCCGGCGGCGCTCGCGCTGCATCCGCATGTCGCCTGCGACGTCGCCCGCCTGCCCGTGCGGGAGATTATTTCGGCGACGCATTTCACCGCCGATCTCACGCTCGCGCTGGGCGAGGTCGTGTTCGATTATCTCGATCAGAAATAGCCGCGCTCAGGCGTCTTCGCGCGCGGACGCGCGCGCCAAAAGAATTTTATAGGCGATATCGAAATAGCCGGGGAGCGGGCAGCGTGCGACGCTCTCGCCGCGCAAGAGAATGGCGGGAATCCAGGCGGCGCCGAGCCCGGCCTCGACCTGCGCCAGCAGCGCTTCCGCCGACGCGCTCTCGCAGATCGGCGGATCGCGCATTCGAATTCCATGCGCGGCGAGCATGGCGGCGATGCGCGCGCCATAATGCGTGCCCGGCGCATAGACCATGAGGCGTCCAATAAGAGCGTCGCCCTCCAGCGCCACGGCCTTCTCGCCGCCGCGGCGCTGCGCGAGGATCAGCCGATCCTCGCCGATAGTCTCGAGCGCGAGCCCGGCGAGATGATCGGCGTCGCCGAAATCGGGGATCATGGCGAGATCGCCATGGCCGCGCTTGACCGCCTCCACGCAGCCGGAGACGGAGGCGACGACGACGGAGTAATTGCGCAATTCATTTTTTATCAACCACGGCGACAGAAAGGTCGCCGCCAGAGTGTTGGTCGCATAGATGCGCAGCGCCTTCTCCAAATGGCTGGACACGGAGAGCACGGCGCGGCGCGCGTCGTAGATTTCGTCGCGCAGGCGATGCGCGCGCGCCAAAAACTCCTCACCCGCGGGCGTCAGCGTCACCGGGCGGCGCTCGCGATCGAACAGCGGCGCGCCGAGCCATTCCTCCAGCCGCTGCATGCGGCGGCTATAGGCGGATTGCGTCGTGCCGCGCGCCTGCGCCGCGCGCGTGAAATTGCGCGTCTGGCAGAGCGCCAGGAAATCGTCGATCCACTGCAACTCCATGATGCGAGAAATGCATCATGGAATCGAAATTGACAATTGGACCGCCCCGCAGCTCCGCGCCATATGCGTCAGTGTGACGAGAACGGGGCGATTATTATGCAAGCTCTGCTGACGATATTGGAGAAGGACGATGGCGCAGGCTTCGCGCTGCTGCCGCGCAGCGTGCGGCTGCTGGCCGCGCCGCAGGAGGCGCGCGCCTTCTGCGAGTTCGAGGTGGTGAGCGGAAACGCGGCCTATCGCGAGGGCGAGCGCTTCTATCTGACACAGGCGAAAGCGCGGCGCGCCTATCCTTCGGCTGCGCTATTGGAACAAGGCTACGACGCCGCCCCCGCGACAATCGATCGCTCGCGATAGCGCCCGGCGCAACTGGACATACGCCGCTCATATTACAATTATCATTGTCGATGAGACAAATTCACCGCCTCGGCCGCGCTCCATGACGAGCTTTCGCTTCTCGCTGCAAGCCCAATTGGCGCTGTTCATCGGCGCTTTTCTGGCGATCGTTCTGGGATTGGCGCTGCTTTCCGCGCAGAGCTTGCGCGTCGTCGACGCCAAGACAGACGCGCTCGCGTCGAAATGGATCGACGGAACGCGCATTCTCAGCGAATTGGCCGACCGGATTTCGGAGTTCAGAATCCAGGAGACCTATCGCGGGCTGGCGGAGACGGAAGAAGAACGCATCACCGCGGAGCGGCAGGCGGCCGAGCATCGCATCGTGGTCGAAGAGCTTCAACGCGACTATTTCGCGCTGTTCGGCGCGGAACCGCGTCCCGACCTCTCCAAGTTCAGCGCGGCGCTCGCCGCCTATCTCGCCGCCCATGACGCCTGGATCGCAAAGGAGCCGGATGTCGCCGCGATCCGAGCCACGCGCGGCGTCACTGCTCTGCACCAGCTCTATAGGGTAGCCGACGAAGCCGCCGACGCCGCGATCGACGAGCTCAGATGGTCCGCGCATGCGGAGGCGGAGACGGCCGCGCGCGTGACCGAAGGCGCTCTGAAGGTCACAATGCTCGCCTCGGCGCTCGCCCTCGCTTTGGCCGCATGGCTGCTGTTTCGCGTCAAGGAGCGGATCACGCGCCCGCTCGCGGCGATCACCGCCGCGCTCACCGAGTTGGCGGAGGGGAAGAGCTATGTCGCGGTCCCCGAGATCGGCCGCGACGATGAGATCGGCGTCATGGCGAAATCGCTCGACGTGTTCCGCGCCAATGCGCAGGCGCTGGAGCGCGCGCATGAGGCGACGCGCGCGGCGCAGGAGCATGCGCAAATTCTCGCGCGTCAGGATTCGCTCACCGGCCTGCCCAATCGACGCATGCTGGTCGCCGATCTGCACGCCGCGATCGAGCGCGTCGAGGATGGCGCCACGGCCTGCGCGCTGCTCTTCGTCGATCTCGATCGTTTCAAGCCGATCAATGATCTCGAGGGCCATCGCTTCGGCGACGCCGTGCTCTGCGAGATCGCGCGGCGTCTGCGCCAGGCCTCGCGCAAGAGCGACGTCGTCGCGCGTCTGGGCGGCGACGAATTCGCGATTCTGATGGAGATGACTCCGGCGACGCATATGGATCAGGCGATGCGCGTCGCCGGCCGCGCGCTCTCCGCCATAGCGGAGCCGATCGAGATCGGCGAGCGGCGCGTGGAGCTCAGCGCCAGCATCGGCGTCTCGCTGTGTCCAGAGAATGGTCTCGACGTCAGCACGCTGCTGCGCGCCGCGGATATTGCGATGTATCACGCCAAGCGCGACGGGCGCGGCCGGTTCCGCTTCTTCGAGCAGAGCATGGACGAGGATCTGCGCCGGCGCGCCGAGCTCGAATCCGCCTTGAAGAAAGCCGTCGCCGCCGGCGACATCCGCCCTTACTATCAGCCGCTCGTCGATCTGCGCGACAACAATGTCTATGGCTTCGAGGTGCTGTCGCGCTGGACGCACGACAAGCTCGGATCGATCCCGCCGGACGTCTTCATTCCGCTCGCCGAGCAGATCGGCGTCATCGCCGAGCTCACCTGGTCGGTGGTGCGGCGCGCCTGCCGCGAGGCGCTGCAATGGGGCGCGCAGGTGCGACTATCCGTCAATGTCTCGCCGATGCAGCTGAAAGACCCGCTGCTCGCCTCACGCCTGCTGTCGACGCTGGAGGAGGAGAAGTTTCCGCCCTCGCGTCTCGACGTCGAGATCACCGAGAGCGCGCTCATCGACGATGTCGACACTGCGCGCGCGACGCTCGCCGCGCTGCAGGCGGAAGGCGTGCGCATCTCTCTCGACGATTTCGGCGCGGGCTATTCGAGCCTCTATCATCTGCGCGCCTTTCATTTCGACAAGGTGAAGATCGATCGCTCCTTCGTGCTGGCCATGCAGCACGATGAAGAGGCGGGCAGAATCGTCGACGCCATATTGAGCCTGCTGAAGCATCTCGGCGTGACGACGGTCGCCGAGGGCGTCGAGACCGTGGAGGTGCTGCGACGCCTCGCCGAGAATGGCTGCGAGATCGGCCAGGGCTTTTATTTCGGCAAGGCGATGACCATGGGCGACGCCTCCAAGCTGCTACGCCGCCGACGCGCCGATCGCCGCGTGGCCTGAGCCCACGCGGCCTTTTCCCATCAAGGAATGACGCCGGTCGCCATGCGGCCGAGATCGCCGACCGCGCCAGTGACCGTATCGACCGCGCGCTCCATGAAGCCGGGCTGCTCTCTCGGCGGGGCGGGCGGCGGCGGTGCGGCGGCCGGCGCTTCCGCCATGGGAGCGGGCGCAGCCGGCGCGGGGATGGGAGCGGCCGCGGCAGGAGCCGCCCCGGGTTTGGTCTCGGGCTTCGGCTTGAGGGGCTTCGCCTGTGCGGTGGGCTTGACCGGAGCAGCAACGGGCGGCTTGGCCTGAGCTGCGGGCTTGGCGGGCTGCGCCGCCGGCTTGGCGACGTGCGGCTTGGCGACCGGCGGCGGCGCGGCGACCACGGGCTCCGGCGCCGGAGGCTCGGCGACCACGGGCTCGACGGCGACCGGCGCGGCCGGCGGCGGCGCCTTGGGCGTCGGAATGACGCGAATCGGCGCAGCATTCGGAGTGGTGAGCGGGACGGCGTCGGCGGCGGGTGGGCTCAGCGCCCCCTCCGGCAGAGCCGATGGCGCGCGCGCCGGCGTGGGCGCGGCGGCTGCCGGCTCATCGACGGCGGCGGCGGGCGCCTCCGTCTCGGGCGCGGCCTCCGCGGCGGCGGGGACCGGCTCGGCGGCGCTGGTCCCCTCGGCGGCGTCCGTGGCGGCGGGCTCGGCAGGATCGATGGAGTCGCGCTGGGTCGCCGACGAGACGACCGGCTCGTCCTCCACATCTCCGGGCATGAAGACCATCGCAATGGCGCCTGCGCCGACCACGAGAATAACGATGGCGGCGGCGATCAGCCATCCGCGCCCACGCCGACGGACCTCGCCGCGCGCGCTCTTAGAATCCTCCGCCTTCGGCCTGCGCCGCGCGCGCATCTGCCGATCGACCTCGCTCGGCGCCCGCACGGCCTCCGGCGAAGCGGCGGCGGCCGGCGGCGGATCGGCGGGATGATCCAGCCGAAGATGCGCCGCATCCTCCTCCACCGGCTGCGGGCCGGTGTGACGCAACAGCTCCTTGAATTGCTCGAACTCGGCGATGAGCTTCTCGTCGGCGGGCGCGTTCATCTTCCAATCCTCCGATTGCGTCGGCGCGCCGGTCCAAAGCCCAGGGCGCTCACGCCATCATTCGCGATTTTCGCCGATCGCGGCCCTCGCGAATATTCGCGAAGGCCGCGATCGGCGTGAAATTTCCACTGCGGCCTTCGCCGCGCTCCACCAGGAATAGAGAGAAATGTGGCCGATCTTTGCCACGACCCGCCGATTGCCGCGGCGCCCGCGGGCGGCACGGAGCGGTTCTCTGCAAAAAAGACCGGCGAGCAATGGCCCGCTCAGACGAGCTGCTCCTTCAATTGCGCCGTTCCCGTGACGCCAATGGCGTCATAATGCTCGTCGAGAAACGCCTTGCCCGCCTCGCGGCCGATATCGAACAGCGAGCGCAGGAAATCATAATCGGCGTCGAGCTTGGTGTCGGCGCCGAAGCGCTTCATCGCCGCGCCGCCCTCGACCAGATGCAGCAGCACCTTCTTATAATGCGTGCCCTTCAGCCGTCCGGCGTCGATGAGACGGGCCACGAAGTCGATGGCGCGAAACTCGTGCAGGAGCGAGGCGTTGAAGGTGATCTCGTTCAGCCGGTCCATGATCTCTTGCGAGGTGCGCGGAATCTCGTCGCGCTCGACCGGATTGATCTGCACCAGAATAATGTCGCGGCAATCGGTCTCCGTGTAGAGCGGAAACAGCGCCGGATTGCCCATATAGCCGCCGTCCCAATAGGCCTCGCCCTCCACCTCCACCGCCTGGAACAGAGTGGGCAGGCAGGCGGAGGCCATCAGCATGTCTATGGTGAGCTCCGGCCGCCGAAAGATTCGCACCTTGCCGGTGCGCACATTGGTGGCCGAGATGAACAGCTTCAGATCGTCGGTGGCGCGCAACGCCGCAAAATCGACGAGCCCCTCGATGAGATCGCGCAGCGGGTTGATGTCGAGCGGATTGAACTCATAGGGCGAGAAATAATTGGCGGCGTTGTGGGCGATCGTCTTGCGCAGCTTCAACGGATCCCAGAAGCCGAACACCATGTCGCAGAGCTCGCGCTGCGCCTTGCTGAGCTCGCCGCCGAGGCTGACCGTCCGCCAGAACTCCTGGAGCTGCGCGCGGGCGCGCGCTGGGCCGCCCTCGCGCAATCCATCGGCATAGACGACGGCGTTCATCGCGCCGGCGCTGGCGCCGCTGATGCCGATGACGTCCAGCCGCGCATCCTCGAGAAAAGCGTCGAGCACGCCCCAGGTGAAGGCGCCATGCGCGCCTCCGCCCTGCAAGGCCAGAGTGACCTTCTTCTTCTCCGTCATCCCGCAGTCCAGCCGCCGTCTATGGAGATATTGGAGCCGGTGATCTGCGCCGCGGCGTCCGAGCACAGGAACAGGACCAGCGCCGCGATCTGATCGACGGTCACGAATTCCTTGGTCGGCTGCGCCTGCAGCAGCACATCGTTGATAACCTGCTCGCGGGTGAGGTTGCGGGCCTTCATCGTGTCGGGAATCTGCTTCTCGACCAGAGGCGTCCACACATAGCCGGGCGAGATGCAATTGGCGGTGACGCCGTAAGTGGCGAGCTCCAGCGCCACCACCTTGTTGAGCCCGGCTATGCCGTGCTTGGCGGCGACATAGGCGGCCTTGAAGGGCGAGGCGACCAGCGAATGGGCCGAGGCGGTGTTGACGATGCGGCCCCAGCGCCGCTTCTTCATGCCCGGCGTCGCCGCGCGGATCGTGTGGAAGGCCGAGGAGAGATCGATCGCGATGATCTGATTCCATTTCTCGATCGGAAAATCCTCGATCGGCGAGACGAATTGGATCCCGGCGTTATTGACGAGAATGTCGACCGAGCCGAGCTTCGCCTCGGCATTGTGGATCATGGCCTCGATTTCTTCCGGCTTGGTCATGTCGGCGCCGTCATAGATGGCGGTGACGCCGAATTCCTTCTCTATCGCGGCGCGCTCCTTCTCGATCTCGGCCGCGTCGCCGAAACCGTTGAGGACGACATTGGCCCCCTCCTTGGCGAGGGCGCGGACGACGGCGAGGCCGATGCCGCTGGTGGAGCCGGTGACGACGGCGTTGCGTTTGGCGAGAGACATTCGCGCTCCTCTGCTGCTGGAGGATGAGCGCTGGCGGCTCATCCTGTCGAATGGCAATCTAGCGTATCTCGACCGCGTGAAAATAACGACGTGATCACCCGTGTCGCTCGGTCCCGCGGTGAAGGAGCCTAGTCGTTCATCATGACAAAACCCAGCATATGCGCCGACACGAATAGCGCGAGCATCGACACGGAAACACGAATGTCGACATCGAATTTCCGATAGAGCGACACGGCGACGATCGCGACGGGCAAGATCGCATAGCCGACGCCACATGCCAAATATGTCGGCATACTCGCGTAGCACACTCCCCATTCGACAAGACGCCGATCTGCGATCAATCGCTCGACCTCATGATGGCGATAAACCTCGCCGATCATGGATAAGAGGAGATATACGGCCATCAGCATGAATATTGTGGCGGACACATATTTATTCATGAAATTGGCCTTTCGAGGAATCCCGCTCGGCGGGCGCACCTATCGTTACTGGCTCGCCCAGAGGATGCGGGCGATCCAGCTCACCTCCTCCTTGGGCAGGACGCGGTCGGGATAGGCGGGGTTGAAGGATTTCAGCTCCACCGTGCGGGCGGTCTGGCGCTTCAGCTCCTTGGCGAGCACCTCGCCGGAGGTGGTCTTCACGACCACACGGTCGCCGCGGCGCACGGGCGCGGCCGGCGAGACGATGACGATATCGCCGTCGCGATAGAGCGGGGCCATGGAGTCGCCGGAAATCTCGAGCGCGTAGGAGTGCTCGTCGGCGTCGGCGAAGACGTCGATCTCGTCCCAGCCCGTGCCGGTGGCGAAGCCGGCGTCGTCGAAATAGCCGCCGACGCCCGCCTGGGCGAGGCCGATCAGCGGCCGGGCGCTGCGCGGCGGCCGCTGCCCCTTGGCCATGACCAGAGACATGAACTCGTCCAGACTCGCGCCGGTCGCCTGCAGAACCTTGGCGATCGATTCGGTCGAGGGCCAGCGCAGCCGCCCATCGGCGGTCTGCCGCTTGGAGCGGTTGAAAGTCGTCGGGTCCAGCCCGGCCTTGCGGGCGAGGCCGGAGGCGGTGAGGCCGTAGCGCTCGCCGAGCGCGTCCAGCGCCGCCCAGATTTGCGCATGCGTCAGGATCTCAGCCATTGGCGGACCTCATTCCTATAGCTAGGAATAGAACAGTCGCCTCCGCTCCGCAATTCGAGATTTGCCCAGCAGCCAAATCGCCGGCACAGCGCGCCGCGGACTTTTTTTGGCCGGAAACCCTCGCATTTTCAGCAAATTCCAAGAGCAGCCCGGTGAGGCTCCATTGACCATGTCGCGAGGCCCGCCTATCTTGGAGCGATCGTGACCCAGCAGAGCGACAAATCTCGGCAGTATGGACAGACGGCGGCGACGCTGCTCGTCGCCTATCTGCTCGTGCTGCAGGGACTGGCCGCGGGCCTCGTCATCGGCGCTCGCGCCGGACAGAGCGCCCTCGGCAGCGCGATCTGCGTCACCGCCAAAGCGGTGGACGAGCGATCGCAGGGTCCGCGCGCACCCGCGCACGGACTGGACGCCTGCTGCGTCCAGCATTGCACGGGGCTCGACGGCGGCGTCATCGGCGGCTTCGCCGAGCTCGAGCCGCCGCACGCGCCCGAGGCGGGAATTCTCCTGCCTCTGCGCGAATCCAGCGGCCATAAACGTCTCGCCCAACTTCCTGTCGGAGCGCGCGCTCCGCCCGTCCTCGCCGTCTGACCGCAGCCACGAGGCTGCGCCGCTGGCGCGCCTTTCCGCTCTCGCCCCCGGCGGAGTGAAGGCGCATCCATCAGAAGACAAAAGCGAATTCGCGATCGATTCTGCATGCGCCACGATGCGCGGGGATCGACTCGAAAATCGCTCGAGAGGCCGAGTCGAGACAATGGATTATGATGTTGCTCCCCGTGAAGGACGGCGCGCCGCGCGAACTGCGGCCGCGCCCGCTCAGGACCAGTCCAATCCGCCGGCGCGCCGGCGGATCGAGGTGCTGGAGACTTATTTCGGCGCCGACGGCCGCCCCGTTAAGCGCAAGAGCATAGGCGCGGCGCGTGTCGCCCGACACTATGACGAGCGCGGCAATAAGGTCGAGGAAGCCTATTTCAACGCCGACGGCAAGCCGACCCTGCGCAAGGGCCTCGGCGTCGCCAAGATCGCTTGGCGCTATGACGAGAGAGGCCGCCAGATCGACGCCTCCTTCTTCGACGCCGCCGGCGAGCCGGTCCAAAAGGGCGCCGCAGCCCGCGACCGGGCGCTCGCCGACGCCTGAGCGGTCGACGCCGACAGAACTCCAAGACGCGGGGCGGCCGAAAGGCCGCCCTCGGCGTTTCAGGGATATTGATTTTATTTCAGCTCTTTGGCGCGGCTGCGCAGGGCGCGGGGGACGATGATTGGCGCGCAGGCGAGAATCGCCAGAAGATCGGGCTTGCGGATTTTTCCGTCGAAATCTTCCGCATAAAAGGCCTCACCCTGCGGCAGATTCGACGCGAAGCGCGCGCTGACGCCGACAGAGGCGGCGAAATCGTCCCATTTGAACGGAACATCGACATAGCCGCTGTCGAAATAGCCGAAAGGGAGATCATAGGCGCAGCGCAGGATAGCGGCGTGCAGAGCGCCGCAGAGCACGAAGCGCGCGCTCACGATCTGGTCGATCGCCAGCCGAATGGCGTCCAGGCTCGCGGCGATATTCGGCCGCACGACGAGATCGACGCCGGTTTCCTCGATCAGTTGCCGATCCGTTTTCGGCTCGAGAAAATGCGGCACGCAGATCGCCTTGTCGGCGAGGCTCGGATCGATGCGCGGCGCATAGAGCAAGGGCAGCAGCAATGCGGGATCGCCGAGCGTCGTCTCCGCCGGCAGGCCCAACGCATCGCGCGTGAGTGGTCCGCGCGCGCCCAGAAAGACGCAATGACGCTGCAATTCCTCGTTCAGCGGATGCGGGTCGCGCTTGCCGCAGCACCAAAAGGCGATCTTCGGCGCGCGATCGGCGCGAGAATGGGTGAGATCGATCTCGATCTGATGATCGGAAATGACGCTGCCGATCAAGCGAACGACGTCGAAGTCGCGCTTGTAGCGTCCGGCGCGTCGGTCGCGCATGTTGCGCTTGGTCAGCGCACGATACAGCATCTCGGACAGCGCATCGCCGAAATTCAGCTCGCGCATCCCCTTCCGCCAATAGCCGACCCTCTGGTCGCTGTAGAGGCGCGCCTTCTGCATCCGTCGGGAACGCGCGTCAGCCGTTCACGATCGCGATGGCGAAGCCGTCCCAGCCCTTGGACCCGACCGTCTGAATCGCGGTCGCGGTGACGCGAGGCTCGGCGGCGATCGCCTCGAACAGCGCTCTCGCGCCGGCGGCGTTGGCGTCCGTCCCGGCGAGCACAGAGCCCTCCCGCACGACATTGTCGACGATGATGAGGCTCCCCGGCCGCGCGAGCGCCAGCGCCCAGGCGAAGTAATTGGCGTTATTGGGCTTGTCGGCGTCGATGAAGGCGAGGTCGAAGGGACCGGCTGCCTCCGCCGCGAGCTTGGGCAGCGTGTCCAGCGCCGCGCCGACGCGAATCTCGACGCGGCTCGCGAGACCCGCCTTCGCCAGATTGGCGGCGGCGACATCGGCGTGCTTCTGCTCGAGTTCCAAAGTCACCAGCCGGCCGCCCTCGGGCAGAGCGCGCGCCAGCCATATGGTGCTATAGCCGCCGAGCGCGCCCACCTCGAGAATGCGCTTCGCCCCTATGGAGCGCGCCAGCAGATGCAGCAGCTTGCCCTGCGGCGGCGAGACGTCGATCGCCGGCAGGCCGGCGGCGGCGTTGGCGGAGAGGGCCGCATCGAGAGCGGCGTCGGCGCCAATGAGACGATCGGCGATATAGGCGTCGACTTCACCCCAAGCCTGCGATGACATTCGCCCCTCCTCCGCGCGCGACCAAAGGACGAGGCTCGGCGATCAGACGCCGAGCTTCTTCTGCAGATTGGTCGAGGACGTCGTGTATTGGAACAGCAGCTTCTTGTCCGGGAAGATGTAGCGATGCGCCTTCTGCGCGGCCAGAGCCGCCTCGTGGAAGCCGCAGAGAATGAGCTTCAGCTTGCCCGGATAGGTGTTGATGTCGCCGATGGCGAAAATGCCGGGGTGATTGGTCTCGAACTTCTCCGTGTCCACGGGAACGAGATTCTCGTGCAGGTTGAGACCCCAATCCGCCACCGGGCCGAGCTTCATCGTCAGGCCGAAGAAGGGCATCATGCGATGCGCGGACACCACAGTGTCGACATTGTCATTGCCGCGGATCGTCACCGAGGAGAGCTCGCCGTCGGCGCCCTCGATGGCCGTGACCTGGCCGAGACGGAAATCCACCTTCTTGGCGGCGATCAGCTCCTGCAGCGCATTGACCGAATGCGGCGCGGCGCGGAACTGGTCGCGGCGATGGACGAGCGTCAGGCTCTTGGCGATGGGCTGCAGATTGAGCGTCCAATCCAGCGCCGAATCGCCGCCGCCGACGATGACGACGTCGCGGTCGCGGAAATCCTCCATGCGGCGCACCGCATAGAAGACGGATTTGTTCTCATAAGCGTCGATGCCGGCGATCGGCGGCTTTTTCGGCTGGAAGGAGCCGCCGCCCGCCGCGACGAAAACCACCTTGGCCTTGAACTTCGTGCCCGCGTCGGTCGTCACCTCGAAGGAGGGCTGCTCGGGCGTGCCCGTGGGCGTCAGCGTCTCGACCATCTCGTTGAAATGGAAGGTCGGATTGAAAGGCTTGATCTGCTCCAGCAGATTGTCGGTGAGGCCCTGGCCGGTGACGAGCGGATGGCCGGGAATGTCGTAGATCGGCTTCTCTGGATAGAGTTCCGAGCATTGGCCGCCGGCGCGCGGCAGAATATCGATGACATGAGCCCGAATATCGAGAAGGCCCAATTCGAAAACCGCGAACAGACCGGCCGGGCCGGCCCCGACGATCAGCGCGTCGGTCTCGATTGTCTCACTCATTGTCCATCCTTCGCCGCGTTCTAAAAAACGAAATTTCGCGAGGGCGGGGCGACTCGGCGTCGGACCGAAATGCGCCGAGCGCGCTTCGATCGACCATGGCCGCCGCCATCGAAACGGGCCGGCCAACCCGGCCGAAACCCGATCCCTTCACGGCCATGGTCTATAGCATCCGCGCCGTCATGCAAATGTCTTCGGGAGGTCGAAACGAACACGAAAAAAAACGCCGCGCGGGGCGGCGTTCTCGTCCGTCGAATTCGGCGGCTTCGGAGCCCTCACCCCTGCTGGGAAGGCGTCGTCACCACGAGGCCGTCGAGCTCCGGCCGCACGGTGATCTGGCAGCTGAGGCGCGAATTGGGCTTCACGTCGAAGGCGAAGTCCAGCATGTCCTCTTCCATCTGCGACGGCTTGCCGGCTTTCTCGACCCAGGCCTCGTCCACATAGACATGGCAGGTGGCGCAGGCGCAGGCGCCGCCGCATTCGGCCGGAATCTCGGGAATGTCGTTGCGGCGCGCCGTCTCCATGACCGTGGAGCCCGTCTCGCCTTCGACCGTGCGGGCCTGACCATGCGAATCGACGAAAGTGATCTTCGCCTTGGTCGGAGCGCCGCCGCCGGGCTCGGCGCCATAGCGGTTCGCTTGGTCGTAGAGGCTGGTCTTCACCATGGTGCTCTGTCTCTTCCGTTGACGTGTCGGCGCGCCTGCCGCTGGCGCAAATTCGGCGGGCCGCCGAAGTCCCTCGCCCGAAGCTTCGGCCCGACGCTCGTCCTATCGCGCGATCAGTTATCATCGGTAGGGCGGACGCGCTAGTCTTTCCTCGAGCCCGCGACGGCCTCATGTCGCGGGCGCCGGCTCAGACTTGCGCCGCCGTCCAACGCACGATCTGGCCGACGGTCGCGGTCAGCGCCTCGTCCAGCGCCTGCGTCGCCGCAGCGCCGGTGGAATGGGGCGCCGGCGCGCGGCTCGAGAAGACGCGTCCCTGCCCCATCGGCGCGCCGCGCGAATCGAGCATTCTGGCGGCGATCTCGACCACCGCCTCGGAGGTCGTCACATCGATCTCGAAACGTCGAATCTCGGTCGAGAGCACATGGTCCGCGATCATTCCGGCGCGCACGACGGAGCCGGCGCGGCGGCCGATGTCGAAGCCCGCGATGAGCCGCGCCTGCACGAGCCGCGGCAGCCGGTCCACCCATTGCGCCTCGGCGAGATTGGCGACCTCGTTCGGCCCAGTGCGCACGACGATGCGATCGGAGTCGATGGGCTGCACCGCCTGCGGCTCGGCGACGGCGAGCGTGCCGCGCAAGGGCCGCGCCAGCGTGCGCCCCACATCGCCGGGGCCGCCGAGATCGAAGCTCTCGCGCTGCGGCGCGCCGCCGCAAGCCGCGAGCGCCAGAGCGGCGAGCAGAATGAGGGAGAGCGACGCTCTCGACGGCGTCATGGATCCATCCTTCCCGCTGATCGCGCGCGACGCCGCGTCGCTTTCCACAGTGATTCCAAGCTTACTCGAACGTCGCAGGCCATCAAAGAGCAACGCCTCTACTTGCCGCGATATTCGGGCAGAGACGGGCTCGCGCCGAAGATCACCTGCTGCGGGTTCTTCTCCAGCGAGCGCACGGCCCGCTCCACCGTCTCCAGCGTCTTACGGGCGTCGACGGCGAGCTGCTCGTATTGCTTCAATCCGCCGCCGGAGAAGTTTTTCAAATTGGCCGAGGCGCCGGCGATGTCGGTCGCGATGCTGTTGAGCTTCTTGGGGTCGATCGCGACGAGAAGCTTGTCGATGCGCGCCGGCAGCGGCTTCATCGAGGCGCTGATCTCCGACATGTCATGGATGAAAGAATCGATCCCGCCGGAATTATCGGCCAGCGCCTTGGTGAATTTCTCGGTGTTTCGCAGCGTGTCCGTGATGGTCTGCGAATTGGCGTCGAGCAATTTGCCCACTCGCTCGAGAACCTCCGTGGCGGTGGACGAGAGCTTCTGCACATTCTCGAGAATATTCTGAAACTCGGAGCGCTCGCCCTCTATGACGGGATAGGTCTCGCCCGCCCTGGCGCGCAGCTCCTCCGCGCCCGGCGTGCCGCCGGTGAGCGACACATAGGAGACGCCGGTGAAGCCGGCCTGCTCGAGACGCGCGCGCGTGTTGGTCTTCACCGGCGTCTTGCGGTCTATGCTGACCAGCACGTCGACGCGGCTAGGGTCTTGATCGGAAATGGCGAGCTGCGTCACCTCGCCCACCTTCAGCCCGTTGAAACGCACGTCGCCGCCGCGCAGCAGGCCGCTGACCGAGCCGTAGAAATGCACCTCATAGGTCTTGTATTGCGCCGTCTGGCTCGCTCCCGAGAACCAGAAGACGAAGCCGAAGGCCGCGAACACCACGGCGAGGGCGAAAGCGCCGATGAGGGCGAAATTGGCGCGGGTTTCCATGGGGCCTACTCTCGTCCTCGCATATTCGTCTTGCGCGCGTCGAGCGCGCCGGCGAGGCGCGATCCGCGCACGCCGTGGAAATAAGCCTTCAGCCAAGGATGCTCGCAGGCGAGCATCTCCTCCATCGGCCCGGCGGCGATCACCTTTCCCTCGGCGAGCGCGGCGATGCGGTCGCAGATGGAATAGAGGCTGTCGAGATCATGCGTCACCATGAAGACGGTCAATCCGAGCGTATGTTGCAGAGTGGCGATCAGCTCGTCGAATTCCGCAGCGCCGATGGGATCGAGACCGGAGGTCGGCTCGTCGAGAAAGACCAGCTCCGGGTCGAGCGCGAGCGCGCGGGCGAGCGCGGCGCGCTTGATCATGCCGCCCGATAATTCAGCCGGAAATTTGTCCGCCGCGCTCGCGGGCAGGCCGACAAGCTCGAGCTTCAGCATCGCCAGCTCGTCCATCAGCCGCGCCGAAATATGCCCGGTCTCGCGCATGGGCATTTGAATATTCTGCCGCACGGTGAGGCTGGAGAACAGCGCGCCGTTCTGAAACAGCACGCCCCAGCGCCGCTCGACGCGCCGGCGCTCAGCGGCGGAGAGCTTGTCGCGATCCCGCCCGAACAGCTCTATGAGGCCGGAGCGCTTGTCGACGAGGCCGAGAATGGTGCGCATCAGCACCGATTTGCCCTGCCCCGAGCCGCCGACGAAGCCCAGCACCTCGCCGCGATAGACATCGAGATCGAGGCCGCGCATCACCGTCGTCTGCCCGAAGGCGACGAAGAGATCGCGCACGCGAATGACCGTCTCGCGCGTCGCGGCGGGCTTTTCGATCGTCGGCGAGGCGAGGTCGGTCATCGGGCTAATATTTGATCGAGGCGAAGAAGATGGCGAAGAAGCCGTCGAGCACGATGACCATGAAGATCGCCTTCACCACTGAAGCCGTGACGTGGCGGCCGAGCGATTCGGCCGAGCCTCTGGTCGCCATGCCCTCCATGGCGGCCACCATGCCGATGACCAGCGCCATGAATGGCGCCTTTATGAGGCCGACGATGAAAGTGTTGCGGCCGATCGCCGCCTGCAGCAGCGAGAGATAGGCCGCCGGGCTGATGCCCTCATAGACCCAGCACACCAGCAGGCCGCCGAACAGCGCCGACATATCGGCGATGAAGGTGAGCAGCGGCAGCGACAGAACCAGCGCCAAGACGCGCGGCGTCACCAGCACCTCGACCGGCGAGAGGCCCATGACGCGCAGAGCGTCGACCTCCTCGCGCATCTTCATCGAGCCGAGCTCGGCGGTGATAGCGGAGCCGGAGCGGCCGGCGATCATGATGGAGGTGAGCAGCACGCCGAGCTCGCGCAGCACCAATATGCCGATGAGATCGACCGCATAGGCGCCGGCGCCGAAGCGGCGCAGCTGGAATATGCCCTGCTGCGCGACAATGGCGCCGACGAGCAGATTGATGAGCGCGATGATCGGCAGGCTGCGAAAGCCGAAGCTCTCCATATGATAGACGAGCGAGGTGAAGCGAAAGCGCCCCGCCGCCAGCAGCGAGACGGCCGAGGCGACGACGAACTCGCCGAGAAAGCCCACGCCGCTGTAAGCGTCCTGCGCCGCCGAAACGACGGAGCGGCCGAGATCGGCGAGAATATCGACGATGAGGAAGCGACGGCAGCGCGACGGCGCCTCGAAGGGACGAAACTTCGTCTCCTGCAGCAAAATCGTGTGCTCCGGCCGCGCGCCCTCCAGCGAGACGGAGACCCCGGCATGGGCGAGCTCGTCCATCGCGCGGCCGATGATCCAGGCGCCGGCGGTGTCGAGCCGGACGATTTGCGCGAGATCGACGATAGCGCGAGCCGAGCCGCGGGCGGCGGCGGCCATGCCGGCGGCGTCCTTCTCCAGGGCGGCGGAATCGGCGAGCACCCATTCGCCGCCCAATGTGAAGCGCGCGGCCTCGCCCTCGCGTCGCGACGAGAGACGGGCCGTATGGTCGAGGTCCGTGGCCATGCCTATTTTCGGCCCTATGGGCCGGCGGCTCCCTTTCTCCGCGCCCCGCAGCGTCTTAACTTCCGCCGCAGCCAGAGTCGAGCGCGAGCCTGGCCGCGACGCGCCTAGTCTCTCTGTTTCAACTGGAAAAATCGCTATGGGCGTCCAACTGACCATTTCCGTCGAACGTTTCCCCATCGCCGGGCGATTCGTCATCTCGCGCGGCGCCAAGACCGAGGCCGTCGTCGTCGTGGCGCGACTCGCCGACGGCGACGCCGTCGGCCACGGCGAATGCGTGCCCTACGCCCGCTATGGCGAGAGCGTGGAGAGCGTCGTCGATCAGCTGGAGAGCGTGCGCGATCTGCTGGAGGCTGGCGCCGATCGCAACGCGCTCGCCGCCCTGCTGCCGCCGGGCGCCGCCCGCAACGCCGCCGATTGCGCGCTCTGGGATTTGGAGGCGAAGCGCACCGGCGTTTCCGCCTATCGGCTCGCCGGGCTCGAGCGAATGGAGCCGCTCGTCACCGCTTTTACGATCTCGGTCGGAACGCCGGAGGAAATGCGCGAGGCCGCGGCCAAGGCCGCGCATCGCCCGCTGCTGAAGGTGAAGCTCGCCGGCGATGGCGACGCCGAGCGCATTGCGGCCGTGCGCGCCGGCGCTCCCGATTCGGCGCTGATCGTGGACGCCAACGAGGCGTGGCGCGAAGAAAACTT
Organism: Methylosinus sp. C49; assembly: GCF_009936375.1. GTDB lineage: Bacteria > Pseudomonadota > Alphaproteobacteria > Rhizobiales > Beijerinckiaceae > Methylosinus. Next base: position 1,569,101 of record NZ_AP022332.1, on the reverse strand, counting down.
TGCGGCCAATAGCGAAGCTTGCGCGAAGGCCGGCGTAAAGCTGATCGAGCAGCCGCTGCCGGCGGGCGCCGATGAAGCGCTCACGCGCCTCCCCCGCCCCGTGCCGATCTGCGCCGATGAGAGCGCGCATGACCGCATCGGCCTCGCCGCTCTGGCCGGTCGCTATGATGCGGTGAACATAAAGCTGGACAAGACCGGCGGCCTCACCGAGGCGCTGGCGCTCGCCGCCGAGGCGCGGCGGCTCGGCTTCTCGATCATGGCCGGCTGCATGGTCGGAACCTCGCTGGCCATGGCCCCGGCGCTGATCGTGGCGCAGGGCGCGGAATTCGTCGATCTCGACGGACCGCTGCTGCTGGCGAAGGACCGCGAGCCGGGACTGCGCTACGAGGGGTCGCTGGTGTATCCGCCGGAGAGGGAGCTTTGGGGGTGAGAGGGCGACATTCGTCGCCCGCAATCTTGTCACGGAGACCGAAGAACCGACTCCCCAGCGCTTTTGATACGATAGAGAACGTGCCGCCTCGACTCGTGCCCTACTGGAAAATTCGGATAGTCGAAATCGTCGCTCGCTTCGTAACTCATCCCGAGCCGCTCCATGACACGACGCGAGCGCTGATTGCCCTGCGCCGTGAATGACACGACTTCCGACAAACCGAGAACACGGAAAGCGTGATCGAGCACGGCTCTCGCGGCCTCGGTCGCATAGCCCTGTCCCCAGTGCTGGCGCGCGAGCCGCCATCCGATCTCCACGCACGGGGTGAAATGCGCGACGAAGGCCGGCTCGGCCAATCCGACGAATCCGAGAAACGGCGCGACGCCAGGCGCTTCGACCGCCCATAAGCCGAACCCGCTTTTGACGAGCTTCGCTTGCGCGCGATCGGCGAATGCGTCGCTCTGCGCGCGGTCGAGCGGCCGAGAGAAGTGCTTCATAACGCGAAGATCGGCGTTGAGCGCCGCAAAGGGTTCCCGATCGGAATCCCGCCAAGCGCGAAGGCGAAGCCGCTCAGTAATCAAAATCGGCGCTTCCATGATCGCATTCCCGAAACTCACGCCACCTTCGGCGCGAGTCGCGCAATGGAAACGCTCGCCCGCGCCCGCGCCCGCGCGAGATCATAGGCGATCTGCATCCGCATCCAGGCGTCGGCCGATCCGCCGAAAGCCTGCTCGAGCCGCAGCGCCATTTCCGGCGTGAGCCCGTGACGCCCGTTGATGAGACGATAGAGCTGCTGCCGCGTCACGCCGAGCCCCTTCGCCGCCTCGGCGACGCTCAGGCCCAGCTCCTCTATATTGTCTCGGATGAGCCCACCGGGATGGGCAGGATTTTTCATCATCGCCCGCGCCTTCATCAGTGATAGTCGATGAAATCGACATCTCTTGTCCACCCGTTCCGCGGCGCCGGTCAAAGGTTTCCTCACGCTGAGGAGCCCGCGAAGCGGGCGTCTCGAAGGACGAGGAAGCCGGCAGCGCCGCCCCTGGTCCCTCGCGCTTCGAGACGCTGGCTTCGCCGCCTCCTCAGCGTGAGGGCGAGGGGGATCGCCCTTCCGCACCTTCGACCCGATCCTCGAAACATGCTATTGGAAACCGCCTCCGCCCGAGGCGAGTCCCCCCTTCGAAAATCCCGAGGCCCACCCATGCCCACCAAGGCCTATGCGGTCCAATCCGCCACGGCGCCTTTCGCGCCCTTCTCCATCGAGCGCCGCGCGCCGGGGCCGAAGGATGTCGCGATCGACATTCTCTTTTGCGGCGTCTGCCATTCCGATCTGCACACCGCGCGCAGCGAATGGCCGGGCACGCGCTACCCTTGCGTGCCGGGCCATGAGATCGTCGGCCGCGTGACCGCCGTCGGCGCGGAGGCGACACGGTTCAAAGTGGGAGACATCGCCGCCGTCGGCTGCATGGTCGACAGCTGCCGCCGCTGCTTCTCCTGCGACGACGGGCTCGAGCAATATTGCGAGCATGGCTTTGTCGCCACCTACAATGGCGCGCTCGACGGCTCCGGCGAGAACACTTTCGGCGGCTATTCGACAGCCATCGTCGTCGATGAGCATTTCGTGCTCGCCATTCGCCATGACGAGGCGCAGCTCGCCGCCGTCGCGCCGCTGCTCTGCGCCGGCATCACCACCTGGTCGCCGCTGAAGCATTGGGGCGCCGGGCCGGGCAAAAAGATCGGAATCGTCGGCATTGGCGGGCTCGGCCATATGGGCGTGAAGCTCGCCCATGCGCTCGGCGCGCATGTCGTCGCCTTCACCACCTCGCCGGGCAAGCGCGAGGCCGCACTCGCGCTCGGCGCCGATGAGGTCGTGGTCTCGAGGGACGCGGAGGCCATGGCGGCGCGCGCCGGCAGCCTCGATTTCATCCTCGACACGGTCGCCGTCTCTCACGATCTCGACGCCTATGTGACTCTGCTGAAGCGCGATGGCGTGCTGACTCTCGTGGGCGTGCCGGAGACGCCGCATCCCTCGCCATCGGCGGGCGGGCTGATCTTCAAGCGGCGGCAGATCGCCGGCTCGCTGATCGGCGGCATAAAGGAAACGCAGGAAATGCTCGATTTCTGCGCCGAGAAGGGCATTGTCGCCGATATAGAGACGATCGCCATGCAGGAGATCGAGACGGCTTACGCCCGCATGGTGAAGAGCGATGTGAAGTATCGCTTCGTCATCGATATGGCGTCGCTGAAAGCCGCGTGAGCCTCACGAGGGCTCGCTCGCTCAACGAAAATCGAGCAGCGAGCCCTTGTCGATCTTGAACAGATTGGCGTCCGGCGCGCTGCTGCGGTCGACGTTGAACAGCGACACCAAGGTCTCATAGCCCTGCGGGTCGGAGACCTGCCATTGCTTGAGCAGGAAGGTCTTGGAATCGAAGATCAGCTTGATCTTCGACGTGCCGCCGAAGGTCGCCTTGTCTTCTATCGAGATGGAGGCGCCCGCGTCGTCGATCACGACATCGACGAGCTTCACGTCCTTTTGCAGATCGACCTTCTCGTTGAGAAGGAATTTCAACGGCGTCTGATTGATGAAATAGAGGTCCTGCGTATTGAGCTTGCGATCGCGCACGGCGACCTGCACGCCGTCGGAGACGACCTCCATCGTGGCCGGCTGCGCATATTCGAAGCGCATGCGCCCGACCTTATGCACATAGAGCTTGCCCTCGGCCCGTCGGCCGTCGCCGCCGATCTGCACGAAATCGGCCGTCATGACGGGAGAGGAGTTGAGCGAGGCCTCGGCCCGCTTGATCGCCTCGTCACGTGTGAGCGGCGCCTGGGGCTGAGCCGCCACAGCGACAGCGGCGGCGGCTCCGCCCACCGCGACGGCGCCCGCGGCCGCCTTGGCGGCGTCGGGAAGCGCGGGGGCCGGGGCCGGCGGCTTGGCGGCGGGGGAAGCGGCTTTGGGGTCGGCAGGCTTGGCCTGAGCGGTTTTGGGATCGGTCGCCGGCTTCGCCTTGGCGTCGGCCGCGCCCGGCTTGCCCTTGGCCACGGCGGCCGCCGGCTTGCCCGCCGGAGCCTTGGCCGGCTGAGCCTTGGCGGCCGGCGCGGGCTGCGGCTTTTTCTTCTGCTCGACGGCCTGAGCGCCGGAGGCGGCGAGAAGGGCGAGGACCAGCGCGGCGGCGAGAGGCGATTTCACAGGAATTGGTGCTCCGGGACGATTTCGGCGCGGCTGATCGGAAGCCGTCCGCCATCCTCACTAGGACGGCGATATGGCTAATGTTGGATCATATTCGACGAGAACGATTGCGTCGCCCTGACGTTCGGCGACGTTCCGGCCGAGGGCGGCTCGTGATCGAATTAGACGGTCAGTCGGCGAGATCGGAGGGGAGGATGGTTCTCTCGTCGACGATCGCCCGAGCGATCTGCGCCTTGGTGAGATTGCGCGCACCCGTGAGATCCGCTCCCTTCAGAACGGTTCCGTCCAAAACCGCGTCCTTCATATTCGCGCCGCGGAAAATTGCATTGGCGCAATCGGCCCGACTCAGATCGGCGCCTTCCAAATTGGCGTTGCTGAGGTCCGTTCGGCGAATGAACGCACCGGCGAGGTCGATTTTAAATTGGCCTTTCCCGTGTCTGGCCGCCTGCGTCATGTCTCGCGTCCTCCCCGATCGCGCACCAGTCGGATGATCTCGCGGACATCCGCCGGGGGCTCGGCGTCCCCATAATCTACCCGGTTCTCCTTCAAATATATAGTCAGCAACTGAAGGACGGGGCCGGAGAGGTCGATGAAATCCCGGCAAATCTGCTCGAGAGTGAAAATCGCGCCGAGCCGAACCTCGAGCTTCTCGTCCTGCAATTGACCAACGGCTCTGTTGAAGAGTTCAGCGACATGATCGCGGCGCGTCAACTCAGTCTGACGCATTTGAGCTTCAGCCTGCCGGTTGGCGACCGTCACTCGCTTCCAGCCCAGATAGACGCCAATAGCTCCCCCGACGAGCAACCCCAGGTTGCGGATGATCTCAGATAACGTCAGCCACCACTGCATCGAGGTCTCCAGCCGGGAACGGCCGCTCACGCCGCGTCTATATCGAACGCCCCGCGGTCGATCCCGCCGCCCACCAATATCTCGCGCTTGCCGGCGTGATTGGCCTGGCCCACCACGCCCTCGCGCTCCATCTGCTCCACCAGCGACGCGGCCTTGTTGTAGCCGATCGACAAGCGCCGCTGAATGTAGCTCGTCGAGCATTTGCGGTCGCGCAGCACGATCGCCACGGCGCGATCGTAGAGATCGGCGCCCTCCTCCGCATCCATCGAGCCGGGCGCGGCGCTCTCCACGGCCTCCTCGGAGGGCTCGTCCTCCGTGGTGATGGCGTCGAGATATTGCGGCTGCCCTTGCGTCTTTAAGTGCGCGACGATCTTCTCGACCTCATTGTCCGAGACGAAAGGCCCGTGCACGCGCGAGATGCGGCCGCCGCCGGCCATATAGAGCATGTCGCCCTGCCCCAAGAGCTGCTCGGCGCCCTGCTCGCCCAAAATGGTGCGGCTGTCGATCTTCGACGTCACCTGGAAGGAGATGCGCGTCGGGAAATTGGCCTTGATCGTGCCGGTGATGACATCGACCGAGGGACGCTGCGTCGCCATTATGAGATGAATGCCGGCCGCGCGCGCCATTTGCGCGAGGCGTTGAATCGCGCCTTCGATATCCTTGCCGGCGACGAGCATCAGATCCGCCATCTCGTCGACGATCACGACGATGAAGGGCAGAGGATGCAGCTCCATCTCCTCGCGCTCGAAAATCGCCTCGCCGGTCTCGCGATCGAAGCCGGTCTGCACCGTGCGGGTGATGATCTCGCCCTTGGCCTGGGCCTCGACGACGCGCTGGTTGAAGCCCTCGATATTGCGCACGCCGAGCTTGGACATTTTCTTGTAGCGGTCCTCCATCTCGCGCACCGCCCATTTGAGGGCCACCACCGCCTTTTTGGGGTCGGTGACGACGGGCGTCAGCAGATGGGGAATGTTGTCATAGACCGAAAGCTCGAGCATTTTCGGATCGACCATGATGAGGCGGCACTCTTCCGGCTTCATCCGGTAGAGCAGCGACAGGATCATCGTGTTGATGGCGACCGATTTGCCGGAGCCGGTGGTGCCAGCGACGAGAAGATGCGGCATGCGCGCGAGATCGACGATGACCGGCTCGCCGCCGATCGTCTTGCCGAGCGCTATGGCCAGGCGATGCTTGGTCTTCTCGAAATCCTCGCAGGCGAGCAATTCGCGCAGGAAGACGGTCTCGCGGCGATGGTTGGGCAGCTCTATGCCGATCGCGTTGCGGCCGGAGACGACAGCGACGCGCGCCGAGACCGCCGACATGGAGCGCGCGATATCGTCGGCGAGGCCGATCACGCGCGACGATTTGATGCCGGGCGCGGGCTCGAGCTCATAGAGCGTCACCACCGGGCCGGGGCGCACATTGATGATCTCGCCCTTGACGCCGAAATCCTCGAGCACGCCCTCCAGCAGGCGCGCGTTCTGCTCCAGCGCATCCTGCGAGATTTTGGCGGCGGCGGCCTGCTTCTTTGGCTCGCTCAGCAGCAGCAGCGGCGGCAGCTCGTAGCGATAGTGCTCATTACGGCTCTCGAACAAAGTCGGCTGGCGCTCGCGCATCACGCGCTTGCCCTGCTTCAGCGGCCCGACGGGCTCCATCACGCGGGCGGAGGCCGGCGGCGGCTCGTCGTAATCCTCCTCGCGCGGCGCAGCGGCGGCGGCTGCGGCGCGCGCGGGCGCCGGCGGCGGGACGAAGGAGAAAGCGTCGAAGACCGGCTCGCGGCGGGCGGAGAGCAAAGGCGGACCGGACGGCTCCTCGATCTCGACCGGCTGACGACGGCGCGCCAGCAGCGCGGCGAAGCGACGCGTCACGAGTGTCTTTATCGTGAGGCCGGCGTGAATGAGCGCGCCCAGCGAGACGATGGCGACGCCGGGCTCGTCGTCCTCTTCCTCCTCGTCGAATCGGCGGTCGGCGGGCTCGTCCTCGGCATGGGCGGACGCGGCGGCCTCGAAGCCGAAGCCGGCGGCGCCGGTGAGGGCGAGAATGGCGGTTCCGGCGCCGACCAGCGCCACCAGCGCCATGGCCGCGGCCGATTCGCCGAAGAAGCGGCGCGGCAGCGCCAGCACGGCGTCGCCGAGCACGCCGCCGAGCCCGGTGGGCAGCGGCCAGCGATCGGTGACGGGCAGGAGCGAGACGACCGCCGCGGCCGCGAGCGCGCCGATGATCCACAAGCCGAAGCGCAGCAGCGGCCGGTGCAGCGCGCGCTGGGTGACGAGCCGCAGGCCCTGCGCGGCGATCGGCAATATCGCCGCGATCGCCGCGAGGCCGAGCAGCTGCATCAATATATCGGCGGCGACCGCGCCGCCGGAGCCGAGCAGATTGCGCACACGCCCGGTGGTCGCATGATTGAAGGAGGGATCGCGCGCCGACCAGGAGACCAGCGCCAGAGCCGCCGCGACCGAGGCCGCTATCAGCGCCGCGCCGGCGAGCTCCGCGGCTCGGCGCGCCGTGAATTCGCGCACCGGCTCGGAAACGTGACGGAATGCGTTGCTGCGCATCATGACGAATGAGCCTACTCGTGCGACGATTCGAAAATGCAGCGAAGCGCGCCGAAAACAGGCGCGCTCGGCTGACGTGACGGCCGAGGGTAGGCAGGCGGGGTTAAGGGGCGATTAACCCTGACGCCGCCTCATCGGCCAGCTCCGGCCGCCGCGCTCAGATCTGTCCCGACTCGGGCGGGCCATAGCCCATCTCCGGCAGAGCGTAGACCTGATAGCTGTAGACATTCCTCAATGCTTCCTGCGGCGTCATGCGCCGGTAGTCGTGTCGTCCCGCTTCGCGCGCCGCGCCATTCGGCTTGGGATGCGGCGTGCTGACGTGATCGATCTCGCGCCCGGATTTGAAACGGCCGCCACAATAATGGCCCAGCTCGTGAATGATGACCGGGAGGCTGCCGAACCGCTCATTGGCGACATAGATGTAGGCGCCCTGCTCGCCGGATTCGATTTCTGCGATGCTGAACGAATATCCGCCCACATGCGCATAGGCGAGAGCGTCCTCGCGATAGTGATCCGACAATTGGAAGAGCGGGAAGCTGCCGGCGATGAATTTGGTCAAGGCGGCGTTCATACGCTGATAGATCGTCGACACCGCGTCGATATTGTCCAACGGATAGGCCGCCTTATGGAATTTGAAATGCCAATCCGCCTCGCGCTTCAGCTGCGCATTGGAGAATAGCGGGCTCGGCAATGCGTAGGAGGACCGCACGACCGAAAGGCGGTGGAGGGCGTTCATCACCCGCGCTCGCGCCAGCGGAGCCTGTTGCCGCGCGATCTCCAGCAAATCGGTTCGGCTGCCCCAATTGGCGATGACATTCATCTTGTCGATCGTCCATTTGCCCGGATCGACGCGCCCGTCCGGGCGCCAGCCGTCATGGAATTGCGGATTTGCCGGAAACTGTTTCTTTTGAAACTCGAGAATAGCGCCGCGCGTCAGCGGTCCGCATATGCCGTCTGTCGCCAACAGCGGCGCGGGACCGCCGTTGATCTTCGGGATCTTGTGGAGAAGCTGCTGAATCTTCAGCACGTCCGAATAGGAATTGACGCCGCCGAGACCGACGGATGCGGAAATCCGAACCTCGTCCGGCTTGCGCGCCGGCGGCGCATCCGCGGAACGATAATCGATAATGCCGTGCGATTTGCAAACACACCAACGCATTCGCGGCCCCCGCCCTCGATCGAAGAAGAACGATCCTCGCCCGCCGCGACGAAAAATAATGTGCGGCCCCGCACGAGAGGATGCCGGGCCGCCGCGCCGAAGGCGGCAAGAGCGACAGGCTCGCGCAAGGCGCGCGGCTAGACTGCATGAAAGGCGCGTCCCGATTCGCCGAGGAGCGCCCTCGCATTCTCGAGGAGACCGCGCGTGAAGGCCGTAATATTCGCAGGCGGTCTCGGCACGCGCCTCAGCGAGGAGACCGATAATCGCCCCAAGCCCATGATCGAGATCGGCGGCAAGCCGATCCTGTGGCACATAATGAAGATCTACTCGCAGCATGGGGTCAACGAGTTCATCGTCTGCCTCGGCTATAGAGGCTATTTCATCAAGGACTATTTCACCAACTACTTCCTGCATATGAGCGACGTCACCTTCGACCTCGCCGAGAACAAGACCATCGTCCACAACAAGATGGCAGAGCCCTGGCGGATCACGCTGGTCGACACGGGCATAGAGACGATGACCGGCGGACGCCTCAAGCGCATCGCAGATTATCTCCCCGATAACGAGCCCTTCTGCCTCACCTATGGCGACGGCGTCGCCGATATCGATATTGCGGGCGAGATCGACTATCACCGCGCCCATGGCCGGCTCGCGACCATGACGGTGGTGCGTCCGCCGGGCCGCTTCGGCGCCGTCACCATGGACGGCGACCACATTCTCTCCTTCGATGAAAAGCCGCGCGGCGACGGCGGCTGGATCAATGGCGGCTTCTTCGTGATGTGGAAGAAGGCGCTCGATTATATCGACGGCGATTCGACCGCGCTCGAGCAGCAGCCGCTGACCCGCATCGCCGCCGACGGGCAATTGCGCGCCTATCGCCACGACGGCTTCTGGCAATGCATGGACACGCTGCGCGACAAACGTTTCCTCGAGCAATTGTGGAGCGGCGGCGAAGCGCCCTGGAAGGTCTGGGCGTGAACGCCTCCTTCTGGGCCGGCAAGCGCGTCCTCGTCACCGGACACACCGGCTTCAAGGGCGGCTGGCTCTCACTATGGCTCATGCGCCTCGGCGCGAATGTGGCGGGCTATGCGCTGGCGCCGCCGACCGAGCCAAGCCTTTTCGCGCTCGCGCGCCTCGATGAGAAGATGGAAAGCGTCATCGGCGATATTCGCGACGCCGAGCGGCTGACGCGCGCCGTGCGGGAGCTCGAGCCGCAGATTGTCTTCCATCTCGCTGCGCAGCCGCTCGTGCGCTATTCCTACGTCAATCCGATCGAGACCTTCGAGGTCAACGCGCTCGGCACGGCGCATCTGCTGGAGGCGCTGCGCGGCGCGCCCTCGGCGCGCGCCATCGTCATCGTCACCAGCGACAAATGCTATGAGAATCGCGAATGGCCCTGGGCCTATCGCGAAAACGAGGCGATGGGCGGCTTCGACCCCTATAGCGCCAGCAAAGGCTGCGCGGAGCTCGTCGCCGCCTCCTTCCGCAATTCCTTTTTCGCGACGCACGATCACCCCACACGCGGCGCTGCTTTGGCCACGGCCCGCGCCGGAAATGTCATCGGCGGCGGCGATTGGGCGGCGGATCGGCTGGCGCCCGATATTTTGCGCGCGCTGGAGCGCGGCGAGACGGCGCAAATACGCTTTCCGCGCGCGGTGCGTCCCTGGCAGCATGTGCTGGAGCCGCTCGCCGGCTATCTGACGCTGGCGGAGCGTCTGTGGAGCGATGGCGCGCTCTTCGCGGAAGCCTGGAATTTCGGCCCCGACCCCGCCGGCGAGCGCACAGTGGGAGAGATCGCCGACGCGCTCTGCCGCGCCTATGGCGAGGGAGCCGGCTGGACGAAGAGCGGCGGCGACGAGCCGCATGAGGCGCATTTGCTGAAGCTCGATTCCGCCAAGGCGCGCAGCCGGCTCGGCTGGCGCCCGCAATGGTCGATCTTCGAGGCGCTGCAGGCGATCGTCGATTGGGAATCGCGCCGCCGCCGCGGCGAGGATGTGGCGACCACATCGCTCGCCCAGATCGACGCCTATGAGAGACGCATGGACGCCGCTGAGCGCGGCGCGAGCACGCCCGGAGCAATGATATGACCCCGCCCGCAGCCGCCGCCCTGCACGCCCCCGCCGACATAGCGGATGAGAAAAAAGCGCTGCGCGAGCAGATTTTGGCGCTCGTCGGCCGCTATGCCGAGATCGCCCATGCGACGCCGGAGTTTCGTCCCGGCGCCTCCGCCGTTCCGGTCTCCGGCAAGGTCTATGGCGCAAGCGAGATGCAGACGCTCGTCGATTCGGCGCTCGACTTCTGGCTCACCACCGGGCGCTTCAATGCGGCTTTCGAAAAGGCGCTGGAGGAGTTCATCGGCGTCCGCCATGCGCTGACGGCCAATTCCGGCTCCTCGGCCAATCTTCTGGCGCTCACCGCGCTGACCTCGCCACTGCTGAAAGAGCGCGCGCTTCAGCCCGGCGACGAAGTGATTACCGTCGCCGCCGGCTTTCCGACGACGCTCAATCCTATTTTGCAGAATGGGATGACGCCGGTCTTCGTCGATGTCGACCTTCCGACCTATAATATCCGCGCCGATCTCATAGAGGCGGCGATCTCGCCGCGCACGCGCGCCATAATGATCGCCCATACGCTCGGCAATCCGTTCAATCTCGCCGAGGTCACGCGCATCGCCGAAAAATATGGCCTGTGGCTGGTCGAGGATTGCTGCGACGCGCTCGGCTCGCTCTATGACGGGCGCCAGGTCGGCACATTCGGCGACATAGGCACGCTGAGCTTCTACCCGGCGCATCACATTACGATGGGCGAAGGCGGCGCGGTGTTCACCTCGCGCTCCGTGCTGCGACGCAGCGTCGAATCCTTCCGCGACTGGGGCCGCGATTGCTGGTGCGCGCCGGGCAAGGACGACACTTGCAAGAAGCGCTACGAGTGGCAATCGGGCGATCTGCCCTTCGGCTATGATCACAAATATGTCTATCAGCATCTCGGCTATAATCTGAAGATCACCGATATGCAGGCCGCCGTGGCGCTGGCGCAGATGGAGCGGCTGCCGGGCTTCATCGAGGCCCGCAAGCGCAATTTCGCGCTGCTGAAGGAAGCGCTGCGTCCCTATGAGGATGTTTTCCTGCTGCCCGAGGCGACGCCGCGCAGCGATCCGTCCTGGTTCGGATTCGCGCTGACGCTGCGCGAGAATGCGCCTTTTGCGCGCGAGGCGCTGCTGCAGCATCTCGCCGAGCGGCGCATCGGCTCGCGGCTGCTGTTCGGCGGCAATCTCTTGCGCCAGCCTTATATGAAGGATCGCCCGCATCGCATCGCCGGCGCGCTCTCCGCCACCGACGCCATCATGCGCCGCACTTTCTGGGTCGGCGTCTATCCGGGCCTCGGCGAGGCGCATATCGCTTATATCGCCGAGTCGATCGGCGCCTTCCTCGCGGATGCGGGACATTGGCGCGCCGCCTGACAGGGAAGACGCGCGTCGCTTGATTGTATAGATTTTAAATACACGTATTAGTTGTATTCTTGTGGCGTCGATGCTAGCTTCGTCGCCATGCAGCGCATTTTTGGACAATTGTTCCTGTCTTGCCGCGTTTCGAAAAACGTGGCGATTCTGCTCTGCATTCTGGTCTTTCAATCCCTGCTCACGCCTTCCGCCACGCCGCCGCCGGGGCATTTCGCTCGCGCCACGACCTGCGCGTCGAGCGCGACGGGCTCGAGCCATCCGCCGCTCGATCATGATTGCCGAACGCTCGACTGCTGCGCGCTCGGCTGCGCGTCGCATGATTCCTCTTGTCTCGACGGCGCATTCGCCTCGGCGCATATCGCCCCATGGTCCGCGCTGTCGCCAACACGCCGTCCAGGCGATGCGCGGTCGCGCCCACTTGTCGCGCGTCTCGTCTTCGTCGCGCGCGGGCCGCCCGCCGCAATCTGATCTCCATCCGCGACCTTATTCTCGTTCCCCTTCGCGCGCCGCTGCACGCCGAGACGTGACATGTCGCCTCGTCGCGCCGCGAGCCCTGTCGCGCGGTCAGAGATTTGTCGCGCGCGACGCTCCTCGCGCGCAGCGCCCGACTTCGCTTTTTTTTCAAAAAACAATGGCGGCTCGATGGAGCCCCGCCCTCTGAAGGGATTTTCCAATGCCGAGAACGAAATCCGCAAGCGGCGGCGCCGCGAGATTTTCTCACATCGGGACGCGGGAGGGCGCGCGATGACCGCCTCGGAAAAAGCGCTCGGCGCGCTCTATCAGGATTATGCGCCGGCGCTCCGCCGCTTCGCGCGTCGCCGCGTCGGCATGCAAGAGTCGGAAGATATGGTGCAGGACATCTACCTCCATGCGCTGCAGCGCATCGATGTCGCCACGCTCGAGAGCCCGCGCGCCTATCTCTTCCGCATCGCCGCCAATCTTTCGGTCGACGCCATACGCCGGGATCGCATCCGCGCGCGCTACGCAGAGGAAGCCGCGCGCGACGCCGATCAGGCGGAGCAGTCGAATTCCGGCGACACGATCGCCACGCTCATGGAATTTCAAAAGCTGCGCGCCGCGCTGGAGCGGCTGCCGCCGCTCTATCGGGAAATACTTCTGCTGAAACGCCTCGAGCATCTGACCAGCGCCGAGATCGCGGCCCGCGTCGGCGTATCGGTACGCACCGTCGAGCGTCATCTCGCTCGGGCGAATGACGAGATCAGGCGCGATCTCGGCGCTTGAGCGAAAGAGCCGCCGCCGCGTCGGCCCGACGCGCGACGGCGGCTCATGCAGAACGCCTCGATCAGACCGCCACCATCCCGCCGTCGACATAGAGATCGACGCCGGCGACATAGCTGCTCGCGCTGGAAGCGAGGAAGAGCACGGCCTCGGCCACCTCCTCCGATCTGCCGAAGCGGCCGAGCGGAACGCTGGTCTCCAATTGCCCCGCCAATTCGTCGTGCTGCTGCTCGGAGAGGCCCATCGTGTCGAAGATCGGCGTCTCGATCGGGCCGGGGCTCACGACATTGACGCGAATCTTGCGGTCTTTCAGCTCGGCCGTCCAAGTGCGAGCGAAGGAGCGCACGGCCGCCTTCGTCGCCGAATAGACGCCGAATCCGGGCGTGCCCACCGTATTGGCGATCGACGAGTTGAGCACGATCGTTCCGCCCTCGGAAAACAAAGGCAGCGCCTTCTGCACGGTGAACAGCAGGCCTTTGACGTTGATGTCGAACATGTGGTCGAAGAAGGCCTCGTTCACCGCTTCGATCGGCGCGAGACGGACGACTCCGGCATTGGCGAAGAGAATGTCGATGCGGCCGAAACGCTCCTTCACCTCGGCGTAGAGCCGATCGAGATCTTCGAGCGACGAAACATCCCCCTGCACGCCGACAGCGCTCGCGCCGATGCGAGCGACCGCCGCGTCGAGTTCCGCCTTCCGCCGCCCGGTGACGACGACCTGCGCGCCCTCCTTGGCGAAAAGCTCCGCCGTGGCGAGGCCTATGCCGCTGTTGCCGCCGGTGACGACCGCGATTTTTCCTGAAAGACGACCCATGTCCGCGCTCCTCTCGCGCTAAATTCAATAGTTCTGAAATACGGAACTACTGAATGAATGTCAATCGTGCTAGCGTGGCGCATGAGGAAGCCCCACCATCCGCGTCTGGACGAGATCACTGTCGAAGGGATTCTCTACGCCCTGGCCGATCCAGCGCGCATGCAGATATTCACCCGGCTGGCGGCGTCGGAATGCGCGCAGAACTGCTCGCAATTCCTGAATGTTCTCGAGCAGGCGCCGCTCGCCAAATCGACGCTCTCGCAGCATTTCCGCATTTTGCGGGAGGCCGGGCTCATCCGCAGCGAGCGCCGCGGCGTGGAGCTCATCAATTCGACGCGCTGCGCAGAGCTGGCCGAGCGCTTCGGCCCCATGGTGCAGTCGATCATCTCCGCCTATGAGCGGCAGAAGATCGAGGCCGCGGCCGAATCGGCGCCCCGGACGGCGATTGACAAAGACGCCGCGCCCGTCTAGGGCTTTCCCGCTTCGTCGCGGCGGTTTCGCCGCGATTTTCTTTTTGCGTCGACGCTTCGGCGCGAGGAGCGGAGCAAAACCGGTCAACTGCCAAAAAGCCGGCCGGCGCATCGTCGCCAGAGCCGGGACGAACACAGGAAAAACAGATGTTCGCAGTCATCAAGACCGGCGGGAAGCAATATAGCGTCACCGCCGGAGACACGATAACCGTCATGGCCCTCGAGGGCGCGGCGGGCGACAAGATCACCTTCGACGAGGTGCTGTTCGTCGGCGCCGAGGGCTCCGCCAAGATCGGCGCGCCGCTGGTCGCGGGCGCGAGCGTCACCGGCGAGATCGCCGAGCAGGCCCGCAGCCCCAAGACGCTGGCCTTCAAGAAGCGCCGCCGCCAGAACTCCAAGCGCAAGCGCGGCCATCGTCAGGACCTGACGATCGTGCGCATCACCGGCATCGAAGCCGGCGCCTGAGAATTTGGCGTAACGCCGCTCGGCGGCGTATAGAAGAACCAAGCGCGCCGCGCGTCCGGCGCGCGCACCAATTCAGCGGCCGCCCGGCGCGGCCCCCCCGAGCGGCGGCCGCGCCGGCTCGGCGTGAAATTTTAAGGAGCGGGAACAATGGCTCACAAGAAAGCGGGCGGCTCGTCGCGCAACGGTCGCGACTCCGACGGTCGCCGTCTCGGCGTGAAGAAGTTCGGCGGCGAGGCCGTGATCAGCGGCAACATCATCGTTCGCCAGCGCGGCACGAAATGGCATCCCGGCCGCAATGTCGGCATCGGCAAGGATCACACGCTGTTCGCGCTCGTCGACGGCGTGGTCCTGTTCAAATCCAGCGGCGGCCGCGCTTCGGTATCGGTCGTCGAGCCGGCGGCCGCAGCCGCCGAATAGGCGGAGGATCTGCGAGGACCATCCGCCGGCGTTTCGATCCCCGGCGGGTTTGGTCCTCGAGAGCAGTCGCGATAAAGGCGACGCTCCAGGCGTAAAATCCGGAAAAAGGCCTCAAAGGGTCGATAGGGGAAGCGGAACGCCCGCTTCCCCTTCGTCTTTTTTCGGCCCTTTTTCGCACTCGGCCGCCATGGAGCCTCGGATGTTTCCGGAAATTGCCCGCGACGATATTTTCAGATTGGAGACCTCACGCCTGTGGCTGCGCTGGCCGCGCGCCGCCGATGAGGGCTCGATCTGCCGTCTGGCCGGCGATCCCGAGGTCGCCTTGAAGACGGCGCGCATTCCGCACCCATATGAGTCCTATCACGCGGAAAGCTTCATTCTCGCCGCGCGCGCGGAGAACGCCAGCGGCGCCGGCCTCACCCTCGCCTTGACGCAGAAGCGCCAGGCGGACGAGGCGATCGGCGTGATCGGCGTGCATGGGGCGAATGGGCGCGGGACGGGCATGATCGGCTTCTGGCTGGGACGGCCCTATTGGGGACGCGGTTTGATGAGCGAAGCGGCGGGCGCCTTCATCGATATGGTGTTCGGCATGACCGGGCTGGAGCGAATCGTCTCCAGCGCGCTGCCGAGCAACGCCGCCTCGCTGCGGGTGCATGAGAAGCTGGGCTTCACCCGTGCGGGACAGGGCAAGTTCCCGGCGCCGGCGCGCGGCGGCGAGGTCGATGTGGAGCTTTTCGACCTGCGCCGCGGCGCCATTCCGACGAGCTTCGGCGCCAAGCGCCCGAAGCTGCAAGCGACATGAGTTCGAAACAGCCATGAAATTCCTGGATCAGGCGAAAATCTACGTTCGCTCGGGCGATGGCGGAGCGGGCTGCGTCTCCTTCCGCCGCGAGAAATTCATCGAGTTCGGCGGGCCGGACGGCGGCGACGGCGGCCGCGGCGGCGATGTGGTGGCGATCTGCGTCGATGGGCTCAACACGCTCATCGACTATCGCTATCAGCAGCATTTCAAGGCCAAGACCGGCGTCCATGGCATGGGCAAGAACCGCCATGGCGCCAAGGGCGCCGACGCCGTGCTGAAAGTGCCGGCCGGCACGCAGATTCTCGAGGAGGACGGCGAAACGCTGATCGCCGATCTGACCGAGGTGGGTCAGACCGCCATCATCGCGCGCGGCGGCAATGGCGGCTTCGGCAATCTGCATTTCACCACCTCGACGAACAGAGCCCCGCGCCGCGCCAATCCCGGCCTGGAAGGGATAGAGCGCACGCTCATCCTGCGGCTGAAGCTGATCGCCGACGCCGGGCTGATCGGCCTGCCCAACGCCGGCAAATCGACCTTTCTGGCCACGGTCAGCGCCGCCAAGCCCAAGATCGCCGATTATCCCTTCACCACTTTGCATCCGGGCCTCGGCGTGGTGCGGGTGGACGATCGCGAATTCGTGCTCGCCGACATTCCCGGCCTCATAGAGGGCGCGCATGACGGCCATGGGCTCGGCGACCGCTTCCTCGGCCATGTGGAGCGCTGCCGCGCGCTGCTGCATCTCGTGGACGCCACCGGCGAGCATGCGGGCAAGGATTACAAGATCGTCCGCCGCGAGCTCGCGGCCTATGGCGCCGAGCTCGACGAGAAGCGGGAGATCGTCGCGCTGTCGAAAATCGACGCCGCCGATCCAGAACATTTGAAGAAGCAGAAAGAGCGGCTCAAACGCGCAATGGCCTCCGCCGGGCCTGCGGGGGCCGCCGAGCGCCCCACCCTGCTGCTGCTGTCCTCGGCGACCAGCGAAGGCGTTACGGCCGCGCTGCGCGCCCTGGCGGTCGCCAAGGAGACAGCGGCGCATGAGGAGGCGAAAGCCGCCGAGCCCGCGCCGGAATGGCGGCCCTGAAGGCGAAGAGCGCCGCTCGCGCCGCGAGGAGAAGGTCGACACAGAAAATGTGACGATTTTTCTTTTCAGCGCTGGACATGAGCGGCGTCATTGGGTATTTGCCACCTCGTTCCGCTCATTCAGCGCAAGCCGAAGCGACGGACGGGCGCATAGCTCAGTTGGTAGAGCAGCTGACTCTTAATCAGCGGGTCCAAGGTTCGAGCCCTTGTGCGCCCACCATTAAAATCAAAGCCGATATCGGCGTGGCGAGACTCGTAAGAGCGCGGTCTTCGCAACAACGGCGCGCAGCCGCCGCAGCGCGCTTCACCCTGACCAACCGCAGCAGAAGTCACGCGCGACAATCACAGGATTGCCGCGCTCTTGTCATTGTCCAGTCATGGCGCGGCGCTAGTTGAGACGCAGAGCAAACGACGGCTACACGCCGCCGCGGGCTCTAACGCCGGGCCGGAGGTACGTCCGGCGTTTTTCTTTTCTAGGACCCGTTACGGCTTGACCGCGGTCAGCAGCGTGTCCACGCCTTCGCGATATTCGACACGAACATCGGCGAAGCCTGCCGCCGTCATGCGCTCCAGCGCCGGCGTCAGATACATCACATGCTCGGGCGATTCGTCGCTGAAGAGATGCGCGACCCAATCCTCGAGCAGATCATAGCGGCCGAGCGTCCCGAGCTTCGCGAACCAGCTGCGCACCTCCGCCTGCGTCGCGGAGAGATGCGCGGCGCGGTCGTCCATCGCATAGCGGTCGCCATTGACGAAAATGCCGCCCGGCTTCAGCACGCGGAAAATCTCGGCGAGAAATTCCCGGCGATAATCGTCGAGGAAATTATGCACGGCGTAATTGGAGGAGACGACGTCGACGCTCCCCTCGGGCAGGCCGCGCAGATAGGCCAGCGCGTCGGCTTCCACGAATTGCACGCGGCCCGCGGCGACGAAATCCGCGAGATGCGAGCGCGCCTGATCCAGCATTTTGGCGGCGCTGTCGATCGCGGTGACATGGAGATCGTCGCGCCCTGCGAGGAGCGGCAGCGTGCTCACGCCCGTGCCGCAGCCGATCTCCAATACCTCTAGCGCGACGCCCTCGCGCCAATGCGCGACGCGCTCCGCCACGCGACGGGCGAGCAGCGCCGCATTGGGGCAGATGAGCTCGAGCATGCGATATTCGGCGCCGATCGGCCCGGTGAAGAGATTTTCATCGATGCGCTGTGACATGGGCGATCACCCGAAATTCGCGAGACCCGGAAAGGTCTGCAGCAGCCAGAAGGAGAAGCTCTGCATCCCGCCGGTGAGGAAGGCGAGTCCCGTCAGCACCAGCAGCGCGCCGACGACCTTCTCCACCTTGCCGAAATGCTTCTTGAACTTCTGCATGAACCCCATGAACGGCCCCATCGCCGCCGCGGCGGCGAGGAAGGGAAGGCCGAGGCCGGCGGAATAGACGCCGAGCAGAGCGGCGCCTTTGCCGACCGTCTCCTGCGAGCCGGCGACGGCGAGAATGGCGGCGAGGATCGGACCGATGCAGGGCGTCCAGCCGAAGGCGAAGGCGAGGCCCATGACATAGGCGCCGAGACGCCCGACCGGACGGCCGACCTCGAGGCGCTTCTCGCGATAGAGCAGGCCGATCTTGAAAACGCCGAGGAAGTGCAGGCCCATGAGGATGATGGCGACGCCGGCGGCGATCGACAAAATTTCCAGATTGGCGCGCAGCACTTTGCCGAAGACGCTCGCCGTCGCGCCCAGCGCGACGAAGACCGTCGAGAAGCCGGCGACGAACAGAAGCGAAGCGATGAGCACATCGCGCCGCGCGCGCGATTTGCCGGCGTGGGTCAGCTCCTCGAGGCTCGCGCCCGCGATGAAGGTGAGATAGGGCGGCACCAAGGGCAGCACGCAAGGGCTGAGGAAAGAGAGCACGCCCGCCGCCGCAGCGGCTGGATAAGTGACGTCGGCCGCCATGAGGTCTCCTCTTATCGCGCCGTGCTTTTGCCACAGCCGGCGAGGCTACGTAAAGCGGCGTTGGCGCCGCGCCCTATTTCGCATCTCGAAGGAGGCGGCATATGCGCACCATCATCGAGCCCTTCCGCATCAAGATGACAGAAGCTCTGCCGATCACAAGGCGGAACACGCGCGAGGAGCGGCTGAAGGCCGCGCATTACAATGTTTTCCTGCTCGATGCGGAAGACATCACCATCGATCTTCTGACCGACAGCGGCACGGGCGCCATGTCGGATCGGCAATGGGCCGCGCTCATGATGGGCGACGAAAGCTATGCGGGAAGCAGGTCCTGGCGACGCTTCGAGAAGACCATTCGCGACATCACGGGATTCGAGCATATTTTTCCGACGCATCAAGGCCGTGCGGCGGAGCGCATTCTCGCTGCGACGCGGCTGAAGCCCGGCGATATCGTCCCCAACAACAGCCATTTCGACACGACGCGCGCCAATATCGAATATGTCGGCGCGACGGCGCTCGATCTGCCCAGCGCAAAGGCCGCGGATATTCACGCGGAGACGCATTTCAAAGGCGACATAGATCTCGCGGCGCTGGAGCGAACGCTGGAGCGCGAGGGAAAGAAAATTCCCTTCTGCATGCTCACCGCGACAAACAACACCGGCGGCGGGCAGCCGATCTCTCTCGACAATATTCGCGCCGCCAAGGCTCTGCTGACGCGGCGCGGAATCCCGCTCGTGCTCGACGCCTGCCGCTTCGCCGAGAACGCCTATTTCATCAAACTCTGGGAGAAGGGCTATGCGGATCGCGCGCTCATCGACATCGCGCGGGAGATGTTTTCGCTCTGCGATGCCGCGACGATGAGCGCCAAGAAGGACGGGCTCGCCAACATCGGCGGATTCTTCGCCTGCAATGACGATCGCTGGGCGGAGGATTTTCGCAATCTGCTGATATTGACGGAAGGATTTCCCACTTACGGCGGACTCGCGGGCCGCGATCTCGAGGCGATCGCCGTCGGGCTCGAGGAGGCGCTGGAGGAGGAATACCAGCGCTACCGCCATGCGACGGTGGAATATCTCGCCTCCCGCCTCATCGCGCGCGGCGTGCCGATCGTGCGGCCGGCCGGCGGACATGCGGTGTTCATCGACGCCGCGGGCTTTTGCCCGCATCTTTCGGCGAAGGATTTTCCGGGCGTCGGCCTCACCGCCGCGCTCTATCTCGAGGGCGGCGTTCGCGGCGTCGAATTGGGCAGCGTGATGTTCGGCCGCCGCGCGGAAGACGGAACGGAGACGCCGGCGCCGCGCGAATTGGTGCGGCTCGCCTTTCCGCGCCGCGTCTACACGCAGAGCCATTTCGATTATGTGATCGAGGCGATCGAGAATGTGTTCCGCGAGCGCGCCGCCATACCGCCCTTCCGCATCGTGCGGCAGGCGCCCTTCCTGCGCCATTTCACCGCGCATTTCGCGCCCGGCTGAGCGGCTTTGCGGCAGGCCGGCGCGCGCCTATCTATTTCGAGAACCCGGCTTTCGCTGAAGGAGGGCCGCATGGAGAAGGGCAAGAACCGCTTCGTCGACGCGCCCCGCCGCGCCGATTGGACCATCGAGCAGAATTGGCCCTCCTATAGCGCGGCCGAGCATGACCGCTGGAGCCGGCTCTACGCCCGCCAGGCCGAGCTTCTGCCCCGCCGCGCCTGCGACGAATATCTCGCCGCCATGGACGCGCTCGCGCTGTCGCCCGTCGGCGTTCCCGATTTCGAGGCGCTGAGCGCGCGGCTCTCGGCGCTGACGGGCTGGCGCGTCGTTCCGGTCGCGGGCCTCGTGCCGGACGACGTCTTCTTCGAGCATCTCGCCAATCGCCGCTTTCCCGCCGGCGCCTTCATCCGCCCGGAGGAGGAGCTCGATTATCTCGAGGAGCCGGACGTCTTTCACGATGTCTTCGGCCATGTGCCGCTGCTGGCGAACCCCGTCTATGCGCGCTTTCTACAGGCCTATGGCGAGGGCGGACGGCGGGCGCTGGCGCGCGGCCAGCTCGCCAATCTGGCGCGGCTCTATTGGTATACCGTGGAGTTCGGGCTGCTGGCGACGCCTGCGGGGCTGCGCATCTTCGGCGCCGGCATTCTCTCCTCGCCGGCGGAGACGGTCTTCTCGCTCGAGGATAGCTCGCCCAATCGCATCGGCTTCGATCTCGAGCGGGTGATGCGCACCAATTACGTCATCGACGATTTTCAGCAATGCTATTTCGTCGTCGATGGATTCGAGCGCCTGCTCGAGGCCTGCTATCGCGATTTCGGCCCCATCTACGACCATTTGCGATCACAAAGCGATCTCGCGCCGCATGAGATCGCGCCCGGCGATGCGCTGATCTCGCGCGGCGACTTCCATTATTTCCGCGGCGAGGCGCACGCCGCCTGAAGATCAGGCGCTCCTCGCCTCCAGCAGCGCGGCGATGCGGATCGGCGCCGGCGGATGCGAGTAATAGAACAGCGCATAGAGCCGGTCCGGCGTCAGCGTCGCGAGATTGTCGCGCGAGAGCTTGGTGAGCGCGCTCACCATGGGCTCCTCGCCGTAAATGGATTTGGCGAAGCCATCGGCCTCGAACTCCGCCCGGCGCGACAGGAAATTGGTGAGCGGCGACAGAAGATGCAGAATAGGCGCGGCCGCCGTCAGCGCGATGACGAGAATGATTCCCGGATCATTCGGCAGGCCGAAGGCGCCGCCGAGCCCCCGCTCGAAGGCGAGGTGCAGAGCCGCGAAGCCGATGAAAAGAAAGCCCGCCGCCTGGAAAATCCGCTGCCGCACATGGCCGAATTTATAATGGCCGAGCTCATGGGCGAGAATGGCGAGTATCTCATCGGCGCTATGCTTGCGCAGCAGCGTGTCGAAAAAGACGATGCGCTTCGCCTTGCCGAAGCCGGAGAAATAGGCGTTGCCATGGGTGGAGCGCGTCGAGGCGTCCATCACAAAGAGCCCGCCCGACTGAAATCCGCAGCGCGCCAGCAGCTCCTCCATGCGCGCCTTCAGCGCCGCATCCTCGAGTGGCGTGAACTGGTTGAACATCGGCGCGATGACGGAAGGGTAGATCACCGTCATGGCCAGCAGCAGCGCCACCGCCGCGACGAAGCCCGCCAGCCACCAATAATCGGGCGAGAAGCGCGCCGCGAAGAACAGCCCGTAGAGCAGAGGAATGAAGAAGACGAGCCACAGCGCCGCGCCCTTCGCCTCATCGAGGAGGAACATGAAAGGCGTGGTGCGGTTGAAGCCGAAGCGCGCCTCGAGGCCGAAAGTCTCGACCAGCGACAGAGGCAGACGCAGCAGATGATCGACGATCGCCACCGCGACGACGACGGCGACGCTGAGCGTCAGGCCCGGAGCGATGAATTGCGCGAGCAGCGCATAGAGCGGGCCGAGCAGAAGGGCGAGCCAGGCGACGGAGATCGCCGCGTCCAGCAAAGTCTCGCCGACCGAGAGGCGCATGCGCGCGACCGTGTAATCGGCGGAGCGGCGATGCTCTTGCGGGGTGATCGTCTCCGCGAATTCGGGCGGAGGCGCGTCGCGATCGGCGCGCGCGGCGCGGCTCTGGCGAGCCTTCAGATAGACGCCCAGCGCCGCGGAGGCGAGAATGGCGAAATAGACGGCCGCAGCGATGAAGCTCATGCGAATCTCCGAAAGCGCCGGCCGAAGGACCCGCGCGCGGCCTCAATATAAGCGGCCGCGCGGCGGAAAGCGACGTCAGACGGCGGGCGGCTGCACGGCTCCGCTCACGGCGTTGCGCGCGACGAAAAGGCTCGCCGCGAGCAGCAGCGCCGCGACGAAATAGCCCGCCCCCGGAAAGTCGCCGGCGCCGATGGAGAGGGAGAGAATCTGCGTGAAGAACAACGGCCCGACCATACCGGAGACGCCGCGCAGGCTCGACAGCGCGCCTTGCAGCCGCCCCTGCTCCGAGGCCGAGGCGAAGCGCGTGGCCAGACCCTGAAAGGCCGGATTGGCCATGGCCCAGAGGGCGATGAGCGGCGGCGCCGCCATGAAGATCCCGCCCGTGGGCGCGAAGGCGTAGGCCGAAAAGCCGAGCGCCCCCGCCGCCAGAGCGACGACCAGCGTCGCGCGCTCGCCGAAGCGCTTGACCGCCGGCCGCACCAATCCGCCGGACACCACGGTCTGCGACACGCCTACGATGGCGAGCGCCCAGCCCGTCGTCTCCGCGTCCCAATGGTAGCGATATTCCGTGTAGAGCACGAAGATGCTCGGCAGCGATTCATGCGCCAGATAGGAAAGGAATATGGCGAGCGCCAGCAGCGCGAGCGAGCGGTCGCGGCGCAGGAAATCCAGCGAGCCGAGCACATTGGCGCTGCGCCAGAGGACCGAGCCGGTGCGCTTTTCCGGGGAGAGCGACTCCGGCAGGATGAAATAGCCATAGGCGGCGTTGAGGAGGCTCAGCGCCGCCGCCGCCCAGAACGGGTAGCGCAAGCCGTGATTGCCGAGCACGCCGCCGAGCGCCGGGCCGAGGATGAAGCCGACGCCGAAAGCCGCGCCGATCATGCCGAAACGGCCGGCGCGCTTCTCCGGCTCGGTGATGTCGGCGATATAGGCCGTCGCCGTCGAGACGCTGGCCGCCGTCACGCCCGATATCAGCCGGCCGATGAAGAGGAAGGACAGAGAGGGCGCCAGCGCCATGAACACATAGTCGAGCCCCATGCCGAGATTGGACAGCAGCACGACCGGCCGCCGGCCGAAACGATCGGACAGCGCGCCGAGCATGGGCTGAAACAAAAATTGCATGAAGGCCCAGGCGAAACCGAAGACGCCCGTCGCTATAGAAGCGCTTTTCAGATCGCCGCCCTCGAACTCCACGATGAGCTTGGGAAGCACCGGGATCATCACGCCGAGCGCCAGCATATCGAGCGCGACAGTTATGAGGATGAAGACGAAGGCCGCCTTGCCGGGACGCTGAAACATCGACTACTCTTCTGTACGGCCGGCGATCCGTCGCGGCCCGATCTATCGCGGGATAGCGCGAAACCGACACGCTGCGCAAGCAGTCTGGAACGAGTCCAAATTCTCCCGGTCCCCGCCCGCGGAGCCGAGAAACGCCGCATAAAAAACATAATTCGGCGCGCCGCGAGAGGTCAGAGTTGACAGCCGGCGCGACGGTCTTTCAATAGGCGCGGATTGGCGAGAGAAAATCTTGCGGCGTCGGCGGCGCGGCGAATCCTCAGGATCAGGAACAAGGTGCTTTTCGCGGATGCGTCTTCCCTCTCGCCTCCTCCAAGAGACAGCGGCGAACGCCGCCCGGATCGGGCGATAGATGCGCATTCTCGTCACCGGCGGCGCCGGCTTCATCGGCTCGGCGGTCGCGCGCCGAATCATCGATACGACGCCGCATGAGCTGCTCGTCTTCGACAAGCTCACCTATGCCGGCAATCTCGACTCGCTCGCGCCCATCGCCGGCGATCCGCGCTATTGCTTCCGCCGCGCCGACATATGCGACCGCGCCGCCGTCACTGCCGCCTTCGAGGAGTTTCGGCCCGACGTCGTGATGCATCTCGCCGCCGAGAGCCATGTCGATCGCTCCATCGACGGCCCCGCCGCCTTCATCGAGACCAATGTCGTCGGCACTTTCACCCTGCTCGCCGCTGCGCTCGATTATTGGCGCCGTCTCGATGTAGAGACCGCCGCCGGCTTTCGCTTTCTGCATATCTCGACCGACGAAGTGTTCGGCGCGCTCGGCGCGGAAGGGCTGTTTCGCGAGGACACGCCTTATGCG
This sequence comes from Methylosinus sp. C49, assembly GCF_009936375.1. Taxonomy (GTDB): domain Bacteria; phylum Pseudomonadota; class Alphaproteobacteria; order Rhizobiales; family Beijerinckiaceae; genus Methylosinus. The sequence continues at coordinate 1,544,473 of NZ_AP022332.1, read as the reverse complement.
CCCAACTCGCCCTATTCTGCGTCCAAGGCGGGCTCGGATCATCTCGCGCGCGCCTGGCGCGAGACCTATGGCCTGCCGACCATCATCACCAATTGCTCCAATAATTACGGCCCCTATCATTTCCCGGAAAAGCTCATTCCGCTCACCATTCTCAACGCGCTCGAGGAGAAGCCGCTGCCCGTCTATGGACGCGGCGAGAATGTGCGCGATTGGCTCTTTGTCGAGGATCACGCCGAGGCGCTGCTCACCGTCGCGCGCGCCGGCGTCGTCGGACAATCCTACAATGTCGGCGGCCGCTCGGAGATGCGCAACATAGAAGTGGTGCAGGCGATCTGCGATTGTCTCGACGAGCTGAGGCCCCGCGCGCGCGGCTCTTATCGCGAGCTGATCACATTCGTGCAGGATCGGCCGGGCCATGATCTGCGCTATGCGATCGATTGCTCCAAGATCGAGCGCGAGCTCGGCTGGCGCGCCAAGGAGAGCTTCGCCAGCGGGCTCGCCAAGACGGTGCGCTGGTATCTCGAAAACGAAGAATGGTGGAAAGCCATACGCTCCGGCAATTATCGCGGCGAGCGGCTCGGCTGCGTCGCCTGACGCGCGCGTGAGGACAGCATGAAAGTCGAGGACACGGCGCTCGATGGCGTCAAGATCGTGACGCCCGATCGCTTCGGCGACGCGCGCGGCTTTTTCTCCGAGAGCTATAATGAAAGACGCTGGCAGGAGAGCGGCCTGCCGCCATTGCGCTTCGTGCAGGATAATCATTCTCTCTCGCGCGAGACGGGCGTCATTCGCGGGCTGCATTTTCAAACTGCGCCTTTCGCGCAGGACAAGCTGGTGCGCGTCACGCGCGGCCGCATATTGGATGTGGCTGTCGATATTCGCCGCTCGTCTGCGACCTTCGGACGCCATGTCGCGGTGGAGCTCTCCGCGGAGAATTGGCGGCAATTGCTCGTTCCCATCGGCTTCGCGCATGGCTTCTGCACGCTCGAGCCGGATACGGAAGTCATCTATAAGGTCACGAATTTCTATTCGGCGCCCAATGATCGCGGCCTCGCCTTCGACGATGGCGATCTCGACATCGCCTGGCCGATCGCGCCGGCGCGCGCCATTCTGTCGGAGAAGGATCGCCGCTGGCCGCGCCTGCGCGATCTCTCCGATACATTCGCGTGAGCGCGCGCATGCGCATCGCCGTCACTGGAACGCAGGGTCAGATCGTCACCGCTCTGCGTGAGCGCGGCTCCGAAGAAACGCAAATCCTCGCGCTCGGAAGGCCGCAGCTCGATTTGACGGATCGCGACAGCGTCCGCTCGGCGCTGACCGATGCGCGTTGCGATGCGATCATCAACGCCGCCGCCTATACGGCCGTCGACAAGGCGGAACAGGAAGAAGCGCTCGCCCTGCGCGTCAATGGCGAAGGCGCCGGCCATGTCGCCGAGGCGGCGACGGCGCTCGGCGTTCCGCTCATTCATTTTTCGACCGATTATGTGTTCGACGGCTCCGCCGCGCACGCCTATCGTGACGATGATCCGACGGCGCCGCTCGGCGCCTATGGCCGTTCCAAGCTCGAGGGCGAGAGGCGCGTCGCGGCGCTCTGTCCAAACTCGACGATCCTGCGCACGGCCTGGGTCTACAGCCCATTCGGCGCGAATTTCGTGCGCACAATGTTGCGGCTCGGAGACACGCGCGCGGAGGTCGGCGTGGTCGCCGATCAGCTTGGCAATCCGACGAGCGCGCTCGATATAGCCGAGGCGACATTGCGCATTGCGAAGCGCCTTTGCGAGGACGGCGCGCCGCAGCTGCGCGGCGTCTTTCACATGACCGGCGCGGGCGAAGCCTGCTGGGCCGATGTCGCCGAAGCGATCTTCGCGCGCGCGGAAGCGCATGGTCGCAGGCCAGTGCGCGTTCGCCGCATCACGACGGCGGATTATCCGACGCCGGCGCGGCGCCCGGCCAATTCGCGCCTCGACAATACGAAGCTTTCGCGAATCTACGGCGTCGCTCTGCCCGACTGGCGCCCATCGCTCGCGGCCTGCGTCGACAGGCTGCTCGCCGGCCCCACAGATGGAGGAGCATGAGATGCGTGGGATCATTCTCGCGGGCGGCAACGGCACCCGGCTTCATCCGGCGACGCTCGCCGTCTCCAAGCAATTGCTGCCGGTCTATGACAAGCCGATGATCTATTATCCGCTGAGCGCGCTGATGCTCGCCGGCGTGCGCGAGATACTCGTCATCACGACGCCCGATGACGAAGCGGCGTTCAAGCGCCTGCTCGGCTCCGGCGCGCAATGGGGCGTCTCCTTCGCCTATGCCACGCAGCCGCGCCCGGACGGTCTCGCGCAAGCCTATGTCATCGGCGCGAGCTTCGTCGAAGGGCAAAGCTCCGTGCTGGTGCTGGGCGACAATATTTTCTACGGCCACGGCCTTACGGAATCGCTGACCAAGGCGAAGCAATCGCGCCGCGGCGCCACTGTCTTCGCTTATCACGTCGCCGATCCAGAACGTTACGGCGTCGTCGATTTCGACGCGCAGGGCCGCGCATTGTCGCTCGAGGAAAAGCCGAAGGCGCCGAAATCCAATTGGGCGGTCACGGGCCTTTATTTCTACGACGAGCGCGCGCCGCAATATGCGGCGGAACTGAAGCCTTCGCCGCGCGGCGAATTGGAGATCACCGATCTCAACAATATCTATCTGCAGCGCGGCGAGCTGAATGTGGAGCGCCTTGGTCGCGGCTTCGCCTGGCTCGACACGGGCACGCCGGCCTCGCTGCTGGAGGCGGCGGAATATGTGCGCGCGATCGAGCTGCGGCAAGGACAGCGCATCGCCTGCCTCGAGGAGATCGCCTTCCGCCAAGGCTGGATCGACGCCGACGCGCTACGCGCCGCCGCGCAGAAATTCGCCAAGAGCCAGTATGGGGCCTATCTGACGCAAGTGGCGCGCGAGCGCTGAGGCGCGCTCAGGCCATATGGTTGCGCACAAAGGCGATGAGTCCGACGACTATGCCGTAAAGAGTGAGCGTGCCGGCGAGCAGCAGGCCCGTATAGAGCCAGCGCCGCGGATAGCGCGCGTCCTCCGGCAGAGCAGGCGCCTCGATCTGGTGGAGATAGAGCAGCTTGCGATCGGCGAACAGCCGCGCGCCATCGAGCGAGGCGGTCGCGATCTGATAGCTCGTCTCGGCGATCTTATGCTCGAGGTCGAGATTTGCGAAGGTCGTCATCTTGCCGGAGAGCGTTTTGCTCGCTAGCGCGTCGATCCCCTGCTGCTCGCGCGAGGTGATCTCTCTCTCCAGGCCGGCGATCTGCTTCTCGAGCGATTCGATGCGCCGCTTCATCACGCGCATCTGCGGCGCGCTCTCGTCGACGTAGCGCGACTGGGTGAGATATTCCTGCTGATATTTCAGCAGCTCGATCTGGACGGCGGAAAGCACCTCGCTCTGCGACTTGCTCGTCTGGCGGACGTCGATCAGCCCTTCCGTATTGCGCGCGCGCTCCAAATTCACGCGCGCGACCTTCAGCCGCTCGGCGGCGCGCTCGACATCCTGCTCGGAGGCCCGCACAGTGTCCTGCCGCATCCGCTCATTGAGATCATTGACCAGAGTCTCGCAGTCGGCGATCACTTTGTCGGCGATGGTCTTGGCGTCGGCCGGCGAGAAGGCGCGGACCGTCAGCGTGACGATTCCCGAGGGGAAGCTGATCGTCGCCGTGGCCATCTTCTTCCAGTAATCGGTGAACTTCTCGATCGGCTTCGACTTTTTGAAGCGCGCCCACCAATCGATGCGATCCGAGCCATAGAGCTCGCGCAGATTCACCTGGCGCTCGAGCTGCTCGACCAGCGTCCGGCTCTCGATATATTCGATGATGATCATCGAATCTTGAAAGATCATCATCTGCGGCAGGCCGGTCACGGAGCCGAGCCCGTCGAGCTTGGGAATGGCCGCGCTGCTCACGGTGAATTTCGCCTCGGCGACATATTGGTCCGAGGCCAGCAGCCCGTAATAGAGCCCGCCGACGACATTGGGAATCGCCACCATGACGATGGCGAGGACGAGAAAGGCGATGCGCATCGCCTTCGCGCCGCGACGCTCGGCGAAGCTGGATTTCTGATAGGCGCCGCGCGCACGCGCGGAAAAGCGCGCACGCCGCGCCGCTTCGGCCAGAAAGCGCTGAACGGCCTCGGCGCGCTCCAGCGCATTGACCGTGCGAAGATCGGGAGACTTCGGAGGTTCGTCCATCCTCGCCTCTATCGGTTCATTCGATTGTACATCTCGATCGCTTTGGCGACCGAGTCGAACATGAAGAGGCGGCCGTCGACGAGCACGCCGCCGCGGTCGCAATAATCGGCCACGGACTGCATCGAATGCGAGACGAAGATGACGCTCGAATTTTTGCGTCGCTGGTCGAACGCCTCCTGGCATCGCTTTTGGAATCGCATGTCGCCGACGCCGGTGATCTCGTCGATGAGATAGACGTCGAAGTCGATGGACATCGACATGCCGAACGCCAGACGCGCGCCCATGCCGGACGAATAGGTCTTTACCGGCGCGTCGAAATAATCGCCGAGTTCGGAGAACTCCTCGACGAACATCGCCGCCTTGCGCGGATCGGCGCCGTAGATTCGCGCCACGAAATGCACATTCTCGCGGCCGGTCATCGCCGGATGAAATCCGCCGCCGAAGCCGAGCGGCCAGGACACGCGCACAGTGCGCCGCACCTTGCCGGAATTCGGCAGCTCCGTGCCAGCGATGACCTTGAGCGTCGTCGTCTTGCCGGCGCCGTTGACGCCGAGCAGACCATAGGAATAGCTCGTGTCGAAAACCATCGACACATGATCCAATATGACCTTCGAGTGTCGCTCGGTCTTATAGAATTTGAAGACGTCTAAGAGTTGGATCATCTTCTCTTCGAGCAGGTTTCGCCAGGGAACCGCCAATGACACGAACCGCGGCCCTTATAGCCCAGCGAGAGCGCCGCGTCCACGCGGGCGCAAAGGCCTAATTTCGCCACTTTTCCGCCATGTCCCCACCATGCGCGAGAGGCGCCGAGCTATGGCCAAGGCGCCGCGGCTCGACTATATCACACGAGCGCGGAGCCTCAGGTCCGCGACTCATATTCGGGAAAGCTGACGTCTTGTTGCTGAGAATTCCTTCTGTGCGTCGATCCGGCCTGCGCCGGCTCGGCTGGGAGAGCTGGCAGGCCACGGATGCGGACCCGCTCTTCGTCTTCGTCACGGGCTTTTTGCGCGCCGCCTATATCATTCTCGAGGTCGCCGACGCCGATCAGACGCTCGACCCGCGCATCTATATCGATTTCGGCAAGGGCTTCGAGCCGGATGAGGAGATCGAGCTCAAGCACACGCGCGACGGCCTCTATGTGATCGCGCTGCGCAGCTTCGGCCGCGTGCATCATGTCCGTTTCGATCCCTCCTCCTACCCTTCGCGGTTTCGTTTTCGCGCCTTCATCGCCTATGACGAGAAATCCGTGCGCGCCTTCGTCGGCGGCAGGCTGCGCGAGGCCGCGCGCGGCGAGCGCGCGGCGCCGCTCTGCGAGACCATAGCGCGGCCCGGGGCGCCGGAGCTTTCCGGCGTCGGCGCGCGCGTCGCCAAGGTGCGCGGCGCCACTCCGCATTTCGAGCAGGTGATCGCCATGGCCAACGCCCGCTACGCCGGCGCGCCGGCCTGGGCGGGCGAGCGGCCGGCCTTCTCCTTTGTAACGCCGGTCTATGACGCGCCCGCGCTCTATCTCGATCAGCTGCTCGACTCCTTTCGGATTCAAAGGGCCGGCGCCTATGAGCTGATCCTCTCCGACGACGGCTCGACGTCGCGCGAGACGATCGACTGGCTCGAGCGTCATCGCGACACGCCGCATGTGACGGTTCTGCGCGCGGCGCAGAATGGCGGGATCGCCGTCGCCACCAATAGCGGCCTCGCCGCGGCGCGCGGCGATTGGGTCGGCTTCATCGATCACGACGACGCGCTCGCGCCTTTCGCCGTCGATGCGCTGCTGGAGACGATCGAGCGCACGCCCGGCGCGCAATTCGTCTTCACCGACGAAATCGTCGCCGATGCGAAGCTGCAGCCCAAGCACTACTCGCTGAAGCCCGCCTTCGATCCGGCCCTGCTCTCCGGCGTCAATTACGTCAATCACCTCTCGCTCTATCGTCGCGAGCGGCTGCAGGCGCTGGGCGGGCTGCGCCGCGGCTACGAAGGCTCGCAGGATTATGATCTGCTGCTGCGCTACACGCGCGGCCTCGCGACGGAGGAGATCGTCCATCTCCCCTATCCCGCCTATCTCTGGCGCCGCGACGGGAAGAGCTATTCGGTGAGCTTTCTCGATCGCGCCACGACGAGCGCGCGCCGCTCGCTGGCGGAGAGCTACGCCGTCGACGGCGTCCCGGCGCTGGTGGAGCCGGCGCGCAACGCCGATCTGCATCGCGTGCGCTTTTCGCCGAAGGACGACGCCTGGCCGCTCGTCTCGATCATCGTGCCGAGCCGCGATTCCTTCGCGCTCGTCTCGCGCCTCTTCGACGATCTCACCTTGCGGACCGACTATCCGCGCATGGAGATACGCGTCGTCGACAATGGCACGAAGGACGAGCGCGTTCTCGATCTCTACGAGCGGACGAAAGCGGCGCATTCTTTCTTCTCTGTCGACATCGTCGAGGAGAAATTCAATTTCGCGCGGCAGATCAATCGCGGCCTACGGGCGGCGCGCGGCGATTGCGTGCTGCTGCTCAACAATGACATAGAGGTCATAGACGCCGGCTGGCTGAAGGAGATGGTCTCCTGCCTCGCCTATCCGTCCACCGGAATCGTCGGCGCGCGGCTGCTCTATCCCAACGGAACATTGCAACATGCGGGCGTCATCATGGGCCTCGGCTCGGTGGCGGGACATTGGTTCTGCGGAATGCCCGGCGATTATCCCGGTCCCATGGGCCGGCTCGACGTTCGCCAATCCATGGCGGCGGTGACGGGCGCCTGCATGCTGATCACGCGCGCCTGTCTCGAGTCCGTCGGCGGTCTGGACGAAGAGAATTTCGCCATCGCCTATAATGACACGGATTATTGCATGCGCGCCGGCCGCGCCGGATTTCGCGTTATATGGACGCCTTTCGCAACGCTCTATCATCATGAGTCGGCGAGCCGCGGCAGTGACGAGACCGACGCCAATATCGCGCGCTTTCGCCGCGAGCAGGATGCGCTGCGCAAGAAATATGATCTCGTCGGTTACATCGATCCCGCATTCAACCCCTGGTACAGTCGCGACAATGCGGCGCCGCGGCTGCAGCTGCTGAGCAGCCTGCCGCCGGGCCGTCATTTCCGCGTGTAGGCCGCCTAAGATTGCCAAAAGCGTCGCGACAGCGTAATCCGTCGCGCCGCGTCGCGAGCGCCTACCGGCGCGCTCGAAGCCGCCCATTGAAAAATCAGTCGTGTTTTCGATGCGCTTCGAAAGCATTTCTGCTCATCGCCGAGGGATGATCGTATCGATGCTGAGGAAGCTGCGAGACATGCTGCCGAAAAGAGGAACGTCGCGTCCTCCGGCGGAGGTTTTCGACTCCTATGTGTCGAGCGTTCCGCGCCTGCAGAACGCCATCGATCTGGTCGGCGGATGGAGCTGCGCTTTTCCGCCCGCATGCGGCGTCTCCGCCGGTCGGATCGAAGCCTTCGACGATGCGCGCATTCGGTGGGCGATCGATTGCTTCGGCTCGCTCGAGGGCCGCAATGTGCTGGAGCTTTCGCCCGGCGAGGCGGGCCACAGCTTCCTTCTCGAATCCGCCGGCGCGCGCGTCGAGGCGATAGAGCCGAGCCGCGCCGCATTCATCCGCTGCCTCGTCGCCAAAGAGGTGATGCGCCTCTCGCGAACGCGCTTCTGGCTCGGCGATATGGAAGCGTTTCTGCGCGATACGGACAAGCGCTATGATCTCGTCGTCGCCTGCGACGCGCTGCGCCGTTTCGCCGATCCGCTCGCGGCCATTGCGCTTCTCGCGCGCCACGCCGACGCGCTGTACATTCACACGCAAGTCGCGCAGCGCGGAGAGGCGTCCTCGCTCCGCCGCGACGATGTGATCGCCGAATTGCATGAAGCCGGTTTTACGAACATGCGAGAGGCGGAGAGCGGCCACTCCTCCGCGCTTTCGATTTTTGCGCGCAAGTGACACGCAGCGCTCGCGCGCGCCATAGGAGCACGGCCGATGTTCTTCACGCGCAAGCGCTTGCGGGAATTCTCGGGCTATGTCGATCTCGCGAGCGGCGGCCGCGTGTCCGGCTGGGTCTATGACCGCCTGCGGCCGCGCGAGCGATTCGATGTCGAGATCTGCTCCGCCGGCGCCGTGATCGGCGTCGCGCGGGCCGATCGGCCGCGCGAGGATTTGGCGCGCGCCGGCTTCGGCGACGGACGCTATGGCTTCGATTTCGATCTGCCGAACGGCGATTATCCCGAGGAGACTCTGGCCGCCCGCGTGCGCGGCGAGGAGTTCTGGCTGCTGGAGAATGCGGACCGGCGCAGCCTTTCGGCCGAGCTGCTCAATTCCACGCGGCGCGGCCTGCCGCGGCTGGAGCCGACGCTGTCGCTGCGGCCGGTCGACGAGCGCGACATAGAGATCGCCGCCGAGCTGCAGAGCGCCTGGGCGCGTCATGGCCGCGGCGCGCGGCGCATGGGCGGCGGCGGCGCCATGTGGACCGATATCGTCTCGAGCCGCCATCAGCCGCTGCTCTCGCTTCTCGACGGCGACGATCCGCGCGCTCTGGCGCAATGTCTCGTCGATGTGCAGAAATCCTCCGCCGCCACCGGGCTCGAGCAGGGCGAGCAAGCCTATCGGGACTTTCTCGCCGCCTCGCCGGAGGGCCGCCGGGCGGCGGTCGCGCCCTTCCACGACATGCTGGCCTCGCTCGCGCAATATATCGGCGTCGCGCGGGTGGAATGCGGGGAGCAGGATTATGTGGGCGAGACGCTGGTCGCCTCCTCGCGCGCGCTGGTCGCCGAGATCGAGACGGCGGTCGGCTTCACAATCGCGCCGCCCCCTGTCTTCGACGGGCTCTATGGCCTCGCCATGGATGGCAATGTGCTGCATGGGCGCGATATTCAGGCGCTCTATCTCGCTCTGCGCGCGATAGAGGCCAGCGGCCTCGCGCATCCGCGCATTTGCGAGATCGGCGGCGGCTTCGGCAAGGCGGCGCGCTATGCGCTGCTGGCCGGCGCGCGCCATTACACCATCGTCGATCTGCCGACTGTCGCCGCCATGCAATTTTTCGCGCTGCGTCGCGGCCTGCCGGAGGCGAGCGTGCAATTCCGCCATCCGTGCGAGCCCTCCCTCGGCGAGGGCGTCGATCTCGTCCTCGCGCCGGAGATCGACGACGAAGCGCTCATCGAGAGCGACATCGTCGTCAATTGCGATTCTTTTCCCGAGATGGGCGACGCCGTCTGCCGCGGCTATTTCGCCCGCATCGGCCGCTGGGCGCCGCTGCTGCTGAGCGTCAACCAGGAGGCCAATCGCGTGGTCGGCTCCTCCGGCCGGCAATCGGTCGTGGGCGCGCTGCTGCCCGAATACGGCTTTGCCCGCCGCTATCGCTTCCGCAGCTGGATCCGGCGCGGCTATGCGGAGGAGCTGTGGGCCGCGCCAGAGCGCCGCGCCGAGGGATGACGCGACGCCGCAGGAGACGCCCCATCTCGTCGCTAAAATACAACAAATATCAGTATTATCAGTTACATATATATTTCTGACACTTTTGCGGATCAAGGCTGCGAGTGGTCTCTGCCGGCTGCGCTGTCCGCAATCCGCAAGCCCGTTCCAGCGCAGGAGGATTGGACGGAGTTCTGATCGAACGCTCGCTCTTTTCGACGATCCGTGAGGCGGCGAGGCTGCTGCGCGCCGGCCGCGTCGGCGCAAGCGAAAGTGGAAAACATAGATTTTTCAGAAACCTTTTGCTGCTTAGGCTTCACCGTATTCCCGCGAGCGCCACTCCCGCGACAACTGCGCCGGCTCGCCGTCGATCATAAGGAAGCCTTCTCGATGCGGTTCGACAATTTGAAGCTCACCACCAAGAGCCTTCTTCCACTCGCTTTGACCTGCCTGCTCTTCATCGGGGTCACGGGATTGGGCGTCCATCGCATGAGCGAGCTCGGAAAGCGCTACCAGGATCTGACCGAGCATTCCTACGCCGCTGTCGTGAAGCTGCTGCGCTCCAATCGCGCCATCACCGAATTCGGCCTCTCGGTCCATCAGATGATCGCTTATGACGCGGACACGCCGCTCTCGCGCGCCGCCGTGCAGGAGGCCGCCTCGGTCGGCCCGCGCGTCGACACGCTGCTCGGCGAGGCGATGACGCTCGACCCGACCCATTCAGCGCAGATCCAAGGCTATCGCGATCGCTTCGCCAAGGTCTTCGAGCAGGCGAAGCCAGCGATCGCGATCGCCCAGGAGCTGCCGGCGCTCGAGCTCGGCGCGCGCATGAAGCCGCATGAGCTGGAGCAGCTCGCCAAATGCGTGTCGCTGCTGCGCGGCGCCGATGAGGAAATCCGCGCCATCGTCACGGAGATGCGCTCCATCTATGTGGCCGCCGAGGCGGAGGACAAGCGCGTCGGCGAGGAGCTGCGCCGCCAGACCGAGCAGACGATCTGGACGATGATCGGCGTCGGCGCGCTCGCGGTTCTCATCGGCTGCGCGGCGACGCTCTATATTTCCGGCCGCAAGATCGGCGCGCCGATCGCGCGCCTCACCGGGCAGATGGGCGATATCGCCAAGGGCGATCTCGACGCCGTGGTGGAGGGCGTCGAGCGTGGCGACGAGGTCGGCGCGATGGCGCGCGCGCTGGACACGTTCAAGCGCAATGCGCAGGAGCTGCGCGCCGCAGAGGCCCGCGCCGCCGAGGAGCGCCGTCGCGGAGAGGACGCCGAGGCGCGGCGCAAGGCCGAGCAGGCCAGGATCGAAAAAGAACGCGAGGCGGCGCTGCAGGCGATCGGCGAAGGGCTCGAGAAGCTCGCCTCCAAGAATCTCGTCTATCGGCTCTCCGGCTCCATGCCCGAGGCCTATCGCCGGCTGCAGAATGATTTCAACGCGGCCATGGGCCAGCTGGAAGCCGCGCTCGGCCTCGTCGCCGGCGGCGCGAAGGCCATAGACGCCGGCTCCAGCCAGATCGCCGTCGCCGCCGACGATCTCGCCCGCCGCACCGAGCAGCAGGCCGCGAGCCTGGAGGAGACCGCCGCCGCGCTCGAGGAGATCACCACCACGGTGAAGAAGAGCGCCGAGGGCGCCGTTCACGCCAGCAATATCGTCGGCTCCACCAAGATGGAGGCCGAAAACAGCGGCGAGATCGTCCGCCGGGCGGTGGACGCCATGGGCCGCATCGAGCGCTCCTCGCAGCAGATCGGCCAGATCATCGGCGTCATCGACGAGATCGCCTTCCAGACCAATCTTCTGGCGCTGAACGCCGGCGTCGAGGCGGCGCGCGCCGGCGAGGCCGGCAAGGGCTTTGCGGTGGTGGCCTCGGAAGTGCGCGCCCTGGCGCAGCGCTCCGCCGAGGCGGCCAAGGAGATCAAGGGCCTCATCTCCACCTCCACGGTGGAGGTGGATCAGGGCGTCGAGCTGGTCGGCGCGACGGGTAGAGCGCTCGACACCATCGTCTCCCAGGTCGCGGAGATCGACAAAGTGGTCGCCGATATCGCCGCGGGCGCGCGCGAGCAGGCGACCGGCCTCGGCGAGATCAACACCGCCGTCAATCAGATGGACCAGAACACGCAGAAGAACGCCGCAATGGTGGAAGAGACCACCGCCGCCAGCCACAGCCTGCGCAAGGAAACAGAGGCGCTGACGCGCTCGGTCGCCAGCTTCGAGCTCGGCGACAAGCATGGCTCCCGCACGCACGCCGATGCGCCGCGGGCGGCGCTGAAGACGGTCTCCGCCGGGCGCGGCGGCGGCGCGGCGCGCAAGCCGCAGCCGGCTCAGGACGATTGGGAGGAGTTCTGATCGCTCGCGACGAGCGGTTCGGCCTCGTCGAGGCAGGCGGCGAGCAGGCGCTGGATCATCGGGCCGCTGTCGTCATCGGCGAGCAGCGGCTCGACCCGCAGCACCTCGCGCATGATGGAGAAGCCGATGAGGCAGGAGACGAACAGCGCCGCCCGCTGCTGCGCCGCCTGCCCGTCGAGCTTGGCGGCCAGCGGGCCGATGAAATCCCGATAGCAGCAGGCGCGAATGAGATCGCGCGCCAGCGGGCTCGTCAGCGAGCGAATGAAAATCTGCAGCCCGTCATGCTGCTGCGACTCGAGCGCAAAGCTCGCGAAGACCGCGCCGAGCCGGCTGCGATCCGCCGATAAGAGAGCCGCCGGACAGGCATCGACGACGGCGGCGGCGAACAGCTGCTCCTTTGAGCCGAAGGAGCGATGCACCAGCGCCACATCCACGCCGACGTCTGCGGCAATATCGCGCAGCCTCACCTCCTCGAAGGAGGCGTGCGCGAAACGCGCGATCGCTGCGGCGAGAATACGCCGCCGCGTCGCCTCCCCTGAACGCTTCTCCGATTTTTCCGGCCGCATCGAGAATCCTTCTCCCGATATGTAACAACAATCGATCGCGCGCGACGCGCCGTCAATCGGCATTCCAGCGGCCGGCCGACTTCTCGCCAAAATTTCGCAGTATTTTACCTATTAGGGAAATGTGAACCTTTCGGAGGCCAAGGTCACGCTCGTCACCGCATGGTGAAGCCTCCGGCGGGGCTCGACCCGACCAGAAGTCGGACGCACAGAACGGGGTTCTCGCCGAAGATATCAACAGTGGTTGACAAATCAGGCCGACTCGACGAATTTCGGCCTATGGTCACGTTCTAGTCGAGGCGGCGGCTGGGCGTCCTTTTTTCGTGCTCTTCGGAGGTTCACATGCATATCAAGACCAGCCTTTCGGCTCTCGCGGTCGCCGCCGCTCTCTCCGTCGGCGCCGCTCACGCCGCCGACCTGCCCTACCGCAAGGATGCGCCGGCTTTCGCGCCGCCGCCGCCGGTCTTTTCCTGGACGGGCGCCTATGTCGGCCTCAATGTCGGCGGCGGCTTCAAGGCGGACAATAGCTTCGGCGGCGACGTCAGCGGCGTCGTGGGCGGCGGCCAGATCGGCTACAACTACCAGATCTCGCCGCTCTTCGTGGTCGGCCTCGAGACCGACTTCCAGGGCACGAGCCTGCGCTCCAACAATGGCTTCGGCAACGCCAGCCTGCCCTGGTTCGGCACTGTGCGCGGCCGCGCCGGCTTCGCTCTGCTCGAGTCGAAGCTCTTCGTCTATGGCACGGGCGGCTTCGCCTATGGCGAGCTGAACACGCCCTTCGGCAGCGACACTCGCACCGGCTGGACCGCTGGCGGCGGCGTGGAATACGCCTTCCTGCCGAACTGGTCGGCCAAGGTCGAATATCTCTACACCGATCTCACCAACGATGGCGGCTTCGCCTTCGGTCCGCAGCGCGCCAAGTTCCACACGGTCCGCGCCGGCATCAACTACCACTTCAACCTGTTCTAGTCGGAACGACGCATGGCCTCTCTCAGGGGCCATGCGGAAGTCGGACGGCAGGCATAAAAGCAAAAAAGGCGAAGCGACCCTCGGTCCGCTTCGCCTTTTTCTTCAGGAAGACCAGTTGCGCCGGAGACCGGCTCCCGGCCGCCGCAGCGGCCGGGGATTTGACAGATGCGATCAGCCCTTGGCGGCAGCAGCCACTTCCGCGGCGAAATCGCTGGTCTCTTTCTCTATGCCCTCGCCGAGCGCATAGCGGACGAAGCCCTTGAGCGTGATCGGCGCCCCGGCCTTGCCCTCATGCTCCTTGAGCGTCTGGGTGATGGTCTTGCCGCCGTGATCGGGATGGTTCGAGACCTGATCGAGCAGCAGGACCTCCTTGTAATAGGTCTTGAGGCCCGAATCGATGATCTTCTCCAGCACATTGGCCGGCTTGCCCGCATTCTTCTCGGCGAGCAGCGCCTTCTCGCGCTCCACCGTCGCCGGATCGAGGCCGGAGGCGTCGAGCGCCAACGGATTGGCAGAGGCGACATGCATGGCGATCTGACGCGCGAGAGTCGACAGGACCTCCTTGTCACCCTTGGATTCGAGCGCCACGATCACCGCGATCTTGCCGAGTCCGTCCGCGATCTGCGTGTGGACGTAACGATTGACCGCGCCCTCCACCTTCAGCGGCGCGACGCGGCGCAGCGTCAGATTCTCGCCGATGGTCGCGATGCCGGTGGTGATCGCCTCGGAGACGACGCCGCCGCCCGGATAGGGCTTGCCGGCGAGTTCCTCGGCGCTGGTCGCGCCAGTCTCCAGAGCGACGCGGGCGATATTGTTGACGAGCTTCTGGAAGTCGTCGTTGCGGGCGACGAAGTCGGTCTCGGAGTTCACCTCGACGACGACGCCGACGCCGTCCTCGACGATCGCGGCGACGAGACCCTCGGCGGCCACGCGGCCGGACTTTTTGGCGGCCTTGGAGAGGCCCTTCTTGCGCAGCCAATCGACGGCCGCCTCGATATCGCCATTGGTCTCGTTGAGGGCGGCCTTGCAATCCATCATGCCGGCGCCCGTGCTCTCGCGCAGTTCCTTGACGAGAGCGGCGGTGATCTGGGCCATGGGGTTAGACACCTCTAGCTAGAGCTAACGCCGGCCCCTTTGGGAGCCGGCGCGATAATCTTTCGTGAATGTGACGCTAGAGCGTCATCCGATCCAATCGGGATCGGATGACGCTCTCATTTCTCTATTTGGGAGCGAATTCTGATCGATCGAACGATTCCGTTCGATCGGAAAGCGCTCTGGCGCGAAATCAGGCCGAGGCCAGCGAGCGCGCCTGATCGACCCAGCCGTCGCGGGCGATGCGGCCGTTGAGCTTGAGGTCCTGATCGAGCTTCTCGACATCGGCCGGCGCCATGGCCGCGATCTGCCAATAATGGAAGATGCCGCCGTCATTGAGCTTCTTGACCAGCTGCGGGCCGACGCCATGCAGCTTGGCGAGATCGTCAGGGGCGCCGCGCGGAGCGGCGAGCAGCTCGAAGGGCTCGAGCGCGATCTCGACATCGGCGGCGGCCGCATCGGCGACCACTTCATCGGCCGAGCGCAGATCCGTGTGGACGCGGCCGAGCGCCGGCTCCGCCGTCGGCTGCTCCAAGGCGCCGACATCGAGGCCCGAGAGGCCCTGGCTGCGCGAGATGCCGTCGATCGCCGCGCGGGCGATGAGATCGCAATAGAGCGCGATGGCGCGGCCAGCGTCGTCGTTGCCCGGGATCGGGAAGGTGATGCCGTCCGGATCGCAATTGGTGTCGAGGATCGCCACCACCGGGATCTTCAGGCGGTTGGCCTCCTTGATCGCCAGCTGCTCCTTATTGGTGTCGATCACGAAGATGAGATCGGGCGTGCCGCCCATGTCCTTGATGCCGCCCAGCGCCTTCTCGAGCTTGTCGCGCTCGCGGGTGAGCAGCAGACGCTCTTTCTTGGTGACGCCCGCGGCGCCGGCGCCGAGCTGCTCGTCGAGCTTGCGCAGGCGCTGAATGGAGCCGGAGATGGTCTTCCAATTGGTGAGCGTGCCGCCCAGCCAACGGGAGTTGATGAAATATTGCGCGCTGCGCTTGGCGGCGTCGGCGATCTGATCCTGCGCCTGACGCTTGGTGCCGACGAAGAGCACGCGGCCACCGCGCGCCACAGTGTCGGAGACGACCTTCAGAGCCTGATGCAGCAGCGGCACCGTCTGGGCGAGGTCGATGATATGGATGTTGTTGCGCGCGCCGAAGATATAGGGAGCCATCTTCGGGTTCCAGCGATGCGACTGGTGGCCGAAATGAGCGCCGGACTCGAGCAGGCCGCGCATCGTGAAATCAGGAATCGCCATTGTCATCTTCTCCGGTTCTAGCCTCGGCGAAAGCATGGAGAAGCCGGAGAACCGGCCACCGGAACGGCGCCTTGTAGCAGGAACCGTAAGACTTTCGCCTGTGGGATGGCGCGGCTTATAGGCGAGAACGGCGGTGGAGGCAAGCGGGGTGGGAGGGAGAAAAAATACGGGAAGCACATCTTTCAGGATTCAAATTTCAGGATTTAAACACAAAATTTTTTGAGGTCACTTTGGCCCAAACGAGCCTCGATCCGCGACTTAATTACAGGAGGAAAATCATGCCAAGCGTCTGCATACCAGGCGGACAAGACATCACTCAAATACTCAGACACAGCCGCAACTAGATCAATACAATCGGATATTTCTGACTTACTATTCACTAGAGCACCAAAATCTGCATAAGATGGCATTGCTGGAATACAAGTCGCATGGACATGCGTACATAAAAGCGCATAAGGCTCTTTTACCTTACGTGTCCTCGCCTCTTCTAACAGCTTAAAACGCGCTGAATAACGAGCCGAAAATGTGCTGAGATATTTCAGATTTTGCGCCCTCATCGGAAAATCATGATCTGTATTAATCGTATGTAGCCATTCCACCTTATGGTCATTAAAATAAACCCACGCGAGCATCGACTCAATCTGCAGTCGAAGCGCATATAACGCCGGCCTCACCAGACCTATACTCAGATATCCTGCCGCCTCTATAACCTCCGAACGCACAGACCGAATAAGATTGTCAGCGAAATGGTTAGATCGATTAGCCTCAAGGTATTGAGTCCAAGTCAGAATAAGAACGGCATCCGACTCTATCCGATCAACAACGAATTGACTATTGTCTGCAAAACAAATATCGATCTTATTCTTAAAATACTCAAGAGCATCCTGCGAATTATTTGGCATCATCGTCTCTTATCGACCAACCATCAGGAGCCCTATGTATTAGGGTATTCCGAACCAGAGTTGCATGATGAAGTAGCTCACTCGGCCCTATAATTTTTTCTACTTGAGTTAACCAACGGCGCAGCCCCTCTTTTTCTCGAAACTCCTCAAGCGGAGCTTCGGGCCACTCGGTTTTGACCGACTTCCAGAGCACCTCAATTAGAGCCGAGGTACTAATATTTCTGACCGTACGCAAAATCGCTATGGCCTTCTCTAAGGCTTCGGCGTCATCGGCAACTGAGTTCTTTTCATTAATCGGCCGAGACTGCCCCGGACCAGCTTTGAGTCGCTTAACCTCCAACACGACTTTCTCAGCTCCCCATTGTTGGATTTCATGCACGACCTCTCGTATGACCTTTTCAGACCACCCGGTTCCAACCAGGAGGTGGAGCATCCTATCTATGTTGCGCTGACTCATAGCCCCCACCTCTGCGCTAGCTCGTCAACAATGCTTGTAAAGCGAAACCCCAGATCGTAGCTGTATGGCTTTCCTTTTTTTGTCGCAAACCCAATTTCCCCAGGCTTAGCAGCAAGAAGTCTGGAATATGGTAAATGATTTGCCAATACAGTAGGCCCAAACGTTTTATGCCCACGAAGCTCATTTTCGGTCAAAGCTGTAATTTCGGCCGTAGGCCCTGCATTTATCAGCACGGACATGGAAGGCTTCGGATAAATTAGAGGCATTTCATTGACATATTTTGCAAGGAGTTCAAGGCCGAGTAACGAGTAGGTCTCCGCCTTAATCGGAACTAATAATGCGCTACAAGCCTGCAGCGCGCATTGCGTTATGAATGAACTGCTCGGGTTGCAGTCTATTACAATTAAATCATAATCGTCTTTCGCTTGCCCAACAAATTTTAAGAATCTTGTGGCTACCTTATCAAGCTTATGCTTTTCCGGAATGAGGCTGTATTTTACAAGATCGAAATCACCTAATACTAAGTCCACGAAACCATCATCGTACTCTCGGAGACGGGGAGCTAAATCCCACGCCTTGGGCACAGGGGCATCTGCAACGTTTACATCGAGAAGCCCCACGCCCGATGGAGGCTCCATCGCACTGAAAATAGTTCTATTAGCAGCCTTGTACTTCTCATAATCTCGCCGCGGCATCAGTGTCTGTGTCAAATTAAATTGCGGATCTAGATCCACCAAAAGAACCGCCTTCTTCTTTGAAAAGAAAAAATACGGTAGAACGTGGGCAGAAACCGTGGTCTTTCCTACGCCCCCTTTCATATTTAATACAGATACAACTTTGCCAGCCACCTGAAACTCCCAAAATCAACCCCAGTCTGTAACACTACCCCAATCTGCCGTATCGCTGGGCACATTTCAAGGTACAGTATACGCTAGACGGTCGGAGCCACACTGGAGCGGGTTGAACCTGGGTTGACCACGAGCGCTCACTCTGAGAAACAAAGCCCCGCCGTCGCTTCCCCCTTTTTTCACGAGGCCGCTTTGCCGCTCTTCGCCGCTCTCTGCCTGGACAAGCCGAACCATGTCGAGCTTCGGCTCGCCACCCGCGAGGCGCATCTCGCCTTTCTCGCCGCCAATGCGGCGCAGGTGAAGCTCGGCGGGCCGTTTCTCGATTCGGCCGAGAAGCCCGTCGGCTCGCTGCTGATCGTCGAGGCGGCGGATGCGGCGGCGGCGCAGGCTCTGCTCGCCGAGGACCCTTACGCGAAGGCCGGGCTGTTCGCGAGCGTCGAGGTGAAGCCTTGGAAGCGTGTGGTGGGGGCCGAGCTCTGATGGCGCATTGGCTGTTCAAGAGCGAGCCCAAGACCTGGTCCTGGGACCAGCAGGTCGCTGCCGGCGCGAAAGGCACCTTCTGGAACGGCGTGCGCAACCATCTCGCCAAGAAGCAGCTGATGGCGATGCAGATCGGCGAGCGCGGCTTCTTCTACCATTCCAACGAGGACAAGGCCGTCGTCGGCGTGGTGGAGGTCATCAAGACCTATTACCCCGACCATACGGATGAGAGCGGCAAATTCGGCATGGTCGATATAAAGGCCATCGCGCCTTTCGCGCGGCCGGTGACGCTCGCCGAGATCAAGTCCGATCCGCGCCTTTCCGAAATGGTGCTGGTCAATAATTCTCGCCTGTCGGTGCAGCCCGTCTCGGACGAGGAGTGGAAGCTCATTCTCTCGCTCGGCGGCGTGGACGCGCTCTAGCCCACCGAGCGGCGACGGAAGGAGAGCGGTTCGGAACAGCCTATTTCCACAGCCGCGCGGCGCAGGCGCGCGCGCTTGCTCAATTTTCGTGCGAAGCTTCGCTAGAAGCGACTCTCGCCTTTTCAGACGGGAAAAAGCGCGCTAGCAGTTTATTTCCAGGCACGCCCATAGGAGAAAAGATGGCGCGCAAGAAAATCGCCCTGATCGGCGCCGGCCATATCGGCGGGACGCTGGCCCATCTCATCGGCCTCAAGGAGCTCGGCGACGTCGTATTGTTCGACATCGCGAGCGGCGTGCCTCAGGGCAAGGCGCTCGACCTCTCCCAATCCGCGCCTGTCGAGGGATTCGACGCGCGCATCGCCGGCGCGGACGATTATTCCGCCATCGCCGGCGCCGATGTCGTCATCGTGACAGCGGGCGTGCCACGCCAGCCCGGCATGAGCCGCGACGATCTGCTGACCATCAATCTCGGCGTCGTCTCCAAGGTCGGCGCCGGCATCAAGGCCTATGCGCCGAACGCTTTCGTCATCTGCATCACCAATCCGCTCGACGTCATGGTCTGGGCGCTGCAGAAGGCAAGCGGCCTGCCGACCAATAAGGTCGTCGGCATGGCGGGCGTGCTCGATTCGGCGCGCTTCCGATTCTTTCTGGCCGAGGAGCTGAACGTCTCGGTGGAGGATGTGAGCGCCTTCGTGCTCGGCGGCCATGGCGACGACATGGTTCCCTCCGTGCGCTACTCGACCGTCGCCGGCATTCCCCTGCCCGATCTCGTCGCTATGGGCTGGACCACTCAGGCGAAGATCGACGCCATCGTCGACCGCACGCGCAAGGGCGGCGGCGAGATCGTCGGCCTGCTGAAGACCGGCTCGGCCTATTACGCGCCGGCCTCCGCGGCCATCGCCATGGCGGAGAGCTATCTGAAGGACAAGCGCCGCGTGCTGCCCTGCGCCGCCTATCTCGACGGCCAATATGGCGTCAGCGGGCTCTATGTCGGCGTGCCCGTGGTCATCGGCGCCAATGGCGTGGAGCGCATCGTCGAGATTTCGCTCGATGCGGCCGAGCAGCAGATGTTCGACAAATCCGTCGGCTCGGTTAAGACGCTGATCGCCGCCAGCAAAGCGCTCGACCCCGCCTTCGCCTGAGCGCGCTGAGCCCCGTTTCCGCCCCCGGCGAGGGGCGCGTTGTCGCGACGTGAGGTCGCAATCAGGATCGGTGAGAAATGAACATCCACGAATATCAGGCCAAAGCCATCCTGCGTGAGTTCGGCGCCCCGGTCGCCGAAGGCGCTCCGGCGCTCGCCGCCGACGAGGCGCGCCAGGCCGCGAGCGGCCTGCCCGGCCCCGTCTATGTCGTCAAGGCGCAGATCCACGCCGGCGGCCGCGGCAAGGGCAAGTTCAAGGAGGCTTCGGCCGGCGAGAAGGGCGGCGTACGCCTCGCCCGCTCGCTCGACGAGGTCGAGACCTTCGCCAAGGAGATGCTGGGCTCGACGCTGGTCACGGTGCAGACGGGCGAGGCCGGCAAGCAGGTCAACCGCCTCTATATCGAGGACGGGGCCGATATCGACAAGGAATTCTATCTCTCGCTGCTGATCGATCGCGCCACGTCGCGCGTCTCCTTCGTCGTCTCCACCGAGGGCGGCACGGATATCGAGGCCGTCGCCCATGCGACGCCCGAGAAGATCGTGACTTTCGCCGTCGATCCGGCGACCGGCGTTCTGCCGCATCACGGCCGCCGCGTCGCCGACGCGCTCGGCCTCACCGGCCCGCTGGTGAAGGAGGCGGTCTCGCTCACCGAGCGCCTGTTCTCGGCCTTTGTCGCCAAGGATATGGAGCTGCTCGAGATCAATCCGCTGATCGTCACCAAGGACGGGAAGCTGCGCTGCCTCGACGCGAAGATCTCCTTCGACGACAACGCGCTCTATCGTCATCCCGATGTGGTCGCGCTGCGCGACAAGACCGAGGAGGACGAGAAGGAGATCGAGGCCTCCAAATATGAGCTGGCCTATATCGCGCTCGACGGCACCATCGGCTGCATGGTGAATGGCGCCGGCCTCGCAATGGCGACGATGGACATCATCAAGCTCTATGGCGAGAATCCCGCCAACTTCCTCGACGTCGGCGGCGGCGCCACCAAGGAGAAGGTGACGGCCGCCTTCAAGATCATCACCGCCGACCCGAAGGTGAAGGGCATTCTCGTCAACATCTTCGGCGGCATCATGCGCTGCGACGTCATCGCCGAGGGCGTTATCGCCGCGGTGAAGGAAGTGGGCCTCGCCGTGCCGCTGGTGGTGCGTCTCGAGGGCACCAATGTCGATCTCGGCAAGGAAATTATTTCCAGCTCGGGCCTCGATGTGATCCCCGCCGACGATCTCGACGACGCCGCGCAGAAGATCGTCGCCGCCGTGCGCGGACGGAGCTGACGCGACGCTTTCGCGACAAGAGGCGGCTTCTCCCGTTGGGATATTTCGCACTTGCGGGGGCGGCTCAAAACAGCCATCTTCCCGCATGATGGTGGCGCTCGGCGGCCTCTTTCGGGGCGCGCCGGCGCCGCGCCGCTGCGGCCGATTGCGGGAAACAGCACGTGAACAGATTCTTCTCGTCCGATGCGCCGAGACGGCGCCGCGTTCGCTCTTTCTCGACCCGAGCGGCCTATGCCGCCGCGGCGTTTTGCGCGCTTTCGCTCGGCGTCGATGATTTTGCCGGCAAAGTCTCCTTCGTCGGCGAGGGCTCGGCTCATGCCCGCGAATCGACTCTCTCTATCGCCACGCCCTTCGAGGTCGGCGAGAGCGCGTCCGGCAATTATCTCGCCGCCATCGTCGCCGGAGCGGAACGCGACACGCTGGCCGCATCCACATTTTTCCGCGAGGCGCTGCGCAATGATCCGCGCAATCGCGAGCTGACCGAGCGCGCCTTCGTCGCCGCTCTCGCCAATGGCAATATGCAGGAGGCCTTCGCCCTCGCCGCCCGCGTCGCGACCTTCGACAAAAACAATGGCCTCGCCAATCTGACGCTCGGCGTCGAGGCGATAAAGGCCAAGAAATTCGCCAAGGCGCGCGCCGTCCTCGCCAAGGGCGGCCTCGACCGCAAGCATGACGTCACCTCCACGCTGCTCACCGCCTGGGCCTATGCGGGCGCCGGCGAGACCCGCCAAGCGCTGGCCACGGCCGACAAGCTGAAGGAAGACGCCTTCGCCGTCTTCCGCGACTATCATGCGGCGCTCATCGTCGACGCGGCCAAGAATGGCGACAAGGCGGAGGCGACAAAGCGCTTCAAATCCGCCTATGGGTCCGAGCGCAACACGCTGCGCCTCGTCGACGCTTATGGGCGTTTCCTCGTCACCCACGGCAGCCGCGAGGAGGCGCGCCGCGTCTATCGCGCCTTCGACGATCTCGCCCCGCGTCATCCCATCGTCACCGCAGCGATCGCCGACATAGACGCGGGCAAGCCGCTCGCCCCCTTCGTGCGCGACGCCGACGCCGGCGCGGCCGAGGTTCTCTATGGTCTCGGCGCGATCGGCGGCCGCCAGGGCGACGAGCTCGCCTCGCTGATCTATCTGCGCCTCTCACTCTTCCTCGCGCCGAACAATGCGCTGGCGACGATCACGCTCGCCGATATCTATGAGCGCATGAAGCAGGAGGAGATCGCCATAGATCTCTATGACAGCGTGCCGAAGGACAGCCCGTTGCGCGTCAACGCCGATGTGCAGGCGGCGCTGCTGCTGGAGACGCTCGGCAAGACCAAGGAAGCCACCGACCACCTCCAGGCGGTGATCGTCGAGCATCCCAAGGATCAGGAGGCGCTGACAGCGCTCGGCAATATTCAGCGCTCGCGCAAGCTCTTCGCCGATTCGGTCACGACCTACACCAAGGTGCTGGACCTGCAGCCGCAGACCGACAAGAGCCAGTGGCTGCTCTATTATTATCGCGGCATCGCCAATGAGCGCCGCAAGAACTGGCCGACCGCCGAGTCCGATCTCAAAAAGGCGCTGGAGCTCTATCCCGATCAGCCGCTGGTCCTGAACTACCTCGGCTATTCCTGGGTGGATCAGGGCGTCAATCTCGACGAGGCGTTCAAAATGCTGCGCCGCGCCGTCGATCTGCGCGCCCGCGACGGCTATGTCGTCGACAGTCTCGGCTGGGCCTATTACCGGCTCGGCCGCTATGACGAGGCGGTGCGCGAGCTCGAGAAGGCGGTCGATCTCAAGCCCTCCGATCCGGTCATCAACGACCATCTCGGCGACGCCTATTGGCGCGTCAATCGCAAGCTCGAGGCGCGCTTCCAATGGAATCACGCGCGCGACATGAATCCTGATCCCGATGATCTGCCGAAGATCCTGGAGAAGATCGACAAGGGCCTCTCCGACGCCTCGCCCATCGCCAGCGATCAGAGCAAGAAGAAGAACGGCGGCTGAGGGGACGGGAATCGCTCCCCTCGAGCCGCATATTTCTCTGGAGGTTTCAGCGCCGCCCTTCTCGACGAAGGCGCGGCGCAATTCTTTTTCAAAGACTGGACGTTTCTATAAATGGACGCCGCGGCTCTTCAGCTCGGCCTTGAATTCCTCATCGACCTCGCGGCCTATTTTCGCGCCCCATTGCTCTCCCCGCTCCCGCATTTCGCGCTTGAACTCTTCGCGCAGGGAGAAGAATTTGATTCCTGTCGGCGAGCGCGCGAAATCGTCGCGCGCCGAGACGTCGCGCGGTCCGGTGGCGAAGCTCCGCAGCTCGCGCAGCTCCGTCGACGACAGCTTCGGGGCCAAGGCCGTGGCCATGAGGCTCATGAATTCGTCGATCCGCGCCGCCGCTTTGACTTTCAGCCGCGGCAAGATCTCGGAAATCTCTCGGGCATGCTGGGGATAATGCGCGGTGAGCCCGCGCCCCACGGCGTCGACGAGCTGCGGCAGAATCGCCGCCATTTGATCGCTCAAATGGAGCGCGTCGATGACTTGTCGCGCGACGCGGACATCCTCCAGCGACGCATCCGCGCGAACGGCCGTCGCGCCGCAGAGGAGATTGGTCAAAAGGGCCGCCACGGCCAATGATTTACGCATATGCCGCTCCGAAAAAATAGTGCGCGCTCGATGCAGAGCGCTCTCCCAATGGCGCCACTCTATCATCAACGGCATTCTGGCGAACCGGAATGCGGCTTATTACCTTCCACGCTCGGCGAGCCGCTTCAGCCGCGGCGGGCCGGGCTCCCGCTCATTCCGCCACCCTCGGCAGCTCGCTATAAGAGAATTGCGCAGCGGCCGGCGGCGGCGGCGTCTCGACCAGCGTGTCGCCGAGCTTGCGGCGGAACCACATCGCATAGAGCGCCGGCAGGAACAGCACCGTCAGAAAGGTCGCGACGAAGAGGCCGCCCATTATGGTGAGCGCCATCGGCCCCCAGAACAGCGAACGCGTCAGCGGAATCATGCCGAGAATGGCGGCCATCGCGGTGAGCGCCACCGGCCGCGCGCGCCGCACTGTGGCGCCGATGATGGCCTCGCGATAATTGGCGCCCTTCTCGAGGTCCTGACGCACCTGATCGACCAATATGATCGAGTTGCGCATATCCATGCCGGAGAGCGCGATGAGGCCGAGCAGAGCGACGAAGCCGAAAGGCGCGCCCGCGAGATTGAGCGCCAGCGAGGAGCCGATGAGGCCGAGCGGCGCGCTCATCATCACGAGGCCGAGCCGCGTGAAATCCTGCAGCTGGAACATCACGATCACCAGCATGACGAGAATCATGACCGGCGCCACGGCGGCGATGGAGGAATTGGCCTTGGCGGATTCCTCGATCGCGCCGCCGATCTCGAGCCGATAGCCCGGCGGCAGATGCTCGCGAATCTCGGCGAGGCGCGGCCAGATGCGATTGGTGACGTCCGGCGCCTGAACGCCGTCCTTCACATCGGCGCGCACGGTGACGAGCATGTTGCGATTGCGCCGCCAGATGATCGGCTCCTCATGCTCATAGACGATCTTGGCGATCTGCGAGACCGGCACAGGCGCGCCGGCGCGCGTCAAGATCACAATGTCGTCGAGTCGCCCGAGATCGCCGCGCTCGCCGGGCGTGGCGCGGGCGATCACATCGACGCGGTCTATGCCGTCGCGCAGGCTGGTGATCGTCACGCCGGAGACCATCATCTGCAGGCGGTTCGCCACCTCCTGCGGCGTGAGGCCCATGACGCGCGCGCGGTCTTGATCGATGACGAGCCGCACCGCCGGCGTCTGCTCGTTCCATTGCAGATGCGGCTCGACGACGGACTTGTCCTCGCGCATGACATCGCGCACGCGATAGGCGATGGCGCGCACCTCCGCCGGATCGCGGCCGATGACGCGAAACTGCACCGGAAAGCCGACCGGCGGGCCGAAGTTGAAGCGATCGACGCGGGCGCGCGCCTGCGAGACGGCGCCATCCTCCAGCGCCTTGGACAGGCGGGCCTTCAGCCGCTCGCGCGCCTCGAGATCCTTGGCGACGATGACGATCTCCGCATAGGCCTCATTGGGCAACGCCGGGCTGAGGCCGAGCCAGAAGCGCGGCGGCCCGCGGCCGATATAGCTCGTGTAATGGACCGCGTCCTCATCGCCCTTCAGCAGCTTCTCGGCCTCGTCCACCGCCGCGGCCGTCGCGAATATGGACGAGCCCTCCGGCATGCGCAGCTGGAAGAACAGCTCCGGCCGCTCGGAAATGGGGAAAAATTGCTTCTGCACATGGCCGAAGCCGAGGACGGCGGCGATGAAAATCCCGCCCGTGGCGCAGACGACGAGCAGGCGATTGTCGACAGCCCAGGTGATGAGCCGGCGCAGGCCGAGATAGAAGGGGGTCGAATAGATCGCATCGGGATCGTGATGCGCATGACTCGAGAAATCCGGCAGCAGCTTCACGCCGAGATAGGGCGTGAACAGCACGGCGACGAACCAGGAGGCGACGAGCGCCACGGCCAGCACGAAGAACAGCGAGCCCGTATATTCGCCGGTCGAGGAAGCGGCGAAGCCGACCGGCATGAAGCCCGCCACCGTCACCAGAGTGCCGGTGAGCATGGGAAAGGCCGTGGACGTCCAGGCGAAGGTCGCCGCGCTGATGCGATCCTCGCCCTGCTCCATCTTCACCGTCATCATCTCGACGGCGATGATGGCGTCGTCGACCAGCAGGCCGAGCGCGATGATGAGCGCGCCGAGCGAGATGCGCTGAAGATCGACGCCAAAGGCGTTCATGAACACGAAGACGACGGCGAGCACCAGCGGCGCCGACAGAGCGACGATGATTCCAGTGCGAAAGCCGAGCGAGACGAAGCTCACGAAAAGGACGATGACCAGCGCCTCGACGAAGGAGCGCGTGAACTCGCCGACCGCATGAGAGACGACGGTCGGCTGATCGGCGATCTGCGTGATCTCTATGCCGACCGGCGTCTCGGCGCGAACCTCGGCCATTGTGGCCTCGAGATTCTTGCCGAGGGTGAGCACATTGCCGCCCTTGGCCATCACCGCGCCGACGACGATGGTCGGCTCGCCCTTGTAGCGCGCTAGAAAGTTCGGCGGGTCCTGATAGCCGGACACGACATCGGCGACGTCGCCGAGGCGAAACACATGGCCGCTCGCCTCCACCGGCGTCGCGGCGATCGCCTCCGCGCCCTTCAGCGCGCCGGTGACGCGCAAGGGCACGCGATTGGCCGGCGTCTCGAAAACGCCGGAGGCGTTCACCGCATTCTGCTTGGCCAGCGATTCGAACAGCGCCTGCGGCGTGACGCCGAGATTGGCGAGCTTGGCCTGGCTGAACTCGACGAAGATCTTGCGATCCTGCTCGCCATAGACATTCACCTTCACAATGTCCGGCGTCTCCAGCAGGCGCTGGCGGAACATCTCCACCACGCGATCGAGCTGGTGATAATCGGCGCCGGAACCATGCACGGCGTAGAGCACGGCGTCGACGTCGCCGAATTCGTCATTGACGTCGGGGCCGATGACGCCCTGCGGCAGCTCCGGCTGAATGTCGTGGAGCTTCTTGCGCAATTGATAGAAGAGGCTCGGCACTTGCGCGGGCGGCGTCGTGTCCTTGAACGTCACCTGCATGGCCAGGAAGCTCGGCTTCACATAGGTCTCGATCTTCTCGAGATAGGGAAGCTCCTGCAGCTTCTTCTCCAGGCGGTCGGCGACCTGATCGCGCATCTCGAGCGCGGTGACGCCGGGCCAGATCGCGGTGAGATTGGCGACCTTGATGGTGAAGGACGGGTCCTCGGCGCGGCCGAGATGGAAATAGGAGAAGACCCCGGCGATGGCCACGGCCAGAATCAGCGCCAGAGTGAGCGTCTGACGCTTGACCGCCCAGAGGGAGAGATTGAAGCCCATCGCCCCGCGCCTCACAGACTCTCGGCGTCGACCGGACGCACACGCTGGCCGGGATCGAGCTTATGGGCGCCGAGAACGACCACGCGGTCGCCCTCGGCGACGCCGCCGGCGATGAGCGCCGTCTTGGCCTCGTAGCGCAGCACGGAGACGGGCGCGAGGGTGAGCTTGCCGCCCTCCTCCACCTTCCACACGCAGGGGCCGGAGCCTTGATCGAACAAAGCAGCCAGCGGCAGAGCCGCGGCGACGCCCTTATCCTTGCCGGCGAGCGTCAGCGTCGCGCTCATGCCGAGCCCGACCTTCTCATCGGCGCCGACGATCGAATAGCGCGCGGAGAAGGTGCGGGTGGCGGCGTCGGCGGAGGCGCCGAGCTCGCGCAGTCTGGCGCGATAGGTCTTGGCCGGATCGGACCAGAGAAAGAGGCTCGCCTCCCCCGCTCCCGCCAAGGAGGCGAAGGCCTCCGGCAGAGCGACGACGGCCTCGAGCGCGCCGGCGCGGGCGACGCGCACCGCCGCCTGACCCGCCGCGACCACCTGCCCCGGCTCGATGAAGGTCGCTGTCGCCACGCCGTCCGAATCGGCGCGCAGCGAGGCGTAATCCAGCGCATTTTTGGCGAGCTCGACAGCCCGCAGCGCGCGCTGCTGGCGGCCGCGCGCCTCCTCGGCCTGGGCTTTCTGACGATCGAGCGCCGCCTGCGCGGTCCAGCCCTCCTTGCGCAAGGTCTGCGCCCGACGCTCGTCGGCGGCGGCCTGCTCCAGCGCCATGCGCGCGGCGGAAAGCTCCGCCTCGGCCTGCTCCTTCTGCAAGCGCAGATCGGCCTCGTCCAGCACGGCCAGAAGATCGCCGGCCTTGACGGATTGCCCATTCTCGACGAGGCGGCGCACCACCTTGCCGGCGACGCGGAAGGATTGGTCGGTCTCGACGCGGGGGCGGATGGCGGCGACGAATTGGCGTGTCGGCGTGCGCGGCGCGTAATGAACCGGCGCGACCAGCACGACCCGCGCCGGCTCCTCGGCCTTGCGGGCGGAATTGTCACAGGCGGACAGCAGGAGGAGGGCAGATAACGCCGCCGCGGACCGCAACAATCGACTCTTCTGCATTGCGGCGACTCTCCGCCAAAAACGCTATTCCTGAAGGTCGAATCGCACGCTTCGTGATGAAAATCAAATATCGTCCGTCGTCGTCGGCGTCACGCGAGGAGAAGCTATCTCCCTTTGCCTTCGAAGCTTTTCGAAAGCGCAAAAGAAACAAGACAGAAACATTTGGAGCTAGAGCGACAGCATCTCGGCGAGTCGTGTCGCAATGCGCTCGAGCGGCCCCTCCACTTCTATGCTGAGCCCGATTTGGGACTGAATCGCGACAGCGGCGATGAAGAAGACGATGATCGCCGGAGCGCCGATCGAGACCTGCGCCGGGGCGGCGCGCAGAAACACGCCGAATGACGCCAAGCCTATGAAAAATCCCGCGAAAGCCTCCGGTTCCGTATGCGCGCCCTGCGCAACTCTGATGATGGCGACGAGCACGGCCGCCGCCAGGCAGAGGGCGGCGGCGAAAATTCCGGCGCGTCTCTCGCGAACGCGCATGAAAATTGCGGAGAGCGGCAGGAAGAAGGCCGCCGCGAGCGCGGCGTGACCGCTGGGGCTGTGCAGCGCCGGCGGGCCGAAGGCCATGGAGATTATCTTGGCGAAGGTCGCCATGACGCCGCAGACCGCTATGGCGCCGAGGAATGCGACGGCCGCGCGGCGATCGCCAGCCGCCCAAAGCGCCGCGGCGAGGCCGCCGCTCGCCGGCAGGACGAAGCCGGCGTCGCCGAGGACCGCGATGATTCGCAGAATGGGTTCGATCGAGTGGGGAAGCACGCGTCGGCCTGCTCGAAATCAGAGTTCGGAAATAGGCGCGGGCTCGTCCGCGGCCGAGCTTCGCTTCGCGAATCGCCGCGAGGAGAATAAGCGAAAGCGAGCCGGAGCGGCAGCGCCGACGGAAGAACAGAAAATCCCGGCCCCGACGGCGCTTGCCGCAATGGGAGCCTTCATTCTATATGCCCGGCGCGCTCTATATGCAGATCGCACTTGCGCCGATGCAGGCCGATTACAATCTGAAGTGACGATGAACAGCCGATGCGCGGCGGGCTGAAAATGCGAGCCGCCGAAGGATCGGCGACATACGGGCCGCTTCGGGACCCGATTTCGAAAGAACGAAAGGAACGGCGATATGGCTAAAATCATCGGCATCGACCTCGGCACGACCAATTCCTGCGTGGCCGTCATGGAAGGGTCGAGCCCCAAGGTCATCGAGAACGCGGAAGGCGCCCGCACGACGCCGTCCATCGTCGCTTTCACAGAGGACGGAGAGCGTCTCGTCGGCCAGCCCGCCAAGCGCCAGGCGGTGACCAATCCAGAGCGCACCTTCTTCGCGATCAAGCGACTTATCGGTCGCTCCTTCGACGATCCGATGACTAAGAAGGACATCGGCCTCGTCCCCTATAATATCGTCAAGGCCCCCAATGGCGACGCCTGGGTGCAGTCGGACGGCAAGCAATATTCGCCCTCGCAGATTTCCGCCTTCATCCTGCAGAAGATGAAGGAGACGGCCGAGGCCTATCTCGGCCAGACCGTCACTCAGGCAGTCATCACCGTTCCCGCCTATTTCAACGACGCCCAGCGTCAGGCCACCAAGGACGCCGGCAAGATCGCCGGCCTCGAGGTGCTGCGCATCATCAACGAGCCGACGGCGGCGGCGCTCGCCTATGGCCTGGACAAGAAAGGCTCCGGCACTATCGCGGTCTATGACCTCGGCGGCGGCACCTTCGACGTCTCCATCCTCGAGATCGGCGACGGCGTGTTCGAGGTGAAGTCCACCAATGGCGACACCTTCCTCGGCGGCGAGGATTTCGACAGCCGTCTCGTCGAATATCTCGCCGGCGAGTTCAAGAAGGAGCAGGGCATCGATCTCACCAAGGACAAGCTCGCCCTTCAGCGCCTGAAGGAAGCCGCCGAGAAGGCGAAGATCGAGCTCTCCTCGGCGACGCAGACCGAGATCAACCTTCCCTACATCACCGCCGACTCCTCCGGCCCGAAGCATCTGACCCTCAAGCTGACGCGCGCGAAATTCGAGGCGCTGGTCGACGATCTCATCCAGCGCACCATCGAGCCCTGCCGCAAGGCGCTGAAGGACGCCGGCCTCTCGGCGGCCGAGATCGGCGAGGTCGTGCTCGTCGGCGGCATGACCCGCATGCCGAAGGTGCAGGAGGTGGTGAAGCAGTTCTTCGGCAAGGAGCCGCACAAGGGCGTCAATCCGGATGAGGTGGTCGCCATCGGCGCGGCGGTGCAGGCCGGCGTTCTGCAGGGCGATGTGAAGGACGTTCTGCTGCTCGACGTGACGCCTCTGTCGCTCGGCATCGAGACTTTGGGCGGCGTGTTCACGCGCCTCATCGACCGCAACACGACCATCCCGACCAAGAAGAGCCAGGTGTTCTCCACGGCCGAGGACAATCAGACCGCCGTCACCATTCGCGTCTTCCAGGGCGAGCGCGAGATGGCGCAGGACAATAAGCTGCTCGGCCAGTTCGATCTCGTCGGCATTCCGCCGGCGCCGCGCGGCATGCCGCAGATCGAGGTGACCTTCGACATCGACGCCAACGGCATCGTCAATGTGACGGCGAAGGACAAGGCCACCAACAAGGAGCAGCAGATCCGCATCCAGGCCTCGGGCGGCCTGTCGGACGCCGACATCGACAAGATGGTCAAGGACGCCGAGGCGCACGCCACCGAGGACAAGGCGCGTCGCGAGCTCGTCGACACCAAGAACCATGGCGAGGCCGCTGTGCATTCGGCCGAGAAGTCGCTGGCCGAGTTCGGCGACAAGGTGTCGTCCGCCGACAAGAGCGCGATCGAGGCCGCCATTGCGGCGCTGAAGACCGCGCTCGAGGGCGAGGACGCCGAGGCGATCAAGGCCAAGACCAATGAGCTGACCCAGGCTTCGATGAAGCTCGGCGAGGCGATGTACAAGGCCCAGCAGTCCGAGGGCGCCGCCCCGGCGGGCGAGACCCATGCGCAGGACGACGTCATCGACGCGGACTTCAAGGAAGTCGGCGGCGACGAGAAGAAGAAGTAAGGCGGTTCGTCGTAAGAAAGGGCGCTCCCTTCTCCCGCTCGCGGGAGAAGGCAGCCCTTGCGTCAGCGAGGGTCGGATGAGGGTACCTGTCGCTTTCCGCCGACATTCGACGACGCGGTAGAGCGCCATCCGATACAATTGGATCGGATGGCGCTCTCGCCTTTTTTCGTTGGAGCGAATTCTAATCGATCGACCGATTCCCTTCGATCGGAAAGCGCTCTAAGCTCGCGGAACCCTCATCCGACCCGGCTGCGCCGGGCCACCTTCTCCCACGAGTGGGAGAAGGAGAGGCGCGTCGAGAGCGAGCGCGGCCAGCCTCGCTTTCACGCCTGCCCCGCTTTTCGCGCTGAGACAGTGGACGCTGACGAACAGGCTCGGGGCGCAGTTTCGCCGAGGCGCGAAAGTCCCAGCGGGTTCGGAAACGCGACTTTGGCGCGTCCGTCAAACCGTGGTAACAAATTTTCCGAGTTCCTATATCGGCTGCGATCCTCGGCGCTTCCGCCCGCAGGACGCCTTCCCCAACTCCTATCGACCGACCCCATGTCCAAACGCGACTTCTACGAGATTCTCGGCGTTTCCAAGACCTCGACCGACGTCGAGCTGAAGATCGCCTTTCGCAAGGCCGCGATGCAATATCATCCCGACCGCAATCCCGGCGACTCGGAGGCCGAGGCGCGCTTCAAGGAGGTCAACGAGGCCTATCAATGCCTCTCCGACACGCAGAAGCGCGCCGCCTATGACCGTTTCGGCCATGCCGCCTTCGAGCAAGGCGGCGGCGGCTTTGGCGGCGGCGACGGCTTCGCCGCCTCGATGGCCGATATTTTCGACGATCTCTTCGGCGAGGTGATGGGACGGCGCGGCGGCGGCCGCGGCTCCGCTCGCGAGCGCGGCTCAGATCTGCGCTACAATATGGAGATCACGCTGGAGGAGGCCTTCCACGGCAAGGCCGCGACTTTGAAGCTGCCGACCTCGGTCTCCTGCGAGGCCTGTGGCGGCACCGGCGCGAAAAAGGGCTCCAAGCCCAAGACCTGCCCCACCTGCGCCGGCCACGGCCGCGTTCGCGCCCAGCAGGGCTTCTTCGCCATAGAGCGCACCTGCCCCACCTGCCAGGGCCGCGGCGAGGTGATCGACAATCCCTGCTCCTCCTGCTCCGGAACCGGCCGCGCCACCATAGAGCGCACGCTCTCCGTCAATGTGCCGCCCGGCGTCGAGGACGGCACGCGCATCCGCCTCGCCGGCGAGGGCGAGGCCGGGCTGCGCGGCGGCCCCTCCGGCGATCTCTATATTTTCCTGTCGGTGAAGCCGCATACGTTCTTCCAGCGCGACGGCGCCGATCTCTATTGCCGCGTGCCGATCTCCATGGTGCGCGCGGCGCTCGGCGGCAAGATCACCGTGCATACGATCGACGGCGGCGAGACCGAGATCAAAATCCCCGAAGGCGCCCAAACCGGCAAGCAGATCAAGGTGAAAGCCAAGGGCATGCCTTTGCTGCGCGGGCGCGAATCGGGCGATCTCTATGTGCAGATCAGCGTCGAGACGCCGCAAAATCTCACCAAGCGCCAACGCGAGCTGCTCACCGAATTCGAGGAGGAATCGTCCCACCAGACGCATCCCGAGGCCACGGGCTTCTTCGCGAAGATGAAAGAGCTGTTCGGCAAATGAGGCGGACGCCATTGACCGGGCGTGCGACCTCATACATGGTCGCGCGCGTTTGGAACGATCGAGGGGCTGTCTCAGCGTGTCACTGAATATCGAGCCACTGAAATCCGCTCTCGCCGATAATGCGCGCTTTCTGCGGTCTTGGATGGAAAATCCACGCGGCGTCGGGGCCGTCTCGCCCTCGGGGCCTATGCTCGCCCGCGCCATGGCGAGCTATGTCGATCTCTCCCGCGAGGGGCCGATCGTCGAGCTCGGACCGGGCACCGGCCCGGTCACGCAGGCGCTGCTGGAGCATGGGGTTCCCGCCTCGCGCCTGCTGCTCGTGGAATATGAGACGGCGTTCTGCGATCTCCTGCGCCAGCGCTTTCCGGGCGTCGAGGTGGTGCAGGGCGACGCCTATTCGCTGAAGCAGACGCTCGCCGGCAAGCTGTCCGGGCCGATCTCCACAATCGTCTCGAGCCTGCCGCTGCTCAACCAGCCCGAATCGGACCGGCTACGCCTGCTCGACCAGGGCTTCGAGATGATGGCGCCGGGCGGCATCATCATCCAGTTCACCTATGGCCTGTTCTCGCCCATGCCGCTGAAACGCCATCCGAACGGCTCCGCCTTCACGGCCGTGGGCTCGCAGGTCTGGGCGAATATTCCGCCGGCGCGCGTGTGGCGCTACGGCCGCAAGGCCGGCTGAGATGACGAGCGGCGCGACGATCCCGGCGCGAGATCGCCTCATCGTCGCGCTGGACGTCGATAGCGTGGAGACAGCGCGCGCGCTGGTCGCGCGGCTCGGCGATTCGGTCTCCTTCTACAAGATCGGCATGGAGCTGGCCTATGGCGGCGGCCTGCCGCTGGTCGAGGAGCTGAAGGCCGGCGGCAAAAAAGTCTTCGTCGATCTGAAGCTCCACGACATCGGCCAGACGGTGGAGCGCGCGACGCGGCAGATCGCCCGGCTCGGCGCGGATTTCCTCACCATTCACGGCTTTCCGCAGACGATGCGCGCCGCCCGTCAGGGCGCGGGCGATAGCGGCCTGCGGCTGCTCGCCGTCACGGTGATGACCTCCTATGACGATGCCGATCTCGCCGAGGCGGGCTATTCCATCGGCGTCGCCGCGCTGGTTTCGCGTCGCGCGACTCAGGCCAAGGATGCGGGAATCGACGGGCTGATCCTGTCGCCGCAGGAAGTGGCGCCGATTCGCGCTCTGGTCGGCCCGCAAATGGCGCTGGTGACGCCCGGCGTGCGCCCCGCCGGCGCAGCGCTCGGCGATCAGAAGCGCGTGATGACGCCGGGCGAGGCTATCGCCGCCGGGGCGGACCATCTCGTCGTCGGCCGACCGGTGACGCAGGCGCCCGACCCGCGCGCCGCCGCCGAACGAATCGTCGCGGAAATTTCCGCCGCTATGGGCGGGTGAGCGCGCCCTTCACAGCAGCGCCAGCTCCCGCAAATCCCGCTCGACCTGCTCTGGGCTCTCGAAGCGCATCGCATGCATGCCGACGGCGCGGGCGCCTTCCACATTGGCCGCCGAATCATCGATGAAAATGCAGGACGCCGGATCGAGCCCATAGCTCTCGAGCAGCAGCCGATAAATGGCGGCGTCGGGCTTCAGCAGCCCCACCCGGCCCGAGACGACGACGCCCGCGAAGCGCTGGAAAAAATCGAAGCGCGGGAATGTCTCCACATATTTCTCATCCGAGAAATTGGTGAGCGCATAGAGCGGCGTCCCGCGCGCGGCGAGCCGTTCCAGCAGCGCCACCGTGCCGGCGATTGGCCCAGCGATCATCTCGTCCCAGCGCGCGTCATAGGCGCGAATGAGATCGGCGAAATCGGGATAGAGCGCGACGCGCTCGGCGACCGCCTCGGCGAAGGGACGGCCACGATCCAATTCCAGATTCCAATCCAAGGTGCAGACCTCGCCGAGGAAGCGCTCCATCGCCTGCGAATCGTCGAAGAGCTTGCGGTAGAGATAGCGGGGATTCCAATCGACCAGCACATTGCCGACATCGAAGACGACGGTGGTGACGTGGGATTTCACGAACATTCGGGGGCTCCAGGCTCGCGGCGAGCATATAGCGCCGGCCTGTGACGACAATTGGAGCGGAACGTTTCATTCCGGCGCCGCGCGCGCTATGACGAGGTCCGGTCCATGACCGGGAGCCCGCCTTGCGCATCGCCACTTGGAACGTCAATTCCGTCCGCCAGCGGCTGGAGCCGCTCACCGCCTATCTGCGCGAGGTCGCGCCGGACGTATTGTGCCTGCAAGAGATCAAATGCGAGGACAAGGCCTTCCCGCGCGCGGAGATCGAGGATCTCGGCTATAATGTCGAGACGCATGGGCAGAAGACATTCAACGGCGTCGCCATTCTCTCCAAGACGCCGATAGAAGTGGTGCGCGGCCTGCCGAAATTCGAGCATGATCCGCAGGCGCGCTACATAGAGGCCGTCGTCTCCACCGATCATGGCGCGCTGCGCGTCGCCAGCATCTATCTGCCCAATGGCAATCCGCCGGACACGGAGAAATACGCCTATAAGCTCGCCTTCATGGACTGCCTCATCGCCCATGCGGCGAGCCTTCTGGCGCTCGAGGAGCCGGTGGTTCTGGCCGGCGACTACAATGTCATTCCCGCGGCCGGCGACGTTCACGACCCGAAAGCCTGGGCTGGCGACGCGCTGTTCCTGCCGCAGACGCGGGCCAAATTCCAAGAGCTGCTGAACCTCGGCTATACGGAGGCGCTGCGCGCCTCCACCGACGCCGCCGGGCTCTACACATTCTGGGATTATCAGGCCGGCGCCTGGCAGAAGAACAATGGCATTCGCATCGACCATCTTCTGCTCTCGCCGCAGGCCGCCGATCGCTTGCAGAGCGTGACCATCGACAAGGAGCTGCGCGCCGGCGCAAAGCCCTCCGACCATGTGCCGATCAGATGCGAGCTGGAATGACTCCCATCATCACGCGCGAAGCATGGAAGCTCACGCCATGACGGACGTCTGGTTCTATCATCTCCAGCGCCTCCCGCTGGAGAGCGCTCTGCCCAAGCTGCTCGAACTGTCGCTGGCGCGTGACTGGCGCGTCGTGGTGCAGGCGACCAGCGCGCGGCGGCTGGAGGCGCTCGACGATCTGCTCTGGTCCTATGCGGGAGAGAGCTTTCTGCCGCATGGCACGGCCAAGGACGACGATCCCGAGACGCAGCCGATCTTCCTCACCATCGGCCGCGACAATCCCAATCGCGCCCATGTCCGCTTCTTCGTGGAAAATGCGGAGCTTTCGCCCGTGCTCGCCGACCCCGCGAGCGCGCCGGAGGCGCGCGCCATACTCATGTTCGACGGCAATGACGAGGCGGCGGTGCAGGCCGCGCGCGCGCAATGGCGGCAGCTGAAGACGGAAGGCCACACGCTCTCCTACTGGCGCCAGAGCGAGGAAGGCAAATGGGAGAAGCAGGCGTGACCGAGGAGTTTTTCGCGCGCCGCGCCGCCGCGCGCGCCCGTCTCGACGCGATCGACCCGCATAAGAGGCCCGGCGGCGTCGAGGCCGATCCGCAGCGCAAGGATTGGTTCGAGGCCGTCTATCGCCTCGCCGAGGGCGACGCCGCCGGCGTGCCCTGGGCGCATCTCGCGCCGCATCCGCTGCTCGCCGACTGGCTCGCCACTCGCCGCCTCGACGGTCTGCGCGCGCTCGATATCGGCTGCGGGCTCGGCGACAACGCCGAGGCGCTCGCCGCCGCTGGCGCGAATGTGACCGCCTTCGACCTCGTCGAAAACGCCGTCGCCTGGGCGAAGCGCCGCTTTCCGCAGAGCGCCGTCGATTATCGCGCCGCCGATCTCTTCGCTACGCCGGAGGAATGGCGCGGCGGCTTCGATCTCGTCCATGAATGCTACACGCTGCAGGCGCTGCCCGACACGCTGCTGGATAGAGCGGCGGAGGCGCTCGCCGGCCTCATCGCGCCGGGTGGGCTGCTGCTCGTCATCGCCCGCGCCCGCGACGAGGGTCAGGAGGTGGGCGGGCCGCCCTGGCCGCTGCCGCCGAGCCGCATGGAAGCGCTCGCCGTCGGCGGCTTGCGTTGCGAGACGCTCGAGGATATTTCCGCGACCAACGCCATGGTCCGCCATTGGCGCGCGGCCTTTCGCCGGGACGGCTGACGGCAATCGGCGAGCCGGACGGCGCGCGACGCCATGATCGCAGAACGGGAGCGAAATGACCGACGCGCCGCTACTCTCGATCAAAGGCGCGTCCAAGCGCTTCGGCGCGATCGCGGCGCTCGAGGACGTCTCGCTCGAGGTCGGCGCCGGCGAGTTTTTCGCGCTGCTCGGCCCGTCGGGCTGCGGCAAGACCACGCTGATGCGCCTCGTCGCCGGCTTCGAGACATTGGACGCCGGCCGCATCGAGATCGGCGGCGCCGATATGAGCGGCGCGCCGCCGCATCGGCGGCCGGTCAATCTCATGTTCCAGTCTTACGCGCTGTTTCCGCATCTCTCCGTCTTCGACAATATCGCCTTCGGCCTGCGCCGCCAGGGCAAGGGCAGAGCGGAGATCGCCGCCCGCGTCGCCGAGTTGCTGCAGATCGTACGGCTCGAGGGCGTCGAGGCGCGCCGGCCCGACCTTCTCTCCGGCGGCCAGCGCCAGCGCGTCGCGCTCGCCCGCGCCCTCGCGCCCGGCCCGCGACTGCTGCTGCTCGACGAGCCCTTGGGCGCGCTCGATCGCCAATTGCGCGAGGAGACGCAATTTCAGATCAAGGAAATCCAGCGCCGGCTGAAGACGAGCTTCGTCGTCGTCACGCATGATCAAGACGAGGCGCTGGTGATGGCCGATCGCATCGCCGTGATGCGCGCCGGCCGCATAGAGCAGATCGGCGCGCCGACGGAAGTCTATGAGCGCCCCGCGACGCGCTTCGTCGCCGGCTTCATCGGCCAGATGAATTTCCTCGAGGGCCATATCGAGAACGGCGCTTTCGTCGGCGCCTTCGGCCGTCTGCCGGCGGAAGGCGGCGGCCTCTCACAAGGCGCGAAAGCCGTGCTCGCCGTGCGGCCGGAGCGCATCGCCATCGCGCCGACGACCGAGGCGAGCGCAGGCTTGGATTGCGTGGTGGAAGATGTCGCCTTTCGCGGCGAGACAACGCATTTTCGCCTGCGCCTTTCCGGCGGCGAGACCTTGCGCGTCTCGCGCGGCGCGAACAGCGGCGCGCCTTTTTGCGTCGGCGATGCGGCGCGCATCTCCATCGCGCCCGAAGCCGGGCGCATTTTCGCGAGCGAATGATGCCGGAGGGCGGCAAAAGACGCAGGCTCACGCGCGGCGAGACGCTGGTCATCGCCGCGCCCTACGCCTGGATCGCGCTGTTCTTCCTCGCGCCCTTCGCGCTCATCGTCAAAATCTCGCTGTCGCATCCGGCGCAGACGCGCCCGCCCTATGAGCCCGTCTTCGATAGCGCCGGCCTCGCCGGCTTTTTCGAGAAGCTCTCGCAGCTCGGCCTCGACGCCTATCGCGGCCTCGCCGAGGACACGCTCTATCTCGACTCCTATCTCTCCTCGCTGACCATCGCCGGCGTCGCGACGCTGATCTGTCTTCTCATCGCCTATCCTTTCGCGCTCGCCATAGCGCGCGCGCCGCGCGGCTGGCGAACCATTCTCATCGGCTTCGCCGTCGCGCCCTTTTGGACGAGCTTTCTGATCCGCGTCTACGCCTGGATCACGCTGCTGAAAGACGAGGGAATCATCAATCATGCATTGATGGCGCTCGGCCTCATCGACGCGCCGCTCCCGATGTTCGCGACCAGCGGCGCGGTGGTCGTCGGCATCGTCTATTCCTATCTGCCCTTCATGCTGCTGCCGCTCTATGCGGCGATCGAGGGGCAAGACGCGTCTCTACGCGAGGCCGCCGCCGATCTCGGCGCGACGCCGTTCCAAGTCTTTCTGCATGTCACTCTGCCGCTGTCGCGCCGCGGCATCGTCGCCGGCGCGCTGCTCGTCTTCATTCCCTCGGTCGGGGAATTCGTCATTCCCGATCTGCTCGGCGGCTCCGACACGCTGATGATCGGCCGCACGCTCTGGAATGATTTCTTCGCCAATCGCGATTGGCCGGCGGCCTCCGCCGCGGCCGTGGCGCTGCTGGCGCTGCTGCTCGTTCCCATTCTTCTCTATGAGCGCGCGCAATTGCGCGAGGGCGAGCGATGAGCGGCGCGCATCTTCTGCGCCTCGCCGCGCTCCTTT
Organism: Methylosinus sp. C49; assembly: GCF_009936375.1. Taxonomy (GTDB): domain Bacteria; phylum Pseudomonadota; class Alphaproteobacteria; order Rhizobiales; family Beijerinckiaceae; genus Methylosinus. Next base: position 1,505,251 of record NZ_AP022332.1, on the reverse strand, counting down.
TCGGCTTCGGCTTTCTCTATGGGCCGATCGTCATATTGGCGACGATGAGCTTCAACGCCTCGCGGCTGGTGACAGTGTGGGGCGGCTTCTCCACAAAATGGTACGCCGCCCTGCTCCATGACGAGCAAATGTTGCGCGCAGCCGAGATCAGCCTCGCCGCGGCCGCGCTCTCGGCGCTGATCGCGACAATCAACGGATTGCTGGCCGCGCTGGCGCTGGCGCGTTTCGGCGGCTTCCGCTCGCGCACGCTCTTCGCGGGTTCCATCTATGCGCCGCTGGTGATGCCGGAAGTGGTGCTCGGCCTCGGCCTGCTGCTGGTCTTCGTCGCTTTCGGCGTCGAGCGGGCCTTTCTCACCCTCGTGCTGGCGCACGCCTCTTTTACGATGTGCTTCGCGACAGTGATGATCCACGCCGCGCTGAAAAGCTGCGACCGCACGCTGGAGGAGGCCGCGATGGATCTCGGCGCGACGCCGGTGCGCGCCTTCGCGCTCGTCACTCTGCCGCTGATCGCGCCCTCCGTCGTCAGCGCCTATCTCCTCGCCTTCATCATCTCGCTCGACGATCTCGTGATCGCCAGCTTCACCACCGGCCCCGGCGCCACCACCTTGCCCATGCGCATCTACTCGCAAGTGCGGCTCGGCGTCTCGCCGGAGGTCAACGCCATCTCGACGCTGCTGCTCGGCTTCGTCGCCGTCGCGCTCGGCCTCTCGGCGCTGCTCACGCGCGGGCGCGCCAAGGGCGGCGGGGCGGGGTGAAGGCGCGCGGATGTTGACATTGTAAACACACGACGCCATCTTCGAGCGTATGAAACCCGCGCCGCCGCTCGCCGAAGTCAATATTCACCTGCGCGCCCGCGAGCAGGACCGCTCGCTCATCGACCAGGCGGCCGAATTGACGGGAACCAATCGCTCGCAATTCATGCTCGCCTCCGCCTTGAGCGCGGCGAAGAATGTCCTGCTCGATCAGACGACCATCGTGGCGGACCGGCGAGCCTTTCGAAAAATTCTCGATTGGATGGACGCCCCGGCTTCCGACGAGGAAGAAGCAGGCATGAAGCGGCTCGCCGCGCGCAGAGCCCAATGGCGGAATGGCTGAAACGCCGCCGTCTCTCGAGCCGCCCGCGCCACTGAGCGAAAGCCATGAGCTCGCAGAATTTCGCAGCGGCGAAACCGTTCTGGACGAATGGCTGATGAGGCGCGCCCTCGCCAATATGGAGGCCGGCGCGAGCAAGACCTATGTGCTGTGCGCCGCCGGCTCGCAACAGGTCGTCGGCTTCTATGCGCTGAGCATGGGCCAGATTCTCGATCGGGAAGCGCTCGGCTCCATGCGGCGAAACATGCCGCGACATATTCCTTCGGTGATCCTCGGGCGGCTCGCCATAGACGCGCGCTGTCAGGGACGCGGCATAGGCAGAGCGCTGCTTCACGACGCCGTTTCACGCTCGCGGCGCGCCGCGCGCGAAGTGGCCGCCCGCCTCCTCGTCGTGCACGCGATCTCGCCGACGGCGGAGGCCTTCTACCGCCATCATGGCTTCATGCGCCTGCCGGTGGAAACGCCGACGCTGGCGCTCGATCTCGTGAAGCTCGAAAGGGTGATCGGAAAAGAGAGAGGCTAGGGGAAAACCTCACCGCTCCTTCGCCGCGCCCGCCTCCGGCTCCACGCGCGGCAGCAGCGGCGCAGCGGCGCCCGAGCGCTTGATCAAAGCGGCGGCGTCCGGCGCGAAGACGGGGTCGTCCCAGGCGCCGGAGAGATCGAAGCCGATCTGCACGCCCTTCTCGCGCGGCTTGCCGGCGGCGTCGGCCTCATTGGCCTGCGCCTTCATCGCGAGGCTGCGCTCGGGAATGCGCGTTAGGCCGGCGAAGGCCAGCGCGAAGCCCGGCCCATGCGCCTGGCCGTCCTCTATATTCGCGGTTCCCTTGACGATCTTGATGGTCGCGCTGGCGCGATCGACCAGCGAATGGCCAGAGCGAATGTCCATCGCGCTCGACAAGGGCCGCTTGTCGACGCGGCGCAGCGCGCGCTCGAGATCTATGCCGCCGACCTCGCCCTCGCTCAGCGTGAGGCTGGCGCGGCCGTCGAGATCGCGCGTGATCTGCGCGACGCTGTCGCCGGTGGCGTCGAGCGTGAAATTGGCGTCCAGCGCGCCGCCGAGATCGGGCCGCGCGGCGAGGTCCCAGGCGAGCGCGCCGGCGTCGACCCCGGTCAACTGCGCATTGCCGTGGAATTCCAGCGCGCCCGCCGCATTGGCGGCGAAGGTGGCGCGGCCCTTCACGGTTCCTTTGTAGGCCCGCGCCTCGGCGAGCGCGAGCTCGAGCCTTCCGCCGCGCAGCAGCAGCGACAGGGCGGCATCCTCGAGGTTCAGCCGCAAGATGCGGGCGCGCGTCGCCGAAAGGCGCAAATCGACATCGGCGTCCCGAATATTCGGCAAGGTAAAAGCGTCGCGGCTCCATTGGCCGTCGGCGCCGGAGAGCGGCGGCAGATCGACGATCATCGGCTTCAGCGACACGAAATTGCTGGCGAGAGTCGCATGGACGATGGGCTTTTCGCCCTCGTGCCGCAGCGCGAAGGAGCCCTCGAACTCATTGTCGTCGGCCGAGAGCTTCACATCGGTGAGCTGAAAATCGCGCAGACCGATGCTGCCCTTGGCGGAGAGCTGCACATTCTCGAAGGGACCGGGCAGCGGCGCGCTCACCTTGGCGAGGCCGAGCGCATGGCGCAGCGAGGGCGAGGAGGCGGTGATGCGCCCCATATAGCGCGGCTTGGCGCCGATCTGGCCGAAGCCTTCCGCCTCTAGACGAACGCTGTCCGAATCGAGCCGCACAGTGACCGGCGTCTGCTCGCCGCGCAGCAGCGCGCCGGGCTTCAGCACCCAAAGCATGGCGCGCGGCCGCTCGCCGCCCCAGGAGAAAGCGGCGTCGAGCGTCGCCGGCGAGCCGACGGTGCGCCAGTCGAGCGTCGCGTCAATGTCCTGCAGCGTCTCCTCGCCGCCCGAATATTTGAGCCTCGCGACGCCGGAGACGATGGAGACGCCGCCGAGCCGGGCGCGATCGGCCTTTTCGGCCGCCGGCGTCGAGGGCCGCGCCGCCGCGGCGCGCACGGCGGCGCCAGAGGCGCTCATCGGCTTGCGATCGAGATCGACCTCCATGGCGGGGCGAATGAGCTCGATATCGGCGATTTCCAAACGGCCGGCGAGCAGCGGCAGCAGCAGCACATTGCCGTGCAGCCTCTCCGCCTCGATGGTCAGCGCCGCATTGGGATCGGCGAAGGCGATGCTGTCTATGGTGATGTGCGGGCGTGGCAGCAGCGAGAAGGTCGAGCGGCCTTTGGCGGCGATGAACAGGCCGGAGGAGGCGTTGAGCTGGCCGGAAATCTCCTCGAGCAGCGCATTGGTCGAGAAGGTCCAAGGCGCGAGCGCCGCGCCGATCGCCACTGCGGCGACGGCGCAAAGAGCGATCAGCCAGCGGCGCGGCAGGCGCGGGAGAGACAGGCGGCGGCTTTGGCCCAAGGGCTTCGATCCTTCGATTTCGCGCATTGGGCCGGTCGAGTGCGACATTCTATCGTCCATTAGAAAAAAGCGGGCGGCCGCGGGCCGCTGGCGACGCAGCGCGCGCCCTCGGCGAGGGCGCGAGACGAGAACAACATGCCTTTATCGCTCTGCCGCTACGCGAAAAGGCCCGCGCGCCAAAAGCGCGCGAGGCCGGACCATGGCGGCAAAGGGCGGCGAGATCGTGGCGGCGCGCGCCCTTCAGTATTTGCGCAGAAGGCTGACCAGACGGCCCTGGATGCGGACGCGATCCGGCCCGAAAATGCGCGTCTCATAGGCCGGATTGGCGGCCTCGAGCGCGATAGAGGCGCCGCGCTTGCGCAGGCGCTTCAATGTCGCCTCCTCGTCGTCGATGAGGGCGACGACGATATCGCCGGTGTCGGCGCTGTCCTGCTTCTTCACCACGACGACGTCGCCGTCGAGAATGCCGGCCTCGATCATCGAATCGCCGCGCACCTCGAGCGCAAAATGCTCGCCGCCGCCGAGCATATCCGGCGGCAGGCTGATGGTGTGGCTGCGATTCTGCAGCGCGGAGATGGGCGTGCCGGCGGCGATGCGGCCCATGACCGGAATCGCCACCTGCTGATCGGACTCCGGCTCGCCGGCCGGGACAGGGCGCACGCGGCCGAGCGCGCCCTCGATGACCGAGGGCGAGAATTTGCCGCCGCGCGCGGCGACGCGGGGCGTCGCCGATTCAGGGAGGCGCAACACCTCGAGCGCGCGGGCGCGATTGGGCAGGCGGCGGATGAAGCCGCGCTCCTCGAGCGCGAGAATGAGCCTGTGAATGCCGGATTTGGAGCGCAGATCGAGCGCGTCCTTCATCTCGTCGAAGGAGGGCGGCACGCCGGTCTCCTTCAGGCGCTCATGGATGAAGCGCAGCAGATCGCTCTGTTTCTTGGTCAGCATGAGAGCCCCCCGGCGCCGCCCGCCCGCGTCGCGCCACGTCCGAACCCGGCCATGATGGCGCGGGTTCATAAACAAATCATGAACGGGAGGATAGGCGTTCTCGGTGCGTTCCGCAACACCTCTTTCGGGAATCGCGGAATCACGGTATGGAGAAAGAGAGTTTCGCGATGTTGGAGTCCTCGATGTCTTTTATCCCCGACTGGCTCACGATTGACTTCGTAGCTCAAAATATTGCATGGGACATTTTCAAAAAAGTTATATTTGCGGCCATCACCGCCTTCTTAGCCACTAGAACGATGAAGTCGGTCATAACCATCGTAAAGCCAAAGGCAAATATTCAAGATCTGCACGCAGTTCCAGTGTTCGGATTACTATTCTTTCTATCTCTCCTTTTGGGACAATCAACGATCAACCTCCCCTCATTGGAAGGAGGCATAATCGAAATTGCTTGGGGCGGCAACGTAACTGCAAAGTCGGACAGCAACCAGACACAACAAGAAATACCGTTCAAAAACCCCGTCTTATTAGTAGCATCCATTAAGAATCGCGGGAGCATGGCAAGCGTTGTTGATAGCTACTCCCTAGATGCAAATATTGACGGACAAATATTTAATGGAAAACTTTTGATGATGCCGAATACAATGACCATTGACGTTAATGAAAAACAAAAACTTACGCTATTTGGTTCAGATGCGCTATACGACAAGACAAGAACGCCAATTTACCCGGGGTCTATGATAACAGGCGTGTTATTGTTTAGTTTTGACGACGTGTCAGCGCTGTCGTTTAAGCGCAACGACATTTCATTCACGCTTAAATATAAAGATATCAATGGAAAAGAAAACGCGATATCGTATAAAGCAAACCATCGAGGCGGAATCGCCAATTATATTCCAGGAATAAGACAAGCGTATTCGAGCAAATAGCCCCGAAAGAAGCTGCATCTTTGGAGCCTCGATTGGAACTCCAAACGGTAAGTCGTTCGCCAGACGGCTTTGTCTTCGTACCCCTCACTGCGCCGCCGCCGCCTCCACGCCCAGCATCGGCCGAACATGCCTCGCGAAATCCTCTAGCGAGCGCAAATTCTTCTCCGCATCCCGGGAGATCGGCTTCAGCAATATCGCCCGCGCGTCGGTCTCCTCGCGATAGGCGGCGATCTTCTCCGCCACCTCGTCGAAATCGCCGATCAGCGAGCGTTGCAGCAGCCCCTCCTCGGTCAGCGAGGCCGGCGCGGCGCCGTCCTGACGGGCGAAATTGCCGCGCATGCGCTCGGCGAAGCGGGAGAGGAAGGGAATGGCCTCGGCCAGCGCCTGCTCTCTGCGCGGCGCGGCGAAATAGAAACGCGCCATGGTGAAGCGCGGATCGCCCTCCGGCCCTGCGGCCTCGCGATAGATGCGCAAGGTCTCCTTGATCTGCTCTATGGGGAAAGGCGGGCCGGCCATCACGCCATGGCCATTGCGCGCGGCGTAGCGAATCGCCCCCGGCGTGGTGGTGGCGAGATAGGTGGGAATGGGCTTTTGCAGCGGGCGCGGCGTGAGGCTGAGGCCATTGGCCTCGTAATGCGCGCCGGTGAAGGTCACTTTGTCCTCATAGAGCAGGCGATTGACGAGGCCGAGCGCCTCCAAAGTCATCTCCCGCGTCGAATCCTTGCCGGCGCCGAAATGCCGGTTCTGCAATTCGAAAGGTCCGCCGCGCGCCACGCCGAAATCGAACCGGCCCTTGGAGAGAAGGTCGATGGTGGCGACATCCTCCGCCACCTGAATCGGGTTGCGGAAGGCGAGCAGCACCGCCGCCGAGCCGAGCCGTATCGTGCTCGTCACGCCGGCGAGATAGGAGAGAAGCGTGAGAATGGAGGGACAGGCGGCGTCCGGCTCGAAATGATGCTCGGCGACCCAGGCCTCCTCGAAGCCGAGCGCCTCGGCATGGCGCACCAGGCGCGTCTGCGTCTCGAAGCAGCGCGCAAAATCCTGCTGCGGGTTTTCGTAAGTGGAGAAGACGCCGAACCGCATGGCGAGGGCCTCGAGATGCGCGCCGCCGCTCCCATGCGCGCCTTGGCTATATACGGCAGTTACATATCGTCATACAGGATATGGACGCGCAAGGCCGCCCGCAAGCGCAAAAACATTGGCGTCGCGCGCGAATTTCGGTCGGCCGATAGAAAGCTCTCGCCCAATCCGGCGGATGGGCGTCATAATAGAGAAATCAAATAAAGCGACGAGAAAAACATATTGATCGATCGTCGGCGCTGTGGCGATTTTCCGATAGAAACAGTTGAAAAAGCCGCAATGCTCGGCATTGTCGAAAGTCAGCGGGCGCCGCGAGGCGGCGTTCGGGGAACCGCTCACGACGCCGCGGAGCGAGCACAGCTCGATTTTTGGAGGATTTGATGTCGGTAGCAGCCGCAACGCCATCCCGGCAATTTTTCAGCCGGGAGCGCTCCATCGCAGCGCCCGGCTTCAATCGTTGGCTGGTGCCGCCGGCGGCGCTCGCCGTGCATTTGTGCATCGGCATGGCCTATGGCTTCAGCGTGTTCTGGCTGCCGCTGTCGCGCGTCATCGGCGGCGCCGAGCCCAAGGCCTGCCCCGCGGATATGGGCTTTTTCGCCACCGTCTTCGCCACGAGCTGCGATTGGAAGATCAGCATGCTCGGCTGGACCTTCACTTTGTTCTTCGTCTTTCTCGGCTCCTCGGCCGCCGTGTTCGGCCATTGGCTGGAGACGGCCGGTCCGCGCAAGGCGGGCCTCGCCGCGGCGGTGTGCTGGTGCGGCGGCCTGCTGATCTCGGCGGCCGGCGTCTATCTGCATCAAATCTGGATGCTGTGGCTCGGCTCCGGCGTCATCGGCGGCATCGGCCTCGGGCTCGGCTATATTTCGCCGGTCTCGACGCTCATCAAATGGTTCCCGGACCGGCGCGGCATGGCGACCGGCATGGCGATCATGGGCTTCGGCGGCGGCGCGATGATCGGCGCGCCGCTCGCGGACAGGCTGATGTCCTATTATGCGGCGCCCGGCTCGGTGGGCGTGTGGCAGACCTTCGTCACCATGGCGGCGATCTATTTCGTCTTCATGGTGGGCGGCTCGCTCGGCTATCGCGTGCCGCGCGACGGCTGGAAGCCGGAGGGCTGGGAGCCTTCCGCCACGGCCGGCAACAAAATGGTCACCAATCGCCACGTCCATTTGAACGTCGCCTGGAAGACTCCGCAATTCTGGCTGCTGTGGGCGGTGCTGACGCTCAATGTCAGCGCCGGCATCGGCGTGCTGGGCATGGCCTCGCCGATGCTGCAGGAAGTGTTCGGCGGCAAGCTCATCGGGCTCGACATCGGCTTCTCCAGCCTCGACGCCGCGCAAAAGGCGAAGATCGCGGCCATCGCCGCCGGCTTCACGGGCCTGCTCAGCCTCTGCAACATCGGCGGGCGTCTCGCCTGGGCGACGTGGTCCGACAAGCTCGGCCGCAAGACCACCTACGCCATCTTCTTCATCCTCGGCATTATTCTCTATTCGGCCGCGCCCTTCGCCGCGCAGCAGGGCAATGTCGTGCTGTTCGTGGCGTTCTTCTGCGTGATCCTCTCCATGTATGGCGGCGGCTTCGCCACCATTCCCGCCTATCTCGCGGATATTTTCGGCACGCATTATGTGGGCGCGATTCACGGTCGCCTGCTCACCGCATGGTCGACGGCGGGCGTGCTCGGCCCGGTGCTGGTCAATTATCTGCGCGACTATCAGCTCGACCACGGCGTCGCGCGCGACGCGGTCTATAATCAGACCATGTATATTCTCGCCGGCCTACTGGTTCTCGGCCTCATCTGCGATCTCGCCGTGCGACCCGTCGCCGAGAAGCTGTTCATGACCGACGAGGAGGTCGCCGCGGAGAAGAAGACCAGCGTCGCCGCCGTCGTCGCGGAGGAAAAAGAGCCGCACGCCGATTTCGAGGATTATGTCGAGGAAGGACAGGCCGCGGAGGCCGCCGCGGCCGATGCGCGCCGCGCCGCCGCCGCGCAGAACGGCAATTCGCGCATTCTGCTCTTCGCCGCCTGGGCCGCCGTCGGCATACCGCTCGCTTGGGGCGTGTCGATCACGCTGCAGAAGACCTTCGTTCTCTTCCACTGAACGGGGGCCTCATGCGCGTACGAATTCTCCTCTGCCTCGCGCTGGCGTCCTCCGCCGGCGCGGCGTTGGCCGACGGCCCGCCGCCGGCCGTGCTGCAGAGCGAATTGAAATATGCGCCCGTGCCGATTTTTTCGGGCGTCAGCGCCGCGCCGGTCAGCGGCACGGCAGCGCAGCCCGGCGCGCTCTATGCGCTCTCGGTGAAATATGCGGCCGGCGCGAAATCATTGCCGCATACGCATCCCGACGCGCGCCTGGTGACGGTGATCTCCGGGCGCTTCCACGCCGGCGTCGGCGGTGAATTCGACGAGAAATCGCTACGCGTCCTCGGCCCCGGCGATTCCATCGTCGTGCCGGCGGAGACGGTTCATTTCGGCTGGGCGAAGGACGGCGAGGTCCTCTTGCTCGAGACCGGCGTCGGCCCTTCCGGCGCCAGCCTGTGGCCAAAGCCCGCTCCGCAGCGCTGAGCGCGTCTACGCGGTCGATCGCGCCACGTCGCGTCCCTCGCCGCGCCCCGGGGCGGAAGTCATGCGATTCTTCATCGGACTCTTGCTCGGCTTCTCTGTCGGAACCGTGCTTTCCGTCCCGATCTTGATACTGATATCGGTGTCGGTAGCCAAATTTCAGCAGGTCATGGGACTGCCGACAACCTTCCTATTGCAATTCCCGACTGCTTTCCTGCTCGTCTATTCGGTGTTCGCGGCTTGCTCGATCCGTTTCGCGAAGCCACGCGCCGATTCGATACTGGCCGGCTTTCTCGTGACGTTTCCGATCGTCTGCCTCGCCCTTTTCGCGCTCTTGACGATCGGAGAAGATTGATCGGCGGCGCCTAGAGGCGGCCTCCCTCACAGCGCGTTGCGATAGGCCTTGCGTGAGAAGATCGTCATGAAGATGATCCACACGTCGAGCGGCAGCGACCAATGGTCGATGTAATAGAGATCATGCTCGACGCGTAGGCGGATCTTCTCCGGCGAGTCGATCTCGCCGCGCAGCCCGTTCACCTGCGCCCAGCCGGTGATGCCGGGCTTCACATTGTGGCGGCGCGCATAGAGGGCGATCTTGCGCTCGAAGATCTGGTCATGCGCCAGCGCATGCGGGCGCGGGCCGACCAGCGACATCTCGCCGCGCAGCACATTGATGAGCTGCGGCAGCTCGTCGATATTGTAGCGGCGGATGAAGCGGCCGACGCGCGTCACGCGCTTGTCGCCGGCGGTCGCCTGGGTGATCTCGCGGCCGTCCTCCATCGTCGTCATGGAGCGGAATTTGGCGATGCGGAAGGGCTCGCGATTGAAGCCGTGGCGACGCTGGAAGAACAGCGCCGGGCCTTTGCTGTCGAGCTTGATCGCCGCCGCGACGGCGAGCAGCAGCGGCGACAGCGCGATGAGACCGAGCGCCGAGAAGACGATATCGAAGAGCCGCTTGGCGATAATCTCGAGCGAGTCGGCCCGGCGGCCGCTGAGATTGAGGCTGGCGATAGAGCCGATCTTGTTGATATGCGCATCGACGAAACGGTCGAGCACGCGCTCCGGCCCGAGATGAAGCGAGGCGGGCACGCGCAGGAAGGCGGTCACGCAATCGTCGATGACGTCGGTGCGGCTCCAGGGCGCGAGGATGAACACATCGTCCGGCAGCAGCATGCGGGCGGAGGCCTGCGCCAGAGCGAGATCATCCTGCATGGCGTCGGCGCGATCACGCAGCGCCACGGCGGCGACGATATTCATGCCGCTCTCCCAGGGCTGATAGCGACGCATGAACTCGTCGATATCGCTCTCGAAGCCGACGAGAAACACGCGACGCGCCGAAGCGCCGCCGCGCGCGGCGCTGCGTCGAACCACGCCGACCAGCGCTGCGCGCGCCGCATAGACGGAAAGAAATCCCGTCGCATAGAAGAGCACAAAGGCGCCGCGCGAGGATTCCTCGGTGGCCTTCGCGAGAAAGCCGAAGGTCAAGGCGCAGACGAAAGCGACGCTCCACAGCACCGCGCCGCGCCAGCCATGGCCTTCCAGAGTCAGATAATTCTTGATCGCATATTCGTGCCGCATGACATTCGAGAGCACGAAGAGGATCGCCGCGAGCATGCACAGCCGCAGATTGGGAAGAGTCGAGCCGTCGTAGCCATAAGCGAAATAATGATACAGCGTCTCGCAGGCGATGGCCGTGGCGAGAATGACCGCCGCATCGATCAGCGCCGCGATCACCGAGAAGGAGGCGCGCATCAGCGCGGCGTTGGGGCTCGGCATGGCGCGCGACCAGCCGCTACGCAATGCGGCGCTGTCGGTTCCAGCTTTGGCGCGAGCGTCGTCCTTGCGGAGCGACGAAAAGGGAAGATCGGCGATACTCGACACGGCCTCGTCTCCAACCCGATACTGCCGCCGTGCCGTAATGGAGCAATTCCTCCGTTTTGGCCGGCTTTCGAGGCGGAAGCTGCAAGCCGCCTGCCCGCAGAGCGGCGAAAAAGCGGCGAATCGGAGGGAGCGACTGGGAGCCGAAAGCGCAGCCCGCGCTCAACTCATTGATAAATAGAATATTTACCATATTGCAGGGCGAAATCGCGCGGCTGCGGCGCCGCGGCGCCGAGAGAAGCCTTCACAATGGCGTCATCCTGCCTATAGACTATGGCCGCGGCTCGGGGGCTGGAGGGCGTCCGAACGATTCGCGGAAAGAGGGCCGAGGTGACCGTTCACTTTCGCCAGTCCAATGTTTCGCCGCAGGCCTGTCCTGCATTGGTTCTCAACGCCGACTATCGGCCGCTGAGCTACTATCCTCTGTCCTTATGGGGGTGGCAGGACGCGATAAAGGCGGTCTTCCTCGACCGGGTCAACATCGTCTCGGAATATGACAAGACGGTCAAAAGTCCGAGTTTCGAAATAAGATTGCCCTCCGTCGTTTCGCTCAAAGCCTATGTAAAGCCCGCCCGCCATCCCGCCTTCACCCGATTCAATGTATTTCTTCGCGACCGCTTCACCTGCCAATATTGCGGACGGCAGGACGATCTCACCTTCGATCACGTGATCCCCCGCTCCAAGGGCGGCGCCACCACCTGGGAGAATGTCGTCGCCGCCTGCTCCGCCTGCAATCTGCGCAAGGCCGACCGGCTGCCGCATGAGGCGCATATGTTGCCGGCCCAGCCGCCCTTTCAGCCGAGCGTCGCCGATCTGCACCGCAATGGACGGCTGTTCCCGCCCAATTATCTCCACGACAGCTGGCTCGATTATCTCTATTGGGATTCGGTGCTGGAGCCGTGATCGCAATCGAGCCACATGCTGCGTCGCCTTCTCGTCGTCTCTTTCGCCTTCGTGCTCGCCGCCGGCGCGGGCATGATCTTCCTGCCGATCGCCGCGCTCAGCGATCCCGCGACCCGCGAGGCCGGCTCGTCCCTGGCCATGGGCGCGCTGTTCTGGGCCGAGCCCGATGATGTGGCGGCGGCCTTCGGCTATGTGCTGTGGGCCATGGGGATCGCCGGCTGCGCGGCGCCGCTCGCCATTGTGGCGCTCATCGGCGAGATCGCCGGGGCGCGCGCCTATACCTGGTACGCCGGGGCGACGGCGCTGCTCGCCGCCGCTGCGCCCACGATTCTCCGCGCCGCGCGCGGGAGCAGCCGCCTCGTCGAGGCGAGCCCGGCCGAAGGGCGCTTCACCCTGCTGTTCTTCCTCGCCGGGGCTTTGACGGGGACGATCTATTGGCTGATCGCCATGCGCGGGCGGGACGCGCGCGAGCGAGAAATGCGCAGCCGCGAGTTGCGCGGCTGATTGCCAAATATCGAGTGGGCATTTCCATGGCGACCATCGATCTGAAAGACGCGAACGCGAGCCTCCCCGATCTTGTCGATCGCGCCATGCGCGGGGAAATCGTGACGATCACGCGCCACGGCGAGGCGGTAGCCGCTCTCGTCTCTATCGAGGCGGCCGGGATCGCCCGCGCGGCGATGAAGCGCGATCGACCAAGCCTCGTCGCCTATTTGAAAACCTTCCCCCGGCAGCGAATTGGAACGCAACGCCAGACCGTCGCGAGACGTCGTGATTTGACGATACATATCCGCCGCAGGCGCGCCCCGACGCTTTTCGGCCGAGCGCAGGAACATCGCGCGCTCAGCGTGATATCCCGCCCAGCACGCCGCGCAAAACTTCCTTCGCGATCTGCGTGCCGATGGAGCGCGCCGCCGATTGCACGGCCGAGCGCACGGCCAGCTCGCCGGTCGACATGCGCTTGGGATTCTCGCGCTTGAACAATCCGCCGACCACGCCGCCGAGCGTGCCGATGAGGCCGCCGCCGGCGCTCGCCTGCGTCGGCTGCTCCTCGGGCCGGGCGGGGCCGGCGCCGGCCGAGCTCAAATGGCCCTCGGCGCGTTTCTGCAATATTTCAAAGGCCGATTCGCGATCGATGGGCGTGTCGTATTTGCCGCGCAACGCGCTCTCCGCCAGCACATTCGCGCGCTCCTCGGCGGTGATCGGCCCGACACGCGCGGCGGGCGGCGCGATCAGCACGCGATCGACGATCTCCGGCTTGCCCTTGGCGTCGAGCATGGAGACGAGCGCCTCGCCGACGGAGAGCTGCATGATCGCCTCCGCCGTGTCGAAGGCGGGATTTTGCCGGAAGGTCTCCGCCGCCGCGCGCACGGCTTTCTGGTCGCGCGGGGTGAAGGCGCGCAGCGCATGCTGCACGCGATTGCCGAGCTGGCCGAGCACGCTGTCCGGCACGTCCAGCGGATTTTGCGTGACGAAATAAACGCCGACGCCCTTGGAGCGGATGAGCCGCACCACTTGCTCGATCGCCGTCAGCAGCGCCTTGGGCGCATCGTCGAAGAGGAGATGCGCCTCGTCGAAGAAGAAGACGAGCTTGGGCTTCGCCAGATCGCCGACCTCCGGCAGCTGCTCGAACAGTTCCGACAAGAGCCACAGCAGGAAAGTGGCGTAGAGCCGCGGCGAACGCATCAGCTTGTCGGCGGCGAGAATATTGATGACGCCGCGGCCGTCGCGATCGACGCGCAGAAAATCGGAAATGTCGAGCGCCGGCTCGCCGAAGAATTTCTCGGCCCCTTGAGTCTCCAGCACCAAGAGCTGGCGCTGAATCGCGCCAACGGTCGCGGGCGCGACATTGCCGTATTTGGTCTTCAAAGAGCCCGCATTGTCGGCGACATAGGTGAGCGCGGCGCGCAGATCCTTGAGGTCCAGCAGCAAGAGTCCCTGCTCGTCGGCGACGCGGAACGTCACATTGAGCACGCCCTCTTGAACATCATTGAGCTCGAGCAGGCGCGCGAGCAGCAGCGGCCCCATTTCGGAAACAGTGGCGCGCACCGGATGCCCCTGCTCTCCGAACAGGTCCCAGAACACGACCGGGAAACGGTCCACCGCATAGGCGAGGCCGATCTCGAGCGAACGATCGACGAAGGCCTGGCGCATCTCGCCCGGCTGCGACAATCCGGCGAGATCGCCTTTCACATCGGCGAGAAAGACGGCGGTCCCCGCATTGGAGAAGCCTTCGGCGAGCTTTTGCAGCGTCACCGTCTTGCCGCCGCCGGTCGCGCCGGCGATGAGGCCATGGCGATTGCCGACAGAAAGAGTGAGGTAACTATAAACGCCGTCATTGCTCGCGCCGACGAGGATTTTTCCGGGGCTGGCGTTCGGATCGTCGTTCATTTTCTCGCGCCTGCGCTCATTGGGAGAATCGATGCCGACATTATATATCCAGCCGTCTCCGCCGCGGACGATTTCGTAGGGCGCGCTGCGACGCGGCGCCGCGGCGACGGCCTCGCTCCGCCGCGGCGCCCTGCAGTGACGCTCTGCTGTGACGCTTGGCGAACGCCCCTCCGCAGGCTAAGTTCCGCGCATAGAGAGGAGCGTCACGCGAGATCGCCGCCGCCCGGCCCAGCCGCTCTACAGAGCCGCCGATGATCGCGACGCGCCGCGATCTCCTCGGCCGCGGCGATAAACGAGAAACGACGCCATATCTTCGGGAAGAAACGCATGTCAAAGAGCTACGCCAAGAGTTCGCAAAAGGGTCGCGCCAAAGGTCCCGACCTTCCCAAGCTGCCTCTCTTCGCGATCGGCGGAGTCTTTCTCGCGGCCTTCGTCGCATTGGTGGCGTTCACCAGCCTCAAGCCGCCGCCGCCGCCCGCCTCCGCCATCGGCGGGCCGTTCCAGCTCGTCGCGCACAATGGCCAGACAGTCACCGAGAAGGACTTTCTCGGCCGGCCATTCCTCGTCTTCTTCGGCTACACGCATTGCCCGGACATCTGCCACACCACGCTGTTCGAGATTTCCGAGGTGCTGCGCGCGCTGGGGCCGAAGGCCAACGCCGGCGCTCTGTTCGTGACCGTCGATCCCGAGCGCGACACGCCCGCGGTGCTCAAGGACTATCTCTCCAATTTCGATCCGCGCATCGTCGGCGTCTCCGGCGAGCGCGCGCAGCTCGATCCGATGCTGAAAGAATATCGCATCTATTCGAAGAAGGCTGCGGAGAGCGGCGAGGACTATGCGGTCGACCATACGACCGTCGTCTATCTGATGGACAAGAACGGCCGTTTCGTCAGCTCCTTCAATGTGGGACGCAAGCCCGCCGACGCCGCGCGCGATCTCGAACGCTATCTGTGACGCGACGCCGACCGAGGACACACGGCGCAAAAACGACACAGCCGAGATTTTTTTGCGTAAGTCGCGAACTTCCCTGTCGCGACTCGGCGCGGCTTTGCGTTAGCATCGAATCATGCTTCGTCTTCGACGCGACGGGCTCGCGAAGACCGCGGGCTCCACCGCCCTGACACTCACACATGCAGGCGAGACGCTCACCGTCTCGCTGCGCCGCCTGCGCAGCGCGCGCCGCTTCACGCTGCGCGTGCGCTTCGCTGCGCGCGACGCCGTGCTCACAATGCCCGCGCGCGCCTCCTTGCGCGAGGCGCGCGAGTTCACCGAGCGTCACGCCGCCTGGATCGCCGCGCGGCTCAATCGGCTGCCGGACACGATCCCCTTTCGCGACGGCGCCGTCGTGCCGCTGCGCGGCGTCGACCACCGCATCGCGCATCGCCCCGGCGCGCGCGGAACCGTATGGACGGAGACGCGCTTTGCTCTCGACACTGCGCTCTGTGACGGTTTCGACCTCTGCGTCGCCGGCCGCGAGGAGCATGTGCATCGCCGCATCGTCGATTTTCTGAAGCGCGAGGCGCGCCATGATCTCGAGGCGGCTGTGGAACGCCATACGCGCGCGCTCGGCCTGCCCGCGCGCAGCGTCGGATTGCGCGACACGGTGAGCCGCTGGGGCTCCTGCTCGGCGTCGGGCTCGCTGAATTTCTCCTGGCGGCTCATCATGGCGCCCGCTTTCGTGCTCGACTATCTCGCCGCGCATGAGGTCGCGCATCTCGAATATCTCGATCACTCGGATCGTTTCTGGGCGCTGACGCGGCGCCTCTGCGCGGAGACGGATCGCGCCGAGGGCTGGCTCTCCACGCATGGCGCGCATTTGCATAAATTCGGCGCGACCGAATAGACGCGGCCTTCTCATCTTCCTCTTTATCAAAAGACCCGCGGCCCTCATCGGCGCGCCTATGAAACGACGCGCCGTCATCGGCGCGTCACGCCCGCTTGATTTGTGAATCGTTAAAATTTTGTTCCGGCCGAATCAGAAGCGTTCCGCAGCGCACAAAAATGCGCTATAAAAGAGACAAAGCTCCTTCTTCGGTAGTCGCTCATCGAGGTGGCGTATGGCCGACGTAATCTTCTACGAGAAACCCGGCTGCGCCGGAAATGCGCGTCAAAAGGCTCTGCTGCTCTCCTCCGGCCATGCGCTGCAGGTGCGCAATCTGCTCGCCGAGCCTTGGAGCGTTTCCAGCCTGCGGCCTTATTTCGGCGAGACGCCAGTGCGCGAGTGGTTCAATCTCGCGGCGCCGCGCGTCAAATCCGGCGAGATCGACATAGAGACCGTCACGCCGCAAGCGGCGCTGGTCATGATGATCATCGACCCGATATTGATCCGCAGGCCGCTCATCAAGGTCGGCGGCCGCTGCGAGGCGGGCTTCGATCCCGAGCGGATCGGCGCCTGGATCGGCCTGCAGCCGACCGAGAAACCGGTGAGCGACACTTGCGTTCGGGTAGAAGCGGCGGCGCTACGCGCCGAGAGCGAGGCTGGAACCGCGCCCGCCGACTGATTGCGGGAGCGCGCAAAGGCGGCAAGGAGGTCTGATGCTGTTCCGGCGCGATGTCGCAGCCTCCGGCGCACCTTGCGGTCTGTATTTCGAGTCGCTGCTCGAGCGCTGCCGCGCGATGCGGCCCATCCGCATCGGCGTCGTACATCCTTGCGACGCGGTTTCCGTGCAAGGCGCGCTCGCCGCACGGGATCAAGGACTCATCACTCCCGTTCTGGTCGGGCCGCGCGCCAAGATCATGGCGGCCGCCGCCGCGGCCGCTCTCTCGCTCGAGGGCGTCGAGATCGTCGACGCGCCCCATAGCCACGCCGCCGCCGACGTTGGCGTCGAGCTGGTGCGGCGCGGCGAGCTCGAGGCGCTGATGAAAGGCTCCCTCCACACCGACGAGCTGATGGGCGCCGTGGTGCGCGAAGGAACGGGACTACGCACCGAGCGGCGCGTCAGCCATGTCTTCGTTCTCGACGTGCCCAATTACTGCAAGCCGCTGCTCGTCACCGACGCCGCGATCAACATCGCCCCCACGCTCGCAGAGAAGCGCGACATCGCGCAAAACGCCATAGACCTCGCCCATGCGCTCGGCATAGAGCGGCCCAAGCTCGCCGTCCTTTCCGCCGTGGAGACGGTGGACGCCAAAATCCCCTCGACGATCGAGGCCGCGGCGCTCTGCAAAATGGCCGATCGCGGCCAGATCAGAGGCGCCGATGTGGATGGTCCGCTCGCCTTCGACAACGCCATCTCGCCCGAGGCGGCGAAGGCGAAAGGCATTATCTCCAATGTCGCTGGCGACGCCGATATTCTGCTCGCGCCCGATCTCGAGGCCGGCAATATTCTCGCCAAGCAGCTCGTCTATCTCGCCGACGCCGAGGACGCCGGCATCGTGCTCGGCGCGCGCGCGCCGATCGTGCTGACGAGCCGCGCCGATGGCGTGCGCGCCCGCATCGTCTCCTGCGCGCTGGCGCAGCTCTTCGCCCATCGCGTGGTGGAGGGTGTGTGAGCCCTGCGGCGAAAGTCCTATTGGCGCTCAACGCCGGCTCTTCGAGCCTCAAATTCGCACTCTATGACGCGGCGACGCTCGCGCCTCTCTGCCGTGGCGGCGTCACGGCCATAAAGGAGCAAGACCAGCCGGCCCGCTTTTCCGTCAAAGGCGAGGTCGCGGCGGCGCTCGCCGCCGGCCCCGGCCCCGCGCCGGACATAGATCACGAGGGCGCGGCGCGCTGGCTCATCGCGGCGATCGGCGAGCGGCTGACGGAGCTTCCCCTCGCCGCCGTGGGACATAGGGTGGTCCATGGCGGCGCGGAATTCGACCGCCCCGTTCTGGTGACGCCGGACATTTTGCGGCGGCTGGAGGCGCTCTCGCCGCTCGCGCCGAGCCATCAGCCGCATAATCTCGCGCCGATCCGCAGCCTGCTCGACAGCGCGCCCGAGTTGCCGCAGATCGCCTGTTTCGACACGGCCTTTCACCGCACGCAGCCGCGCCTCGCGCAGCTGTTTCCGCTGCCGCGCGAATTCGCCGAGCGCGGCGTGCTGCGCTACGGCTTTCACGGACTCTCCTATCAGTTCATCGCGGAAGAGCTGCGCCGCCTCGAGCGCGCGCCGGGCCGCACGATCGTCGCGCATCTCGGCCATGGCGCGAGCCTCTGCGCCATGCGCGATCTCGAGAGCGTCGCCACCACAATGGGCTTCACCGCGCTCGACGGGCTGATGATGGGCACGCGCAGCGGCGCGATCGACCCCGGCCTGCTCCTGCACCTCGTGATGCAGGAGGGCTTTTCGCCCGAGCAAGTCCATGCGCTGCTCTATGAGCGATCGGGGCTTCTCGGCGTCTCCGCGATCAGCGACGATCTGCGCGCGCTCGAGGCGAGCGACTCTCCCGCGGCGGAGGAGGCGATGGCCCTCTTCGCCTATCGCGCCGCGCGCGAGATCGGCTCGCTGGCGAGCGCGCTGAACGGGCTCGACCGTCTCGTCTTCACGGCTGGCGTCGGCGAGAATTCGCCGTCCATGCGCGCGCGCATCTGCGCCTATCTCGGTTTTCTCGGCCTTGCCCTCGACGATGCGGCGAATGCGGCGAATGCGCAGATCATCAGCGCGCCGTCGAGCCGCATCGAGGCCCTCGTGCTTCCCACCAATGAGGAGGCGGTGATCGCCGAGGCCGCGCGGGCGCTGCTTCGCGGCTGACGAAGCGCACAAAATCGCACAGTAATTCGGCGCCGGTCGCATGATTTGCAGGCGCATTTTCGCGCCGCCCGCGCGCCGCTTTTTCACAAGCGCCTGATTTGTCGAAACAAGGCCGGCCGCGCTGAGATGGCGCGGAGATTGCGTCTAGTCGGACGCCGAGAGCCGAGCTTTCGGCGCGGCCCAAAGAGGGGCCAAAATCAGCAACGCCGCTGTTCCGATCGTGTCGCGCGCAAAGCGCGATCGTCGGACGGCGGCTTTTTTTGTCCGTCGCGCCCCGACGGAGCGCGGCGCCGACGAGGGGCAGACACAAAATGATGAGAATGAAACGAAGCGCTCCGCCGCGCCCGATCCTCGTGAGCACGAAGACTTTGGCCGTCGCCGCCGCTCTGCTCGGCGTCTGCGTCGGAGAGGCTGGAGCGGCGGACGCGCCCGCCAAGCTCGTCGCCGCGCCCGCGCCCGATGTCTCCGCGCCGTCGCCCCTGCCGCCCGCGCCGCTCGGCGTCTTCGGCGCCGATATGCCGGCCGCCGGCAAGCTCGTCGTCTCCATCATTCCGCAATTCGCCAATCTCTCGCATACGCTGAAAGGAACGCGGCAAGTCTCATCGGAGGAGGTCGTCGCGACGACGCCCTGGTTCGGCCATCCGACATCGAAGCTCCGGCTGGTGCCGCAGAATGTCTCCGTCGCCTCGCAAACGCTGGCGCTGGCCTATGGAATTACCAATTATCTGTCCGTCGTCGTCACCGGCGGCATGATCGAGCGCAATCTCGACATGCTCGCGTTCAAAGGACCGACGAGCCTCGAGCGACTCGGGATCAGCCATACGGGAACCGACGGCCTAACCGATTTCACCGCCTCGACGATCTATCGCGTCTATCAGGACCCGATACATCGAATTCAGCTCAATCTGGGCATGAGCTTCCCCACCGGAAGCACCCACAACACATTCCGCCTGCTGCTGCCGGACGGCAGCTATGCGACGAGCCGCGCCTTCTATGCATTGCAGCCGGGCGCCGGCACTTTCGACGTCATGCCTGGAATCGTCTACGCCGGCCACATCGACAAATGGTCCTGGGGTCTGTCCTACCGCGGCCGCTTTCCGCTGGCCGCCAACCCGGAAGGCTATCTCTATGGCGATCTGCACGAGCTCAACGGCTGGGCCGGCTATAGCTGGATAAAGGGCCTGACCACCACCTTCCGCGTCAACGCCACGACGCAGGGCGAGATTCGCGGCCTCGATCCGATGATCCGCGGCAAGGCGCAGGCGGCCAATCCCAATTTCTATGGCGGCCAGCGCGTGGAGCTGTGGGGCGGCGCAACGATCGGCGGCGGCCTCATCGGCCAGGAGGCGCTCACCATCGCGCTGGAGGCGGGCATTCCCGTCTATCAGAGCCTCGAGGGGCCGCAGCTCTCCAAAAATTGGCAGGCCGGCATGGCCCTACGCTGGAAGATCTAGCGGCGCCCCGCGCGAACGCCGGGCGCGGCGGCCCGGCCCCCACATCTTCTGAACCGCCCGCGTTCTCGACATCGCCTGCCGCGCGTGGCACAACCCGCCCCAGAAAATCAAAAGCCGTGGCGGGACGATGACGGATATAGCGGAACTGGAGACCGAGACTCTGGCGGCGATCGCGGCGGCGGCCGATGAGGCCGCGCTCGAGGCCGTGCGCGTCGGCGCGCTGGGCAAGAAGGGAAGCATTTCGGCGTTGCTGGCGACGCTCGGCAAAATGTCGCCCGAGGACCGCAAGACCGAAGGCGCCAAGATCAATGCGCTGAAGGACAAGGCGCAAGAGGCGCTCGCCGCGCGTCGCGACGTGCTGCAGACGCAAGCGCTGGAGAAGCGCCTTTCCGCCGAGACTGTCGATGTGACGCTGCCGGTGCAGGAGAGCGGCCAGGAGCTCGGCCGTATTCATCCGATCTCGCAGGTGATGGACGAGTTGACGGCGATCTTCGCCGATATGGGCTTTTCCGTCGCCGAAGGGCCGGACATAGAGAGCGACGATTATAATTTCACCAAGCTGAACTTCCCCGAGGGGCATCCCGCGCGGGAAATGCACGACACTTTCTTCTTTCCGCCGGGCGCCGATGGCAAGCGCAAGCTGCTGCGCACGCATACGAGCCCGGTGCAGGTGCGCACCATGCTGAGCAAGGCGCCGCCGATCCGCGTGATCTGCCCCGGCCGCACCTATCGCTGCGACAGCGACCAGACGCATACGCCCATGTTCCATCAGGTCGAGGGGCTCGTCATCGACGAGACGACCCATATGGGCCATTTGAAATGGGTGCTGGAGGAGTTTCTGAAGGCCTTCTTCGAGGTGAAGTCCGTGAAGATGCGCTTTCGCCCCTCCTTCTTCCCCTTCACCGAGCCCTCCGCGGAAGTGGATGTGCAATGCCGCCGCAAGGACGGCGACATTCGCTTCGGCGAGGGCGAGGATTGGATGGAGATATTGGGCTGCGGCATGGTGCATCCCAATGTGCTGCGCAATTGCGGGCTCGACCCGGACAAATATCAGGGCTTCGCCTTCGGCGTCGGCATAGATCGTCTCGCCATGCTGAAATACGGCATGTCGGATCTGCGCGCCTTCTTCGAGGCCGATGCGCGCTGGCTGACGCATTATGGATTCCGGCCGCTGGATTTCCCGACGCTGGCGGGCGGGTTGAGCGGGTGATTCCTTTTCGCGGGGTGACGCCATGAACAATGCGGACATTCAGATCGTCGCGGATCGCGTGTTGCGGAGGGAACTCGGCAAGTTCGGCTATCAGCGGGCCGAAGTGCGCTCTGGATTCGATCATAGCGACGAGCCCGCGGTTTATGTGGACGCGGTTCTCGGCGTAGGCGCTCCGCCACTCGAGCCGACGACCTTCTTCGAGGCGCATGCCGCGCTCGGCCGCGCGCTTCTCGCCGAAGGGGAAGAAAGGTTTCCTTACTTCCGCATGAGGCGGCTCGGAGAAGAACTGCCCGAGGACGAGGTTTCGCGCGAAAGCCCGCCACGCGCCGAGCGGAGTCATTCGTGATCGACGATCTCCTGGGCCTCGCCGATGAGCTCGCCGGTCGCGAGGCTGGTCGTCCAAAGCAAACCTCGCTGCGGCGAGCCGTCGCGACGGCCTATTACGCCGTGTTTCACGCGCTGGCGAAGCTTTGCGCCGATCAGCTCATCGGCGCCTCGAAGCCCTGGGATGTCTATACGCCGATCTATCGCTCGCTGGATCACAATGCGGCGCGCAAATTGTTCAGAGAGGCCCGCAAGTCATCCGTGTTCGCGGCGCAGCTCGAAGCGATCGCTTTCGCCTTTCTCACCCTGTACGATAAGCGGATCGAAGCGGATTACATTCCCGAACCGTTCAGATATTCCCGTCAGGAAGTGAAGGATCTGATTCAGGACGCACGTAGCGCAATTGCGTCGATCGATGGATTGCCGACCGACACAAAGCTCGCGCTCGCCGTGCAGCTCTTGACGAAAACGCGCTGACTCGAGAACGAAAAGAATGAAACTCACACTCTCCTGGCTGAAAGACCATCTCGAGACGAGCGCCTCGCTCGAGGAGGTCGTCGAAACTCTGACGCGCATCGGCCTCGAGGTCGAGCATTTGCACGATCCCGCCGCGCAGCTGAAGGATTTCCGCATCGCGCATGTGATCGACGCCAAGCCGCATCCCAACGCCGACCGCCTGCGCGTCTGCATGGTCGATACGGGCGAAGGCGCGCCCGTGCAGGTGGTCTGCGGCGCGCCCAATGCGCGCACGGGATTGAAGACCGTCTTCTCGGCGCCCGGAACCTATATTCCGGCCAAGAAGATCACGCTCGGCAAGGGCGTCATTCGCGGCGTCGAATCGCTCGGAATGTTGTGCTCGGCCGCCGAGCTGGAGCTCTCCGACGAGCATGACGGCATTATCGAGCTGCCGGAGGACGCCCCCATCGGCGCCGTTTACGCGAAGTGGGCCGGGCTCGACGATCCAGTCATCGAGATCAATCTGACGCCGAACCGCTCCGACGCCGCCGGCATTTACGGCATTGCGCGCGATCTCGCCGCGGCGGGCCTCGGAACGCTGAAGACGCCGGCGGTCGAGACCATCAAAGGCGGCTTCGCCATGCCGCAGCGCGTCGCGCTCGATTTCACTGAGGACGACAAGCATCTCGCGCCGCTCTTCGCGCTGCGTCTGGTGCGCGGCGTCAAGAATGGGCCGAGCCCGGCCTGGCTGCAGGATCGCCTGCGCGCCATTGGCCAGCGCCCGATCAATGCGCTCGTCGACATCACGAATTATCTGACCTTCGACCGCGCGCGTCCGCTGCATGTCTTCGACGCGAAGAAAGTGGCCGGCGATCTTACGGTGCGACGCGCCCGCGCCGGCGAGGAGTTGCTCGCGCTCGACGGCAAGAGCTATAAGCTCGATTCCGACATGGTCGTGATCGCCGACGACAAAGGTCCCGAATCTCTCGCCGGCGTCATGGGCGGCGAGCATTCCGGCTGCTCCGACGACACGACGGACGTGCTGATCGAGACCGCGCTGTGGGATCCGGCCAATATCGCCCACACCGGCCGCAAGCTCGGCATCTCCACCGACGCGCGCTATCGTTTCGAGCGCGGCGTCGATCCGGCCTTCGCTCTGCCCGGCCTCGAGCTGGCGACGAAATTGGTGCTGGAATTCTGCGGCGGCGAGGCTTCGGAGGTCGCCATCTGCGGCTCGGCGGAAACGCCGACGCGCCGGCTGCGCTTCCCCTGGAGCGAGACGAAGCGCCTCACCGGCCTCGACGTCTCCAAAGACGAGTCGACCGCCATTCTCACGCACCTCGGCTTCACGGTCGAAGCGGCGGGCGAGGAGGCGCTGGTGGGCGTCCCCAGCTGGCGCCCGGACATTGAAGGCAAGGCCGATCTCGTCGAGGAGATCGCCCGCATCGCCGGCTTCGACACCATCGCCGCCGCGCCGCTGCCGCGCAACGCCGGCGTAACCGAGCCAGTTCTCACTCTACTGCAAAAGCGCACGCGCGCGGCGCGGCGCGCGCTGGCGGCGCGCGGGCTGGTCGAGGCCGTCACCTGGTCCTTCGTCTCCAAGGAGCAGGCGCAGGCTTTCGGTGGCGGCGGCGACAATCGCCTCGCCCTCGCCAATCCAATCGCGGCGGAACTCTCGGACATGCGGCCGAGCCTGCTGCCCGGCCTCGTGACCGCCGCCGGCCGCAACGCCGCGCGCGGCTTTCCCGATGTCGCGCTGTTCGAGGTGGGGCAAATCTTCCTCGGCGACGACGAGAAAGGCCAGAAGATCGCCGCCACGGGCCTGCGCCGCGGCTTGGCTCTGCCCTCCGGCGCCGGCCGCCATTGGTCGGGCAAGGAGCGCGCGGTCGGCGTCTTCGACGCGAAGGCCGACGCGCTCGCGCTGCTGCAGACGCTGGGCGTCGCCACGGGCGGCTTGCAGATCGTCGTCGGCGGCCCCGACTGGCTCCATCCGGGCCGATCGGGAACGCTGCAATTCGGGCCCAAGGCGGTCATCGGCCATTTCGGCGAATTGCATCCGCGCGTGCTGCAGGCGCTCGACGTCGAGGGGCCGATCGCCGTTTTCGAGATCATTCTCGACGCGCTGCCGGCGCCCAAGGCCAAGCCCACCAAGGCCAAGGCGAAATTGGAGCTCTCCGATCTCCAACCGGTCTCGCGCGATTTCGCTTTTCTGCTGGATCGCGACCAGCCGGCCGGCGATCTCATTCGCGCCGTGCAGGCCGCCGATCGCGCGCTCATCACCGATGTCAGCGTCTTCGACATTTACGAAGGACAAGGCGTGCCGGAGGGCAAGAAATCGGTCGGCGTCGCCGTGCGGCTGCAGCCCCGCGACAAAACGCTCACCGACGCCGATCTAGAGGCCCTCGCCCACAAAATTGTCACAGAGGCGGGCAAGAAAACGGGCGCCCAACTCAGAGGATGACGATGCTTCGCATGATTCGCTTCGTCTTCATTGCCTGCTTCGCCGGTTTTTGCTCCGCTGCGGCCGCCGCGCCGCGCAATATCGGCGATTGCGAGCAGATTCAGGCGGCGGACGCCTATAATCGCTGTCTCGCCTCCTTCGGCCCGGCGGCGCATGTGCGCAACGCCCATTCCGCGCTCTCCTTCGCGCCGGAGGAGCAGGTTCCGCAGAGCGCCAAGCGCTCCGCCGCTTGGAGCGAGCGGGGCCATCGCGGGCGCTTGCGCATGATGTTCAGCCCCGGCGGCCGCTGAGGCCGCCGCCGGCGAGGGAGGAGCGAGACCAATGGCTCGAGCGCCCTTCCCCGACGGCATAGCGCGACGCGATTTTCTCAATGGCCTGCTGATCGCCGCGGGCGGCGCGCTCTCGCATAGCGCTCCGGCGCGCGCATTCGCGGGCGGGACCTGCGACGGGCCGATCGGCCTCGATCCGCGCGCTCTGCGCGGCGGCAATCTCCCTTCCGTTTTCGCCGTCTCGCATTGGATGCGCGACGGTCGCCTGACATTCGAGGCAGGCTCCGTCTCGCTCGCGCCGGGATGCGACGAGAGCGCCGGAACTTTTCCCATTCTGGATACGAACGGCAGCTTCGACGCCATCGTTATCGGTGGCGGCCTGTCCGGCCTTTCCGCTGCGCATCATCTGCTGCGCGAGCGCCCGCGGGCGCGCCTGCTGATCCTCGAGGCGGCGCCTGTCCTCGGCGGCAATGCAGGCCGTGACGACGCCGCGCCTCTCCCCGGCCCCGCCTCCACCGCCGGCGCCTATGGAACCGCGCCTTCCGCCGATTGGCTCGCGCAATTCTATCGCGCGATCGACGTCGATTGGCTGGCGCAGAGCGTCCCCGGCCCGGAGAGCAGCTTCTATTTCGACGAGTTCGCGCCCGGCCTCGGCGCCGGCGCGCGCGGCTGGAACATCGACACATTCGAGCGCGGCGCCGCGCATCTTCCCTATGACGCCCGCCTGCGGGAAGACTTCGCCCGCGCTTTCGCGGCGATCCGCGCGCTCGGCGAAAAAGGCCTCGCCGAGCCGGCCGACGAGAGCGATCCCACGCTCGACGATCTCTCGAGCGTCAGCCTCGCGCAGCATCTCGAAACAGCGCTCGGCTGCGACGCGATCGTCTCGCGCTTTTTCACCGCCTATACGCTGACCGCTTTCGGCGGAACGGCCGAGCAGGTGAACGCTCACAGCGCCATCACATTCTTGTCGAGCGAGCTGACGCGCGGCTCGGTCTTCGCCTATCCGGGCGGAACGTCGGAAATCGCGCGCCGCATTTCGCGCCGACTGGCGCAGAGCGAGACGCCGCCGCGTTTCGAAACCAACGCCACGGCGCTACGGATCGAGACGACGGCGCGGGGCGCGAGCGTCGTCTATTTCCAGGATGGCCGCTTTCATCGGATCTTCGGCGAGCGGATCATCCTCGCCGCGCCGGCGCAGAGCGCGCGCCATCTCGTCGCGCATCTTTCCGACGCCGCGCGCAATACGGCCTGGACGCAATTCCATGCGGCGCCCCTCGTCACCGCCAATGTGGTGTTGCGTCACGCGACGCCCTTGGCGCAGCTCGGCCTCGGCTACAGTCAGAGCTGGTGGGGCGGCCGGCATTTCGTCAATTACATCGTCGCCGATTGGATGAGCGACAAGCGCGCCGCTCCCCAGCGGCAAACGACGCTCACCTTCTACGGCGGCTGCGACGCGCCGCTGGGCGCTCTCGCCGAAGCGCGCATGAAGCTGCTGCACACGCCCTTTTCCGATTACGAAGATTCGATCCGCAGCGATCTGTCACGGCTGATGCGCGGCGCGGATTTCGATTTCGATCGCGATGTGAGCGCGCTGTTTCTCTATCGCTGGGGGCACAGCATGTTGCGCCCGCAGCCGGGCTTCCTCTTCGGCGAGACGCGCGACGCGAATGGAAAACTGGACCGCGCGCAGTCGCCGCGGCGCGTCGCCTGCGCGCCTTTGGGGCCGATCGCTTTTGCGGGCCAGCATGTCGAAGGCGCCCCTTCTATCGAGAGCGCGATCGGCTCCGGCCGCCGCGCGGCGCTGCAAGCGCTGGAGGATCGCCGATGAAGAGGCTCGCGACAGGCGTCTTCGCCCTCGTCTCCACCCTCGCCTATCTCGGCCTCGCGGCGCTGGGCGCGGGCGGCGTATCGGCCTTTCTCGAAAAGCCGCCGCTCGCGGCGCTGGCGCTCGTCACTCTGGCGCTCGCCGTCGCCGCCGCTTTTTCGCAAGGCCATCTCGGCGCCGGCGTGCGCGAGGATCGCGGCAATCGCTGGGTCATCGCCGCCTTCGCCGTTATCGGCCTGCTCGACGCTTTTCTGCCCGCCTATGCGGATCGCCGCGATATTCTGACGATCGGCGGCGAGACGCTGCGCTGGATCGGCGTCATCCTCTACGCCATCGGCGGCGTGCTGCGACTGTGGCCGGTCTTCGTGCTCGGGCGGCGCTTCAGCGGGCTCGTCGCCATTCAGCCGGGCCATGAGCTGGCGACGACCGGGCTCTATGCCCGCATCCGCAACCCGAGCTATCTCGGCCTCATCATCGGCCTCGTCGGCTGGGCGCTGGCGTTTCGCTCGCTGATCGGCCTCGCTTTGGCGGGGGCGGCGATTCCGCCGCTCGTCGCCCGCATGAAATCCGAGGAGGCGCTGCTCGCCTCGCATTTCGGCGCCGTCTATGACGCCTATCGCGCGCGCACGGCGCGGTTCATTCCCGGCCTCTACTGAAAGCGCCTCACCAGCGCAGCACCGCGCCGCCCCAGGTCATTCCGGCGCCGATCGCCATCATGGCGATCACATCGCCCTTCTTCAGCCGGCCGGCGCGATTGGCCTCGTCCAGCGTGATCGGCATGGAAGCGCTCGACGTGTTGCCGAAGCGGGAAATATTCATCCAGCATTTCTCGAGCGGCACGCCGAGCTGCGCCAGCGACGCCTCTATGATGCGGGCGTTGGCCTGATGCGCGATGACGTGATCGACATCCTTCGCCTCGAGGCCGGCCATGGCCAGCGCCTCGGTCACGATCTCCGGCAATAGGCGCAGCGCGACCTTATAGACCTCGCGGCCGCGCATCTTGATCTTATGCGCCTCGCCGGGCGTCGGCCCGTCCTGGCGCGGATCATAGGCGCGCGGGATGCCGAGAATGCTTGTCAATGTTCCGTCGGTGCGCAGACTGGTGGAGAGCAGGCCACGGCCCTCCTCCTCGCCCGGGCCGAGCACCATGGCCCCGGCGGCGTCGCCGAACAGCACGCAGGTCTCGCGATTGGTCCAATCGACGACGCGGCTCAGCGTCTCCGCCCCCACGACCAGCGCGCGGCGGACCTTGCCGGTCTTGATGAACTGATCGGCGATGGAGAGGGCGTAGAGCGAGCCCGCGCAGGCGGCCGAGACATCGAAGGCGAAAGCGTTCTCGGCCCCGATCTTGGCCTGCAGAAAGGCGGCGCAGGCGGGCGTCTGAGCGTCGCCGGTCACGGTGGCGACGATGATGAGGTCCAGCTCGCGTGGGTCGACGCCGGCCAGCTCCAACGCATTTTTCGCGGCTGCGGCGGCCATATCGGAGGTGGATTCGCCCGGCGCGGCGATGCGCCGCTCCTCGATCCCGGTGCGGCTGACGATCCAGGCGCCATTGGTCGCGACCATTTTCTCGAGGTCGGCGTTGGTCAGAACCTTCGCGGGGGCGTAGGATCCGGTTCCGAGTATGACGGTTCTGAGCAACGGCGTGCAGCCTCTTCCTTCTGACCCCGGCGAGCGTGCGCCGCCGCGGAAACCTCATGCCTAGCAGGGATCGGCGAGGCGCGAACCTTAAAATTCGTTAATCCCCAAGCCTAGCTCGAGATTGCCTGCTCGAGTTCCGCCTGGCTCGAGTTTGGCGGAGTTCACGTTTCGATCCGCGCCGGGGGCGATTGCCATGGCGCGCGCGCCATGGCAAGCCTTCGCCATGCAGAACGTCCCCTCCGACCCGCCCGCGCCCGCCAAAGAGGCGCCGCGCGTCTCCTTCGTCTCGCTCGGCTGTCCCAAGGCGCTCGTGGACAGCGAGCGCATTCTCACGCGCCTGCGCGCCGAAGGCTATGAGCTTTCGCGCACCCATGCGGGGGCCGATGTCGTGGTGGTGAACACCTGCGGCTTTCTGGACAGCGCCAAAGCCGAGTCGCTGGAGGCGATCGGCGCGGCGCTGAAGGAGAATGGCAAGGTCGTCGTCACCGGCTGCATGGGCGCCGAGCCGCAGGCGATCACCGAGCGATTCCCCGACGTTTTGGCGATCACCGGCCCGCAGGCCTATGAGAGCGTGGTCGAGGCCGTCCACGCCGCCGCCGCGCCGAGCCATGATCCGTTTCTCGATCTCGTCCCCGAGCAGGGCGTCAAGCTCACGCCGCGCCATTACGCCTATCTCAAAATCTCGGAAGGCTGCGACAATAGCTGCTCCTTCTGCATCATTCCGCATTTGCGCGGCTCGCTGGCCTCGCGGCCCGCGGGCGAGGTGCTGCGCGAGGCCGAGCGGCTGGTGAAGGCGGGCGTCAAGGAGCTGCTGGTCATCTCGCAGGACACCAGCGCCTATGGCCGCGATCTGCGCTACTCCGAGAGCCAATGGGGCGACCGCAGCGTGCGCGCGCGTTTTCTCGATCTCACACGCGAGCTGGGCTCGCTCGGGGCCTGGGTGCGGCTACATTATGTCTATCCCTATCCGCATGTGGACGAGGTCGTCGAGCTGATGGCGCAGGGCAATATCCTGCCCTATCTCGACATTCCCTTTCAGCACGCCGCCCCTTCCGTGCTGAAGGCGATGAAGCGCCCCGCCAATGAGGAGAAGACGCTGGAGCGCATAAAAGCGTGGCGGCGCATCTGCCCCGATCTCGCGCTGCGCTCCACTTTCATCGTCGGCTTCCCCGGCGAGACGGAAGAGGATTTCGCCTATCTGCTCGATTGGCTGGAGGAGGCGGAGATCGACCGCGCCGGCGCCTTCCGCTACGAGCCGGTGGCCGGCGCGCCGGCCAATGATCTGCCGCTCGACGCCATCGCGCCCGAGGTGAAGGACCAGCGCTGGAAGCGCTTCATGGAGCGCCAGCAGAAGGTGAGCGCCCGCCTGCTGAAACGCAAGATCGGCAAGCGCCTGCAAGTTCTGGTGGACGAGCCGGGCGGTGGCGCGACCGGCCTCGCGCGCGGACGCAGCAAGGCGGACGCCCCTCAGATCGACGGAACGGTGCATATCTCCTCACGCCGCCCGCTGCGCGCCGGCGACATTGTGACGGTGAAGATCGACCGCGCCGACGCCTATGATCTTTATGGCGCGGCGGTGTGATATATGAAGGCGTAATCTCGCCGCTGCGCTCCTTCTCCCGCCTGCGGGAGAAGGTGGCCCGGCGAAGCCGGGTCGGATGAGGGCCCCGGCCGCGAAAGCGAATGATAAACGATAAAAATAGGCCACGAACCGCAGCGACCCTCATCCGACCTCGCTTCGCGAGGCCACCTTCTCCCACGAGTGGGCGAAGGAGCGCGCACGACGAATGCTGAACAACAATAACCGAGGAGCGCCGCCGATGACCGAAGAACCCCCGAAGGATCGCATTCCGCGTCTGCTGGCCAGCCGTCAGCTGATGTTCTTCACGGCGGTCATTCTCGCAATGTGGGTGTTCGTCACCTTCTTCTTCCGCAACCCGTATCGGCAGGCGGTCGAGTTCGGCTATTACGACAATCACCCTTATGACGAGGGGACGATCTGGACCTATGTGCTGGTCGTCGTGCCGATGATCGGCCTAGGGGCCGCGCTGCTCTGGTGGCAGCGGCGCAGCGCCGGCAAGTAATCGCGCATTGCGCAGCGCGGTGGAAGACTGCGCCACGCGCGGCGCATGCAGATAGACGAAAGCGGGCGGCGGCATGTCGGCGAGCAGCGCCGCCGCGCTCTCCGGCAGGCGCGCGGACGCATAGCGTTGCGCCGCTTTGGCCGAGGCGGCGCGAAAGGTCGCGCCCGGCCGATCGACGATGGCGATCGGCGTCGTTTGCGCGATCTCCTGCCAATCGCGCCAGCGGTGGAATTGCAGCAGATTATCCGCGCCCATGATCCAGACGAAGCGCACGCCCGGACAGCGCCGATGCAGAAAACGCAGCGTATCCGCCGTATAGCGCGCGCCGATCTCCGCCTCGAGCCCCGTGACCACTATGCGCGGATCGCGGGCGATTTTCTGCGCCGCGGCGATGCGCTGCGCGAGCGAGGGCAGGCAGGCGGTCTCCTTCAGCGGATTGCCGGGCGTCACCAGCCACCAGAGCCGATCGAGCGCCAGCCTCTGCAACGCCACCTGCGAGACATGGGCGTGGCCTTCATGCGGCGGATCGAAAGAGCCGCCGAACAGGCCGATGCGCATCCCCGGCGCATGTGGCGGCAGGCGAATCATCGCGCGATCATCGAAAGCTCGCGCTCCCTTCTCCCACTTGTGGGAGAAGGAAGCGCGCACGAAGGTCGCGCGCTCATCCTCTGACCTGCCCGGCGCCATGCACGCGATATTTGAACGAGGTGAGCTGCTCGACGCCAACCGGGCCGCGCGCATGCATGCGGCCCGTCGCTATGCCGATCTCGGCGCCGAAGCCGAACTCGCCGCCATCGGCGAATTGCGTCGAGGCGTTGTGCAGCACGATCGCCGAATCCACCTCCGCCATGAAGCGCCGGGCGACATCCTCATTCTGCGTGATGATGCAATCCGTGTGATGCGAGCCGTAGGTTTCTATATGCGTGACCGCCGCCTCCAGCCCATCGACGACGCGAACGGCGATGATGGCGTCGAGATATTCGGCGCGCCAATCCTCCTCGCTCGCCGGCAGCACGCGGGCGTCGACATCCTGCGTCGCGGCGTCGCCGCGCACCTCGCAGCCGGCGTCGAGCAGCATCTTCACCAGCGGCTCGAGATGCGTGGCTGCGCAGGCGCGATCGACCAGCAGCGTCTCGGCGGCGCCGCAAATGCCGGTGCGACGGAGCTTGGCGTTCAGCAAGATGCGTTTCGCCATGTCGAGATCGGCTTGGCGATGAACGAAGACATGAACAATGCCCTCGAGATGCGCGAAGACCGGCACGCGCGCCTCATGCTGCACGCGCGCGACGAGGCTTTTTCCACCACGCGGCACGATGACGTCGAGATTGCCGTCCAGCCCGGCGAGCATGGCGCCGACGGCGGCGCGATCGGCGATGGGGACCAGCGAGATCGCCTCCTCCGGCAGGCCGGCGGCGACGAGGCCGGCGACGAGACAGGCGTGGATCGCGCGCGAGGAGCGCAGGCTCTCCGAGCCGCCGCGCAATATCGCGGCGTTGCCGGCCTTGAGGCAGAGGCCGCCGGCGTCGGCGGTGACATTGGGCCGGCTCTCGTAAATCACCCCGATGACGCCGAGCGGCGTCGCCACGCGCTCGATGAGGAGGCCATTGGGGCGCTCGAAGGAGGCCAGCAGCCGGCCGACGGGATCGGCCAGCTCGGCGATCTCCTCGAGGCCGCGCGCCATCGTCTCGACGCGCGCGGGATCGAGCGTCAGCCGATCGAGGAAAGAGGCTACGGTTCCGCGCGCTTTCGCCTCCGTGACATCCAGCGCATTGGCGGCGAGCAGCTCCGGCATGCGGCGGCGCAGCTCCGCCGCGGCCGCATGCAGAGCCGCATTTTTGGTCTTCGCCGGCGCCAGAGCGACCGCCCGCGCCGCCCGCCGGGCGCCGACGCCGATATCGGCCATCAGGGAGCCCAACTCTCGCTCGTTCGTCGCCAATGCTTCCGCCTGCGCCATTTTCTTCGCCTCTTTCGTCGCTCGCTTGCGCTATCACGAATCGGCGCGTACCCGAAAGGGAGCGCCGCGCACCGCTAAAAGCGGTGAGGCTTGCCTTCGGGCTAGGCCTTTTGTAAGACGCGAGCGCTCGTCGCCACGGCTCGCCTCCTCGAGCCGAATCGCCGGCGCCCGCCCGACGCCGCGTCCAAAACGCAGGCGATGCGACGTTCCCGGGCGCGTGGAGCCGGCCGCTATGAGGTTCTTCGCATGACGAAACGCGCGCTGCTGACGGGCATTACCGGACAGGATGGGGCCTATCTCGCACAGCTTCTGCTCGGCAAGGGGTATGAAGTCTCTGGCGTGATCCGCCGCTCCTCGCATCGCGGCGTCGAGGACCATCGCCTGCGCTGGCTCGGCGTCGCCAATGACGTGCAGCTGCTCGACGGCGATCTCAGCGATCTCTCCAGCCTGCTGCGCATCGTGCAGGAGGTGAAGCCCGACGAGGTCTACAATCTCGCCGCGCAATCCTTCGTCGCCTCCTCCTGGCGCCAGCCCATTCTCACCGCCAATATCACCGCCGTCGCCGTCGCAAATGTGCTCGAGGCGCTGCGGCTCGGCGCCCCCGGCGCGCGCTTCTATCAGGCCTCCTCCTCCGAGATGTACGGCCTCATTCAGGAGCCGATGCAGAGCGAGAAGACGCCCTTCTATCCGCGCAGCCCTTATGCGGTCGCCAAGCTCTATGGCCATTGGATCACGGTCAATTACCGCGAGAGCTTCGGCATGCACGCCTCCTCGGGCATTCTCTTCAACCATGAGAGCCCGCTGCGCGGCATAGAATTCGTCACCCGCAAGGTGACGGATAGCGTGGCGCGCATAAAGCTCGGCCTCGCCAAGGAGCTTCGCCTCGGCAACATAGACGCCAAGCGCGACTGGGGCCATGCGCGCGATTATGTGCGCGCCATGTGGCTGATGCTGCAGCAGGAGACGCCGGACGATTATGTCGTGGCGACGGGCGTCACCACCACAGTGCGCGACATGTGCCGCATCGCTTTCGCCCATGCCGGCCTCGACATGGAGGCGCATTTGGTGATCGACCCGAAATTCTACCGCCCGGCGGAGGTCGACATTCTGCTCGGCGACAGCTCCAAGGCGCGCAAGGCGCTGGGCTGGGCGCCCGAGACCTCGCTCGATGCGCTCATCCGCGAGATGGTGGACGCCGATCTCGAGCGGCTGCGGCAGGATTCGGCGGCACGATGAGCGTGGAACCCACGTCCACATCCACGGCCCGCTATGAACGCATATTGGTCACCGGCGGCTCCGGCTTCGTCGGACGCCATTTGCTGGAGGCGCTGGCGGGCGCCTATCCTGAAGCGCAGCGCCTATCGCTGGCGCGGCCGGGCGAGCCGGCGCCCGATCGGCGCTGGACCCCGATCGCCTTCGATCTGCTCGATCCCAAATCGGTCGACGCCGCCATCGCGCAGGCGCGGCCCGATCTCGTCATTCATCTCGCCGCGCAAGCCTCGGCGGCGCAGTCCTTCCTGGCGGCGGAAGAGACTTGGCGCGTCAATTTCGACGGCGCGTTCAATCTCGCCTCGGCGCTCGCGCGCCACGCGCCCGCGGCCGTCGTGCTCTTCGCCTCCACCGCCGACGTCTATGGCGCGAGCCTCGTCGAAGGCCCTGCGCATGAGGATATGATCCCGCGTCCGCTCAGCGTCTACGCCCGCTCCAAGCTGGCGGCGGAGTCGATGCTGGCGGATGTGCTGCCGAAGACGGCGCGGCTCATCGTGGCGCGCCCCTTCAGCCATATCGGCCCGGGCCAAGACAAGCGCTTCGCCGTCTCCTCCTTCGCCGCGCAGATCGTCGAGATCGAATGTGGACGCGCCGAGCCGCGCCTCTCGGTCGGCGATCTTTCCGTGCAGCGCGATTTTCTCGACGTGCGCGACGTCATCGACGCCTATCTGCGGCTCATCGCCGTCGCGCCCGGTCTTCCCGACCGCAATGTCTTCAACATCGCCTCGGGCGAGACGCGCCCGCTCGCGTCTCTGGTCGAGACAATGCGCGCGATGGCGCGACGCGATTTCGAGATCGTCGTCGATCCCGCGCGGCTGCGGCCGGCCGACATACCGATCGCCCGCTGCGACGCCGCCAAGCTGCGCGCGGCGACCGGCTGGAGCCCGCGCCGAGCGATGGACGAGACGCTCGTCGATCTGCTCGATTATTGCCGCGCGGCCGCAGAAGCCGCGAAATGACCAGCGAGCGCGAGCGGCGTCTCGAGGAGCGCAATCGCCTGCTCGAGCATCAGCTCGATTTTCTGCGCGCCGAGCTTTTGCATCTCGTCCATGAGCGCGAGAAAAACGTCTATTCCGCCGCCTGGCTGATCTTCCGGCCTCTGCGCCGTTTCGAGGCGGCGCTCGTCGATGCGGTGACGCCGCTGCTGCGACTCTTCTCTCGCAAGGCCCCGTCGCCCGCCATCAAGTCCGCCGTCTCGGAGCCCGCCGCTCGGGGCGACACGCTAAAGCCGCGACGGCTGCTCGTCGATGTGACGGCGACGGCGCGGCGCGACGCCGGCACGGGAATCCAGCGCGTCGTCAAGAAGATCACCCAGGCCCTCTATCGCGATACGGCGCTTCCCATTCCCGTGATCGCCGTGCGCTGCGAGGCCGGCCGGCTCTTCACCTGCGAGGCCTTCGTCGCCGCGCTCATCGGCGGAACAGCCGGCCCGGATCGCGAAATAGAGATAGAGCCGGGCGACCGCTTCTTCATGCTCTCGGACAGCTGGAACGCTTTCGAGGAGTTTCAGCCGGTCTTCTCGCGCATTCGCGCCGGCGGCGGCGAGATCGTCACCTGCATCTTCGATCTCATTCCCGCCCTCTATCCGCACGCCTGCCATGAGGTGACGCCGCCGCGCTATGAGGCCTGGCTGCGCCGCGCGCTGCTCGAGAGCGACGCCTTTCTCGCCATCTCGCGCACGGTCGCCGAGGAGCTGGCGGATTACGTGGCTGAGACGGGACTGCCGCATCGACCCGGACTTTCGATCGGCTGGTTCCATTGCGGCTCGGATATCGCCGATAGCGCACCCGCCGCGCCGCGGCCGCAGATCGCTGCCGCAGCGGGCGGCGCCATGTTTCTGAGCGTCGGCACTGTGGAGCCGCGCAAAGGCCATCGCGTCGCGCTGCAGGCTTTCGAGGCGCTCTGGCGCGAGGGCCGCGATGCGCGGCTGGTTTTCGTCGGACGGCGCGGCTGGTTCGAGGAGGCGATCGCCGCCGAGATCCGCGGCCATGCCGAATTCGGGCGGCGCCTGTTCTGGCTCGACGATATCGGCGACGCCGAGCTCGCCTTTCTCTACGACAAGAGCGCGGCGGCGCTCGTTCCTTCCTATGCGGAGGGCTTCGGCCTGCCGATCGCCGAGGCCGCACGCCGCGGCCGGCCAGTGATCTGCAGCGACATTCCCGTGTTCCGCGAGGTCGGCGGCGCCGGCGCCCTCTATTTCCGCGTCAATGATCCGGCCGCTCTCGCCGAGCGCATTCGGGAGCTTCTCGACGGAAGCGCGACGGCCGATCCTTCCGCCGTCAGCCGCGTGAGCTGGGCGGAGGCGGCGCATCGCGTCGCGCAAGTGATCGCGACCGAGGACTGGACCAGCGAGCTGCCCTGAGCCCCGCCCGTACGGCCTTGTTCCGCCGCGCCGAAAAGCATGTTAGAGACGGCTGCGGCGGCGGCGCCTGCGGCTCTCTCGAACCGCAGGCTTCGCCGCTTTTGCGCAAAGCGGGGGCGCAGGTCGCGACCTTCCGCCGACGAGGCTCCAACCCGATAGGCCGTCATATGTCGATCTCGCCGTCCATCAGCCTGCCGCCGACGCCCAAAGCGCTCCTCGATCTCATAAAGCTCGAGGCCGGGCCGGCTCCCCTGCCCGACTCTCGGCAGGCGCTGTGGATCAGCCTCGCCGCCTATATTCTGACCGAGACGGGCGGCCAATTGGTGAGCGCCGACATCCCCCCCTCGATCGCTTACGGCCTGGTGAGCGCCGCTCTGCTGGCCGCGCTGACCTTCGGCGCGCTGCTGCTGACCGGCGCGCGCGAGCGCTTTCAGCAGACGCTGATCGCCCTCACCTCCACGGGCGCGATCATCGGCCTCGTGTCCATGGTTCTGTCGCTCGCGGTGGCGCAGATATTTCCGCCGCCGATGCCGGCATTGAAGCTCGTCGGCTTCGTGCTGTTTCCGCTGGTGCTGTGGAAGTTCACCGTGTTCCTGTGGATCTATCGCCACGCGGGGATGCGCTTCATTCCGGCCTTCGCGCTGGGCGCGATCTACCTCGGCTTCATTCTGCTGATCCTGTCACCGCTGCTGACGCGCCTCTTCAATCTCATTTGACGGGACTCGGAGCGCCGCTGCGGCGACAGGCCGGCGGCGGCGCTCATTAAGTAACAATTAAGCATAATCACTTACTCATCGTTCATCACCCGCGTCGCGGCCCGATCCGGGCCGCCCGGCGCGTAGCGAGGATGAACCAATGAGATTTTCCGGTTCCTGCGCCGGGGCGGGGCTTTTTTGCGCGATCCTCGGCCTCTCGACCTCCAGTCCGGCCGCCGCGGCGGACATGCCCTTCTTCTCACCGCCCGAGCAGCAGGAGTACCAGCCCGTCGAGCTGGGAACCGGCTGGTATCTGCGCGGCGACATCGCCGCGGCGCGCACGCCCGTGCTGAACATCGACGGCGCAGTGACGGCGAATAATTTCGTCAACAACTGGTCGGCCGGTATTGGCTTCGGCTATCGCTACAACAGCTGGCTGCGCACCGACGTCACCGCTGATTATCAGCCGCTCTACAGCCGCTCCAGCGCCTCCTATGTCTCGACGCCCTGCCAGACCGGCGCGGTGGGCACGCCGGCCGGCGGACCCTACACCGACTCCATCGCCGTCGTGACCGACTGCTTCCCCTATGCGCAGAGCCGCGGAACCGCCTCGGTCTTCCTCGGCAATGTCTATATCGATCTCGGCACATGGGGCGGGCTCACGCCCTATATCGGCGCCGGCGCCGGCGTCGACGTGCTGTTCCAGAAATCTCAGGTGCAATGGTACATGGGCAATCTCGTTCCCTATGCCGGAACGACCTGGACCGACCCCTACACGCTCGGCACCTATATGGCCAATTGGGACCGCAGCTACTCCAACACCTATCTGAAATTCGCTTATGCCTTCATGGGCGGCTTCGCCTATGACATCACCGATCATTGGTCGGTCGACATCGGCTATCGCTATCTCAATCTGGGCTCGATCTCGGGCAAGGACGCGCTCGGCGTCAACCATACCCGCAAGCTCGACATTCAGCAGGTACGGCTCGGCTTCCGCTATCTGATCGACTGAGATCGTCTCCGCCGCCGCTCTAGGCCCCACGACTGGCCCCTCCCGGCGGCGGCCCTCTCCTTCGCGACAAGCTCCCCCGCCGCCGCCGCGCGGCCGGCCACGACCGCCCCGCCCCAGCTCGCGCCCGACTTGACGCGAAGACGTGTTGCGCGTAGCGCAGGCTCCGAAAATCCATGCCCCGGGGAGGCAGCACAAAAATGCCCATCCAAAAGCCCGGCGTGAAGCCGGCCGATCCGCGTTTCTCTTCAGGTCCTTGCTCCAAGCGTCCCGGCTGGACGCTGGACGCGCTCGCCGGCGCGGCTCTCGGCCGCTCGCATCGCTCCCCGGCCGGCAAGGCGAAGCTGAAAGAGGCCATCGATCTGACGCGCGAGGTTCTGCGCGTGCCGGCGAGCCATCGCATCGCCATCGTCCCCGCCTCGGACACCGGCGCGGTCGAAATGGCGCTGTGGTCGATGATCGGCGCGCGCGGCGTCGATGTCGCCGCCTGGGAGAGCTTCAGCGCGGATTGGGTCACGGACATCATCGAGCAGCTGAAGCCGGGCGCCGCCCGCAGCTTCGTCGCCCCCTTCGGCGAATTGCCCGATCTGTCGAAGATAGACTTCGACAATGATTTCGTCTTCGCCTGGAACGGCACCACCGCCGGCGTGCGCGTGCTGAACGCGGATTTCATCCCCGCCGACCGCAAGGGCCTGACCATTTGCGACGCGACCTCGGCCGCCTTCGCGCAGCCGCTCGAATTCGACAAGCTCGATGTCGTCACCTACTCCTGGCAGAAGGTGATGGGCGGCGAGGCGGCGCATGGCATGTTGATTCTCTCGCCGCGCGCCGTGGAGCGGCTCGAGAGCTACACGCCCGCATGGCCGCTGCCGAAGATTTTCCGCCTCACCAAGAACGGCAAGCTCGTGGAGAGCATTTTCGAGGGCGACACGATCAACACGCCCTCCATGCTCTGCGTCGAGGATTATCTCGACACGCTGAAATGGGCCAAGTCGATCGGCGGGCTCGACGCGCTCTACGCGCGCGCCAACGCCAACGCCAAAGTGGTGCATGACTGGGTCGAGAAGACGCCCTGGTTCACCCATCTCGCCCAGGATCCGGCGACGCGCTCCAACACCGGCGTCTGCCTCGTCTTCGCCGATCCCGCCGTCGCCAGCCTGCCGCGGGCCGAGCAATCCGCGCTCGCCGCGCGCATCGTCGGCTTGGTCGAGAAGGAAGGCGCGGGCTTCGACTTCGGCGCCTATCGCGACGCCCCGCCCGGCCTGCGCATCTGGTGCGGAGCCACGGTGGAGGCCAGCGACGTGGCCGCGCTGACGCAATGGATCGACTGGGCCTATGCCGAGGCGGCGGCGCAATCCGCCAAAGCGGCTTGAGACGAAGGCCGCTTGTCACGATCTAGGGAAAGGGACGGCCGCCGCGTCAGCGCGGCGCCGAAGGGGGCGAAATCTCGGGCGCGGCCCGAGGGAGGCCCTATGCCCAAACGCGTGCTCGTTTCCGACGCGCTCTCGCCCGCAGCGCTCGATCTGTTCCGCTCCCGAGAGATAGAGGCGGATTATCGGCCGGAACTCGGCAAGGAGCCGAGCGCGCTCGCCGCCGCCATCGGCGCCTATGACGGCCTCGCCATTCGTTCGACCACGCAAATCGACAAGGCGCTGCTCGCACGGGCCGAGCGGCTGAAGGTCGTCGGCCGCGCCGGAGTCGGCGTCGACAATGTCGATGTCGGCGCAGCGACGGCGCGCGGCGTGATCGTGATGAACACGCCCTTCGGCAATTCCATCACCACCGCCGAGCATACGATGGCGCTGATGCTAGCGCTGGCGCGGCAAATTCCCGCCGCCGACGCCTCCACCCGCGCCGGCAAATGGGAGAAGAGCAAGTTCATGGGCGTCGAGCTCGCCGGCAAGACGCTCGGCGTCATCGGTTGCGGCAATGTCGGCGCCAATGTCGCGACACGCGCGCTCGGCTTTTCCATGCGCGTCATCGCCTATGATCCCTTCCTCACCGAGGAACGAGCCATAAAGTTGGGCGTCGAGCCGGTCGATCTCGAGCCGCTGCTGGCGCGCGCCGATTTCATCACTCTGCACACGCCGCTCACCGCCAAGACGCGCGATCTGCTGAACGCGCAATCGTTGAAGAAGACCAAACGCGGCGTGCGCATCGTCAATTGCGCGCGCGGCGGGCTCGTCGATGAGGCGGCGTTGGTCGCGGCGCTGGACGAAGGCCATGTCGCCGGCGCCGCGCTCGATGTCTTCGAGACCGAGCCGGCGCGCGAAAATCCGCTGTTCTCTCGTCCGAATGTCGTCTGCACGCCGCATCTCGGCGCTTCGACTGTCGAAGCGCAGGAGAAGGTCGCCGTGCAGATCGCCGAGCAAATGTCGGAATTTTTGACGCGCGGCGCGATCGCCAATGCGGTCAACTTTCCCTCGATCGGCGCCGAGGAGGCGCCGCGGCTCGCGCCTTTCGTCGACCTTTCCGAAAAGCTCGGCTCCTTCCTCGGCCAGGCGACCGAATCGCCGATCGAGCGCATCATGGTCGTCTATGAAGGCGCGGCGGCGCAGCGCAATGCGCCGGCGATGACGGCGGCGGCCGTCGCCGGCGTGCTGCGGCCGGCGCTCGCCGAGGTCAATCTCGTTTCAGCGCTGGCCATCGCAAAAGAGCGCGGCATAACGATCGACGAAGCCACCCGCTCCGGCGAGAGCGATTATGATTCGCTCATAGCCGTTTCGGTAAAATCGCGCGACGGAGAGAGAACGCTCGCCGGCTCGCTGTTTCACGATGGCAGGCCGCGGATCGTCGCCGTGGAGGGCGTCCGCGTGGAGACCGAATTCTCCGAGCGGATGATCTTCGTGTCCAACGCCGACCGGCCCGGCTTCATCGGACGTTTCGCGGGGCTGCTGGGCGCGGCGGGCGTGAACATCGCCACTTGCGCGCTGGGACGCGACCGGCCGGGCGGCTCCGCTGTGGCCCTGGTCGCGATCGACGAGCCGGCGCCACGCGAGACGATGCGAGAGATCGCCGCGCTGGCGGGAGTGCGCTTCGCGACGACGCTGCAATTTCGAGGATGATGGAGAGGGGCGCGCTGCTTTTTCGAGGCGGCGCTCTCGAACACGCGAGGAAGTCGGGCTCCTCGCGCCTACTCGTCCTCCTCACTCCGCCTCATTGTCGCGACAATGAGGCGGAGGAGGCGGATCGAGTGTGACTTCTGTTAGAAGTCGGCGATCAACGCCAAGCCGCGAGCTCCACGACAAGTGGGGGCGAAGCTGCAGACGAAAGGCGAGAGATCGTCGATCTTACTGAATCATCTTGACGGTGCGGCCGACGCCGGGGTCGCTGCCGTTGCCCGTGCCGTTGGTGCCGGCGGGGGAAATCCAGTCCGGAACCTTCGTCAGCGCGATGATGACGAAAGCGACGATAGCGACCATCCACAGAACAGTCTTGCCGATCTCAGCGCTGCTGTGTCCGATTGTTGACATGTGACGATCCTCCGAATGTTGGTGCTTTATTTTGCTTTTTTTGCACTAGATGCGCGACAAAGCGTCGCATCGGCGTCAGCCTACACCAACTCTTTTCGGGACACAATGCGGCATGTGCGCGCGCGACAAAATTAGTCAGGCCTGTGGGAAGGAAGCGAGAGCGCGACGCAAAAAGGCGATCCCGCGGCCCGACGGCTCCGGGATCGCCTCGCTGTTCTCGGCTCGAGAAAGGGGCTCTAGTCCCGGCGCGTCAGATAATATTCGAGCATGGCGACCGCCGATTTGCGGTCCAGCTCGCTCGCCCGCGCCAGCGCGCGGGAGTGCAGCTCGACGATCCATTGATCGGTCGGCCGGTCGCCGGCGGCCTCGCGCGCCAGCGTGAGATACATGAGCCCGCGGGCGCGCTGCGGCGGACCGCCGGCCTCGCCGTTGAACATCAGATGGCCGAGCAGCGCCTGCGACGGCGCATGGCCCTTGCGCGCGGCGAGATCGAGCCAGTTGGCGGCTTGGCGCGCATCCTTGGAGACGCCATTGCCGTCGAGATACATGCGCGCGAGATTATATTGAGCGTCGGCGTTGCCGAAATAGGTCGCGGCGTAACGGAAGAGATCGAAAGCGCGGCCGGCGTCCGGCATGATCTTCGCGGCGGCGATCCCCTCGAGATAATAGACGCCGACGGCCACGAAGGCGCCGGCCGCCATCAGCCGCTCGCGCGGGCTCGGCTCGTCGTCGGCGAAATGATCGACGAGCTTGGCGAAATAGGAATAGGCCTTGGCGTCGTCGCGGGCGACGCCGTCGCCATCGGCATACATGCGGCCGAGCTTCCATTGCGCCAGCGACTCGCCGCCGTCGGCGGCGTAGCGCAATGCCTCCACCGATTTTTTGGTGTTGCCGGCGTGGTAGCTCTCGAGCCCGGCGGCGAGAGCGGCGCGCGGGTCCTTGAACATGGTCAATGGCTGGGTGGCGGCCGCGATGGAGCGCGGCTCCGACGCGTCGAAGGCGGCGGCGCGACCTGCCGCTAGGGAGCCGACCGTCGCGCAGCCGAGCGCCAGAAGCAGCGTCCCACGACGCCCGCGCGGCCCCACCGTCGACGCAATCGCCTGGAGAAACACGATCATCGAGGATCTGACTTTCGCAACGCCGCCGGCGTCTCGACAACGCCGCGCACCAACACCGCCATCGTCACCGCCGAAATCGACGACAGGCTTTGAGAACGTAAGGACCCTTCTCCCGCGACGAGCCGGCGCGGAAGGCGTCTCCCTTGTCCTCGATGACCTTGTGACGAGCCGAGATTAGCGCAGCGTTTATGGCTGAAAAGGGGCATGTGGCTCTTTGCCCGGCTCGCGGAAAACTATCTCGGCGACTGTTGCAACAAGGTCACAAATTTTAGCGTTTCGCCGCAGGCTCGGCGCCGGCTCGACGCATCCGGCTACGCATTGCGACATAGAATCGACCCGGTCCGTCGCATCGCCTGCAACGCGCAGTGGGGGCGAGCGTGAAAAGCCGACCTCGAGCCTGCTGGCGCATGCGGCGGGAGGGGCCTATATCGTCCCGAGTGGCCCGCCTCCGGGCGGGCGCAGCAGAGGTCGCCTCATGCACGCCGTCTCGCCCGAAATTTCCGCCACGCTCGGCGCGATGCGCGGCGACATGCGCGGCTCTGTGCGCGTGCCGCGCGAGACCGCCGGCTTTCGCCGCCTCTTCATCTTTTTGGGGCCGGGCTACCTCGTCGCCACCGGCTATATGGACCCCGGCAATTGGGCGACGGCTCTCGCCGGCGGCTCCAAATTCGGCACGGCGCTGCTCTTCGTCGCAGTTCTGTCCAGCCTCATGGCGATCGTGCTGCAATCGCTGACGGCGCGGCTCGGCCTCGCCACCGGCCTCGATCTCGCTAGCGCCTGCCGTCGCCAGTTTCCGCGCTCCGCCTCGGTGGGACTCTGGCTCTTGGCCGAGGCCGGCATATTGGCGACCGATCTCGCCGAGGTGATCGGCACGGCGATCGGCCTGCAATTGCTGCTCGGCCTGCCGCTCGCCTTCGGCGTCGTCGTCACCCTGCTGGACACTTTCCTCGTGCTCGCCTTCGAGCGGCTCGGCTTCCGCAAGATCGAGCTCTTCGTGGTCGCAATGCTCGGAATCATCGCGCTGGCCTTCGGCGGTCAGCTGCTGCTGGCGCGGCCCGATCTCCACGAGGTCGCCGCCGGCCTCGTCCCCAGCCGCGCGCTGATCGAAAATCCCGAGATGCTCTATATCGGCCTCGGCATTCTCGGCGCGACGGTGATGCCGCATAACCTCTTCCTGCACTCTTATATCGTGCAGACGCGCGACGTCGGCGCCAGCTCGGCCGAGCGGCGGGAGGCGATCGACTTCGCCATTTTCGACAGCTCGCTGGCGCTGCTCTTCGCGCTCGTCATCAATGGCTCGATACTGGTGCTGGCGGCCGCCGTGTTCCACGCCTCCGGCCATACCGAGGTCGCCGAGCTCGGCCAAGCCTACACGCTGATCGCCCCCCTGCTCGGCGCGCCGACCGCCGCCAAGCTCTTCGCCATCGCGCTCATCGCCTGCGGCCTCAACTCCACCGTGACGGCGACGCTGGCCGGGCAGATCGTGATGGAGGGCTTCCTCGAGCTGCGCATGAAGCCCGCCCTTCGCCGTCTGGTGACGCGGCTCATCGCCATCGTCCCGGCCGTCGGCGTGACGCTGCTCGCCGGGGAGGAGGCCGCCGGCCGGCTGCTGGTGCTGAGCCAGGTGGTGCTGAGCTTCACCCTGCCCTTCGCCGTCGTGCCGCTCGTCTGGTTCACCGCCTCGCGCAGACTGATGGGCGAGCTCGCCGCGCCGCGCCGCGCCACCATCGTCGCCGCCGTCATCGCCGTGGCCATCATCGCGCTCAACGGCAAGCTGATCTTC
Source organism: Methylosinus sp. C49 (assembly GCF_009936375.1). Lineage (GTDB taxonomy): Bacteria > Pseudomonadota > Alphaproteobacteria > Rhizobiales > Beijerinckiaceae > Methylosinus. The sequence goes on along the minus strand of NZ_AP022332.1, from coordinate 1,461,003 downwards.
GATGCGATCGCCGGCTGATTTTTGTAACGGCCCGTTCACCATGCCGGGCCGCGAGCGGGCCTAGCCCCTACGCGCGCGGGAACGATCCTCTCGCCGGCGACGTTCATTCCCGGCCGAGGCGGCGCTGGGGGGCCGCCTCGCCAGAAGGGAAGAGAACGGCATGTTTCGAACTATGGTTTATGCGGCGGCCCTCATCGGCGCGCTGATGCTGCCCGGCGTGGCCTCCGCCCGCGGCCACCATCGGCATCATCACCACCACCATCACCACTGGCGCCATCATCACCACCATCATTGGCGCCATCATCATCATTGGCGCTGGGGCCTCGAGCAGAGCTGGCGCACGGCCGGCTGGACCGCTCCCCAGCAGACGATCTGACGCAGAGCGCCCCGTCGCCGGAGCCACGCCTCGGGCGACGGGGCGAGCGCCGCCGACGCCTGCCATTGGCGGCGCTTCGAGAATAAGCGCATAAGGAGGCTCCAGCGGCGGCCGCGCCGCGCCGATCCGCTCGAAAGACATGGGGTCCGTTGCCTTCCTTCGCCGCCACGCCGCTCATTATCGCGACAGCGCTGTTCATGGAGAATCTCGACGGCACCGTGCTGGCCACCGCCCTGCCCGCAATGGCGGCCGATCTGCACGAAGACCCAATCGCTCTGAAGCTCGCGCTGACCTCCTATCTTCTCTCGCTCGCGGTCTTCATTCCGCTCTCCGGCTGGGTCGCCGATCGCTTTGGCGCGCGGCGGGTGTTTCGCGCGGCGATCCTCGTCTTCACCCTCGGCTCCATTCTCTGCGGCTTCTCCGCCTCGCTCGCCGGCGTGGTGGCGGCGCGCGTGGTCCAGGGGCTCGGCGGGGCCATGATGGTTCCGGTCGGCCGACTGGTGCTGCTGCGCGTCGCGCCGCGTCACGATCTGGTGCGCGCGCTCGCCTATCTCACCATTCCAGCGCTGATCGGCCCGGTCGTGGGGCCGCCGCTCGGCGGCTTCATCGCCACTTATTTCCATTGGCGCTACATCTTCTGGATCAATGTGCCGATCGGCCTGCTCGGCGTCGCTCTCGTCACGCGCTACATTCCCGATCTGCGCGAGGAGAGCGTTCCGCCGCTCGATATGCGCGGTTTTCTGCTCTCGGGTTTCGGCCTGTCGAGCCTCGTCTTCGGGCTCGGCGCGCTCGGCCAGGGGATTGTTCCGACACGGGCCGCGGCGGGGCTGGTCGCGGCGGGGGCGATCGCTCTGCTCCTCTATGTGCGCCATGCGCGACGCATGCCGCATCCGATCATCGATCTCGATCTGCTGCGCGTGCCGACCTTCCGCGCCTCCATCGTGGGAGGCTTTCTGTTTCGCATGGGCCTCGGGGCCTCGCCATTCCTGCTGCCGCTGATGCTGCAGACCGGCTTCGGCCTCACGGCGTTTCAGTCGGGCTCGCTGACCTTCATCGCCGCCATCGGCGCCATGGCGATGAAGACGACGGCGCAGCCCATTCTGAACCGCTTCGGATTTCGCCGGGTGCTCATCGTCAATGCGTTGATCTCGGCGGGCTTCTTCTGCTTCAACGCGCTGTTCTCGCCGGAAACGCCGCATTGGATCATCATGAGCCTGCTGCTCGTCGGCGGCTTCTTCCGCTCGCTACAATTCACGGCGCTGAATGCGATCGGCTATGCCGATATAGAGCCTCAGGCGATGAGCCGGGCGACGAGCTTCGCTTCGGCCGGGCAGCAATTGGCCCTGTCGGCCGGCGTCTCGCTCGCCGCCGCAACGCTCGAGACGGCGCGCGCGCTGCAAGGAGGCGGCGCGCTGCGGCTCACGGATTTCGATGCGGCTTTTCTGGCAGTGGCGGCGGTCTCGGCCTCTTCCGTCCTCATCTTCCGCAGGCTCGCGCCCACGGCGGGAGAGGGGCTCACCGGCAAGAAATCGATCGAGCAGCCGATCGAGGCCGACGGATCGGCCTAGAAGCGCTCCGGTCAGCCGCCGCGAAAGCCTGTGGCGAGCACATAGAGCTCGGCGGAATCGGCGCGGCTCGCCGCCGGCTTCACATGGCGCACTTGCGCGAAATCGCGCTTCAGCGCCGCCAGCAATTGGCCCTCCGTGCCGCCTTGCAGCACTTTGGCGACGAAGAAGCCGCCGGGCGCCAGCACATCGCGCGCGAAATCCGCCGCCAGCTCGGCGAGCGCGACGATCTTCAGATGATCGGTCTGCTTATGGCCGGTGGCGTTGGCGGCCATGTCCGACATCACGCCGTCGGCGCCGCCGCCGAGCATGGCCTTGATCCGCTCCGGCGCGGTCTCCTCATTGAAGTCCATCACGGTGAATTCCACGCCGGCGATGGGCTCCATATCGAGAAGATCGATGCCGACGACCTTGCCTTTGCCCTCGGCCGACTTCACCCGCGTCGCGGCGATCTGCGACCAGCCGCCTGGCGCGGCGCCGAGATCGACGATGCGCTTGCCGGGGGCGAAGAGCTTGTAGCGCTCGTCCATCTCCAGCAGCTTATAGGCCGCGCGCGAGCGATAGCCGTCGCGCTTGGCCTGCGCCACATAGGGATCGTTGAGCTGGCGCTCGAGCCAGAGCGTCGAGGACAGCGAGCGCTTCCTCGCCGTCTTCACGCGCTCCTTCAACGAGCGGCCGCCTTCGCGTCCCCCTGCGCCCGATTTCGTCATGCCAGCACCGCTTCGCGCGGCGCGAAGGTTCCATCCGCCTCCTGCTCCATCGCGATATGGCGCTGGTGGAAGGCGAGCAGGCTCGAGCGATGGCCGATGGAGATAATCGTCGTATTGGGCAGTCGCTCGCGCAGCATGGTGTAGATCTCGCCCTCGAGCTTCTCGTCGAGCGCGGAAGTCGCCTCGTCGAGGAAGAGCCAATCGGGCTCGGCGAGCAAGGCGCGCGCGACGGCGACGCGCTGCTGCTCGCCGCCGGAGAGCCGCTGCGACCAGGCGTCCTCCTCGTCCAGCCGATGCACGAACGGCCCGAGCCGCGCGGCGTCCAGGGCCTCCTCGATCGCGCGGCGAGAGAAGGCGTCGGGCGCGCTCGGATAGGCGATAGCCGCGGCCAGCGTGCCGATGGGGATATAGGGCTTTTGTGGCAGCAGCAGCACATTGGCGTCGTCCGGCGTGCGCACGCGGCCCTGGCCATAGGGCCATATGCCGGCGATGGCGCGGAACAGCGTCGATTTTCCCGATCCCGAGGGGCCGGTCAGCAGCGTCGATTCGGCCGGGCGGAACACGAGATCGCGCGCCTCGACGATGCGTCGCCCGTCCGGCAGCGACAAAGCGAGATCATGGACCGCGATCTCGGGCGAAGCGCCGCGCTCGAACTTCGGCGCCGCGGCGCTCAATGTCGCCGCGCGCTCGATCGCCTCGTCGAAGGAGGAAAGGCGGTCCAGCACCGCTTTGAAATTGGCGAGCGAGGTGTAGTAGGTCACGAAGAAGGTCAGCGCATCCTGCACCTTGTCGAAGGCGCCGGACGTCTGCGTCATCACGCCGAGATTGATCTTGCCGGCGAAATAGAAGGGCGCGGTGAGCAGATAAGGAATGATCGGCGACAATTGCCCATAGGTCGCCGTGAAGCTGATCATTTTCTTGCGCGTCGTGACGATGCGCAGATAGTTGACGATGATCGCCGTGAAGCGGCTCACCAGCGAGGAGCGCTCGGCCGTTTCGCCGGAGAGCAGCGCGACCTGCTCGCTATATTCGCGCAGACGCGCCAGCGAGAAGCGGAAATCCGCCTCGCGATGCTGGCGCTCGAAGTAGAGGCCCGACAGAGTGCGGCCGAGAAGATGCGTCACCACCGTGCCGACCGCCGCATAGAGCAGCGCCACCCAGAACAAAAAGCCCGGAATGAAAATGTCGGTGCCCGGAAAGGCGTAATTGCCGGAGAGTCCCCAGAGGACGATGGAGAAGGAGACGAGCGAGCTCAGCGTCTGGATCAGCAGGATCGAATAGGAATAGATCCCATAGCCGTCGGTGCCGCCATCGATGAAGCGATTCACGTCCTCGGCGATGCGCTGGTCGGGATTGTCGGTCTGGCTGCCGGCGAGCGCCATTCGATAATGCGTGTGATCGCCGAGCCAGCGGGAAACGTAATGCTCGGTGAGCCAGCGCCGCCAGCGAATGATCATCAGCGATTGCACGACAAATTCGATCACGGCGCTGATGATGTAGGTAAAGGCCCAGGGTGTGAAGACATAGAGCAGCAAGCGCCAGAACGTTTCGGCGTTCTTCTCCTGGATCGCGTTGAAGAAGTCGCGATTGAAAAAGGACAGGCGCACATTGACGCCGACCTGCGCCTGATTGATGAGCACCAGCAGCACGATCATCGTGACGGCGATGCTGCGCTCCCGCGCGCCGAATCGAAAGAGCCCGAGGACGTTCCCCTCGCCGCGGTCGCTGCTGTCGAAATAGAGATCGGCGATGCGCGTCATCTCCCGCACGACGGGAACGTGCGAGACGGCGAAGACGGCAATCGAGAAGACGGCGACGGTGAGCGGCAGGCTCTCGGGCAGCGCATAATCGGCGAGCGCCGCAGGCCATAGGCCCTCCTCCGCGAGCAGGCGCGCGACGCCGAAGACGATCGTCTCCGCCGAGAAAATGGAGACGAATATCTTCAGAAAGCTCGATATGGAGCCGCTACGCCAAGTGGTGAAGGCGCAGAGCCCGGCCGCCGCGGCGAGGAGGAAGAGATTGGCGTCGCTAAGGTGAACGCCCGCCGCGAGCGTTAGCGCCGCGAAGACGGCGACGGCCGCGCCGAGTCCCTGCATGTCCTGTCCTCTCATTGGTCGCGCCGCATTCGCGCGGGGCGTCGCATTCGGGCGCAGTAATCTCGAGATTGCGCCAATGGCGTGGCGCAGGGCTCGGCGCGCCGCTTTCGCCCTGCGATAGCGCGCTTTCGGGCGAAAGGGCAAATCGTCGCGCCGCGCCGCGCGCCCGCGCCGCGAAAGGATTTTGCTGGAGCCGCGCCGATGCGAGGAGACAGCCGCCGCGCCTGCCTCATTGGCGGAGAAGATATCGCCGGCTTTCGGGCGACGAGGAAAAAATTCGGCGTTTTCGCGTCCGGCGAGGAAGGAAAAGGGGCGCGTTCTTGACTTCCCGCGCCGTTACGGCCAGTTTCCGCGCCGCTTCGCTAGGCTTTCCAGCCGCAATCCCGTGTCGTTCGCCTCATGCGCTCCTATCTCGACTTCGAAAAGCCCGTCGCCGAATTGGAGACCAAGGTGGAAGAGCTGCGCGCGCTATCCAAGGGCGACGGCGTGTCCATCGCCGACGAGCTCGTCAAGCTCGAGGCCAAGGCGCACAAGGCGCTGGCCGATCTCTACGCCAGTCTCACGCCGACGCAGAAAATCCAGGTCGCGCGCCATGCGCAGCGGCCGCATTTCTCTGATTACGTGCGGCTTTTGTTCAATGAATTCACCCCGCTGGCCGGAGACCGCCTGTTCGGCGAGGATTCCGCCATCGTCGGCGGCTTCGCCCGTTTTCGCGGCGAGCCGGTCTGCCTGATCGGCCAGGAGAAGGGCTCCGACACGGAGAGCCGGCTCGAGCATAATTTCGGCATGGCGCGGCCGGAGGGCTATCGCAAGGCGGCCCGTCTCATGGAGCTGGCCGACCGATTCGGCCTGCCGGTCATCTCGCTCGTGGACACTTTCGGCGCTTTTCCGGGCATAGACGCCGAGCAGCGCGGACAGGCGGAGGCGATCGCCCGCTCTATCGACGTCTCGCTGTCGCTGGGCGTGCCCAATGTCGCCGTGGTGGTGGGAGAGGGCGGCTCCGGCGGCGCCATCGCCATCGCGAGCTGCAACAAAGTGCTGATGCTCGAGCATTCCGTCTATACGGTCGCCTCGCCGGAGGCCTCCGCCTCGATTTTGTGGCGCGACTCCTCCAAGGCGCAGGACGCCGCCACCAGCATGAAGATCACGGCGCAAGATCTGCTGAAATTCGGCATTATCGACGTCATCGTCGCCGAGCCGCCGGGCGGCGCCCATCGCGATCCCGAGACGGCGGTCGCCGCCGTGGGCGAGGGCATAGACGATGCGCTGGCCGGCCTCGCTAATCTCTCCCGCGCGCAAATCGTCGAGGCCCGCGCCGAGCGCTTTCTCTCGGTCGGCCGCAAGGTCTGAGCAGACGAGAATCGGGAGCCTCCAGCATTCGCCGGGCTCGAATCCGCGCGCCGCTCTGGTCTCCCGGCGTCAACCAATCGTTAACCTCACAGACGATCGCCGCCCTCTTGCAGGCGTCGACAGCCACGCTCTGGCCTTATTCTTCCTCTTGCGTTAGAAGGACGTTGGTAATTCGGCGTCTATTGTCATGCTAGCGTGACTTGGGCGTGATTCGCGCCGTCGCGCGCGGATCACGAGAAGCGGGGCGAGAATGAATCTCTTCCGAAACGTCGGGCGGCTCGCCCCCTGGGGCCTCGTCGGCGCGTCGCTCGCGCTCTCCGCCTGCAATGATCTCGGCTCCGGCTCGCAGCGCGCGCTGTCGCCCATCCCGCCCGAGACCTTGGCGCTGATGGAGCAGGCCGGCGTCACCAAGGAATCGCCGACGCTCATCCGCTCCTATAAGAAAGAGGCCGAGTTCCAAATCTGGAAGCAGCGGCCCGACGGGCGCTACGCCTATCTCAAGACCTTCCCCATGTGCCGGTGGTCCGGCCAGCTCGGGCCGAAGGTTCGCGAGGGCGACCGGCAGGCGCCGGAGGGGTTCTATTCCATCACTCCTGGCCAGATGAATCCGAACTCGGCCTATTATCTCTCCTTCAACGTCGGCTATCCCAACGCCTATGACCGCGCCTACGGCCATAGCGGCGGCTCGATCATGGTCCATGGCGCCTGCTCCTCGGCCGGCTGCTTCTCCATGACCGATCGGCAGATCGCCGAGATCTATGCGATCCTACGCACCTCCTTCAACAATGGCCAGCGCTCAATCCAGATGCAGTCCTATCCGTTCAAGATGACGGCGGAGAATCTGGCGAAGCACAGGCTCGATCCCAATATCGGCTTTTGGAAGCAGCTGAAGGAAGGCTCCGACCATTTCGAGGTCGCCGGCAAGGAGCCGAGCGTCGGCGTCTGCAATCGACGCTATGTCTTCGACGCGACCTCGGCCAATGGCCAGCCGCTCGACGCCGGCGCCGCCTGCCCGCCGCTGCGCCGCAATGCAGAGATAGAGGCGCAGGTCGCGCAGAAAGCCGCCGTGGACGACGCCAAAGTGGCCGAGCTGGCGGCGGCTGGCGTCAGGCCTGTGCGCGTCGTCTATCAGGACGGCGGTCAGCACCCCGATTTCTACGCCCGCGTCGCCGAGGTGAGCCGGCCCGAGGCTCTGGTCGCGCCGCTCGAGATCGCCCTCGACGAGAAGACCGGCGGCGGCAAGGCGCGTTCTCCCGTGCTGGCCATGAGCGCGACGAGGCTCGCCGCCAAGGCCAAGAAAGAGACCGAGATCAAGGTGGCCGCAGCAGCCGGCGAACAAGCCTCTGCGGCGAAGGTCGCGGAGGTCGCCGCCCCGGCCGAGCCTGCAAAGCTCGGAGCCTTCGCCGGCGCGACGGATTCGATCGGCGGATTGCTCGGCTTCCACAAGGAGCCGGCCCCGAGCGAACCCGCCGTCGCCAAAGCGGAGCCCGCCAAATCGGAGCCCGCCAAGCTCGAAAGCGCCAAGGCGGGCGAGAGCCCCAAGAGCGAAAAGTCGGAAGTCGCCAAATTCCCGACCAAGCCGGCGACCGCCAAGGCTGCAGCGCCCAAGCCTGCCGCGACAAAGACCGCAGCAGGCCAGGCCGCCCCCGCGTCAGCGCCGTCGCATCGCGTCGATCCGGCCAAAAAGCCGCAAGCCTCGCTCGAGACCGAACGCCACGCCAAGGTCGCCGCGGCCACTGGCGGCGTTCCGGCGCTGCGGGAGGCGCTGCCGCCGGTAACCGCTCGCCCCTGATTACGAGCAACTCACAAGTTTTTTTGCTCAAACGATCCGCCCTCGGGCGGATCGTCGCAATTTTGCCTGCATTGATCGAAAAAAGGCGCCGCGAGCATTGCTGTTCGCTGCGGCCCCGCGCCGGAACTTCCGCCAATAGCTCGGTCGTGATGCGACATCGTGGCGGGCTTCCAAAAAGGCGCTTGACACTTGTGCGCCGCAGCAATACAACAGTGCGACGCAGCGAGAACTTCTCTCGCTCCGTAGCCCTCCTTGGGCGTTTCCTCCCTTGACTTGGGCCGCTGGCGTTACCGGCGGCCCTTTTTTTTCGTCATTGCGTGGAAGAAGCTTCCCGTCACCTGCCCCGCCCGCAGCCCCGCCGGCCGCTGCTCCTGCGAATAGGCGTCTGTAACCATCGCAAAGGGTTGGCCCTTCTCGCTCACGATCGTCGCGTAGTGGAATTCGTGTCCGGCCAACTCATCGCCCGCCACGCCCAGCGCGCAATCGCCGAAGAGTTGTGCGCGCCTATAGCCCAAATGAAGTTTGCGCTGCGCAAAACTCGTCGCCAGATCGAGCAGGCCGGCCATCTCATGCGCCGCGCCGGCGGCGTCGATCAGCACGCGCCCGAGCGTCATATAGCCGCCGCACTCGCCATGGAGCGCGCGCGTCGCAGCGAAGCGGCGAAGCCCGCCGAGAAAATTCTGCGCCGCCGCGAGCCGGCCGGCATGAAGCTCTGGATAGCCGCCCGGCAGCCAGCAGGCGTCACAATCCTCCGGCGGGGCTTCGTCGGCGAGCGGCGAGAAGAAAGCGATCTCAGCGCCCGCCTCGCGCCAAGCGCGCGCGAGATGCGGATAGAAAAAGGAGAAAGCCTCGTCCTGCGCGACGGCGATGCGGCCGCCCGGCGGCCGTGGGACATCGAGAGGACCGGGCGCAATACCGGCGCGCCCCCCGCCCGCAGCGGCGAGCAAGGCGTCGAGATCGACATGGGCCTCTATGCGCTCGGCCAGCCGATCGAGCAGAGCCTCGAGGCCGCGAGTCTCGCCGGCCTGCACCAGACCCAAATGACGCTCCGGCAGAGCGACGCCGGAATCGCGCGGCAGCGCGCCGAGCACTTTTATGCCGACCGCCTCGATCGCCTCCTGCGCGAGCTTGCGATGGCGTTCCGAGCCGGTGCGATTGAGCAGCACGCCGGCGAGCCTCACCCTTGCGTCATGCAGCGCGACGCCGCGCGCTATCGCGGCCGCGCTCTGCGCCTGCCCCGAAACATCCATCACCAGCAGCACGGGCCAGCCGATATGAGCGGCTATGTCCGCCGAGGCGCCCGTCTGCGCCAGCGCGCCGGGCGCGCCGTCGAAAAGCCCCATCGCCCCTTCCGCCACGACGAGATCGGCGTCCACGCCGGCGCGCAGCGCCAGCTGCGCGAGCATCTCGGCCTCCATCGTCCAGGAATCGAGATTGAAGCTCGCGCGTCCGGTGGCAACGGCGTGAAAGGCGGGGTCGATATAATCCGGCCCGCATTTGACGCCCGAGACCCGCAGGCCGCGCCGCGCCAGCGCGCGCATCAGACCCAGAGTCACAGTGGTCTTGCCCGCGCCGGACCGGACGGCGGCGATGAGAATTCCGGGCGCGGTCAGCGTCCTGCTCCCGTGGGCCGGAAGCGGCGATCATAGCCCGCGTCATAGAGCGCGCTCTCGCGGAAATCCTCCGCCGCCAGCGCCTCGCCGACGAGTATGAGCGCGGTGCGCTCCATCGGCGCTTCGCCTGCCAGCGCTTCAATGGTCGCGAGCGTGCCTCTCACAATGCGCTCATCGGGCCAGGAGGCGCGATAGACCAGCGCTATGGGGCAGTCCGCGCCATAAAAGGGCGTCAGCTCTCCGACGACGCGCTGCAGCGCATGGATGGAAAGATGAATGGCCATTGTCGCCCGCGCGGCGGCGAAGGCGGCCAAGGTCTCCGTCTCCGGCATGGCGGAAGCCCGGCCCGAGGTGCGCGTCAGCACCACTGATTGCGCCACTTCCGGCAAGGTCAGCTCGCGCCTCAGCGCGGCGCTGGCGGCGGCGAAGGCCGGCACGCCCGGCGTGATCGTGTAAGCGATCCCGAGCGCGTCGAGCCGCCGCGTCTGCTCGCCGACGGCGCTCCAGATGGAGAGATCGCCCGAATGCAGCCGCGCGACATCCAGCCCGGCCGCCGTCGCCTTCTGCATCTCCGCGACGATCGCGTCGAGCGACAGCGGCGCCGTGTCGATGATGCGCGCGTCCAACGGGCAATGGGCGAGGATTTCCGGCGCGACCAGCGAGCCGGCATAGAGACAGACGGGGCAGCGCGCGAGAATATCGCGGCCGCGCAGAGTCAGCAGATCGGCGGCGCCCGGACCGGCGCCGATGAAATATATGGTCATGGCGCTTCCTCTAACGCATTTCGCGCGATCGCGCAGGTGACGCCGACGCTGGCGAGGCGCGGCCCGAGCAGACGGCTCCCCGCCCCTGCCCCGACGAGCGCCGCCGCCTCCGCCACGCTGCCGACGCCGGTGAGCGCCTCCACGCGCGGCGAGCGGGTGAGAAGCTCGTCCTTGCGCGCGAGCAGCCTATCGAGAGGAAGAAAGACCAGCGGCAGATTCAGCAATCGCGCGGCGTCATGAAGCCCCGCCTCGCCGCGCTTCGCCTCGATGGAAAAAAGCGCAATCTCGGCGCCCCACTCCTTCTCCCACTCGTGGGAGAAGGTGGCCTCGCGAAGCGAGGTCGGATGAGGGTCCGCGCCGAGACGCCGGCGCGACGGCGAGCCCTCATCCGACCCTCGCTGACGCGAGGGCCACCTTCTCCCGCGAGCGGGAGAAGGATCGCGTGCATAGGCTTCGCGAGCTTTCCAAATCAACGCGACCGCCTCTTGCGCGTCCACGCCGCTGCGCGCGCCTATGCCGATCGCGTAGCGCGCGCTCAACTCTTCACCGCGCGCCATTGCAGCGCCGGCAGCGCCGGCTCCAGCGCGTGATAGGAGCCGATCGGGCGCGCTTTCGAGATCGCTATGCTCACCAGCTCGCCGCCCATGCGTCCAAAGGCGTCGATCAGCAGCGCCTGCGTCTCGATCGTCACCGCATTGGCGACGATGCGTCCGCGCAAGGGCAGCGCATTCCACGCCGCGTCGATGATCTCCGCTTCCCCGCCGCCGCCGATGAAGATCACATCCGGCGCCGGCAATCCCGCGAGCGCTCCAGGCGCAGCGCCTTCGACAATCGCGAGATCGGGAACGCCGAGCGAAGCCGCGTTACGCGCGATGCGCGCCGCGCGCGTCGCATTCTGCTCGATCGCAATGGCGCGATTGGCGGGATCGGCGAGCATCCATTCGATGGCGATGGAGCCGGAGCCCGCGCCTATGTCCCACAAGCATTCGCCGCGGCGCGGCGCGAGCGCGGCGAGCGTCACTGCGCGAATATCGCGCTTGGTGATCTGCCCGTCATGCTCGAACCAATCATCGGGCAGGCCGGGCGTCAGCGGCAGAATGCGCGCGCCAGGCGCCGAGATCACTTCGACGCCGATCGTGTTCAGCGGCGCAATCTCGGTGAGCGAAAACGCCTCCGCGCGCGCGCTGCGAATGCGCTCCTCGGCGCCGCCCATATGCTCGAGCACATGGATGCGCGACTCGCCCATGCCGAGCGCGCTCAGATGCGCCGCGAGGCGCGCGGGCGTCGTCTCATCCCATGAAAGAATCAGCAATCGGCGCGACGGCTGCAGATGCGGCGTCACGCGCTCGAAGGCGCGGCCATGCAGCGACAGCAATGCGCAATCCTGCTGGCTCCACTTCAGCCGAGCGGCGGCGAGCGAGAAAGACGATGGCGCGGGAAGGCAGAGAATCTCCTCCGCCGCCACATTGCGCGCAATCATATCGCCGACGCCGAAGAAGAAAGGATCGCCGCTGGCCAGCACCACCGTCGGCGCGCCGCGACGCGCGACAATCGTCTCCATCGCCGTGGAGAGCGGCGAGGGCCAGCGCAGCGTCTCGGCTTTCTGCGGGCCGATCAGCTCGAGATGGCGCGCGCCGCCGATGATGAGAGCAGCGTCGGCGATGAGCGCGCGCGCGGTCGGCGTCAGCGCCGCGAGGCCATCCTCGCCTATGCCGATGAGCGAAAGCCAGCGCGCCGCGCTCATATAGCCTTCCGCGACGTGTAGACGAAGGGCGGCGCATTCTCGCGCGAGACGAGCTTGGTCGCGCTCGCGCCGATGAGCACCAAGGTCGACATGTCGACGACGCTCGGATCGGCCTCGCCCAGCGTGGCGATCGCGATATTCTCCTCCGCGCGGCCGACCGATTTCGCGAAGACCACGATGCGATCTGCCGGCAAGACGCGGCGCAGCAGCGCGAATGTATCGTGAATGCGCCGCGGCCGCGCGCGCGAGGCGGGGTTGTAGAAAGCCATTACGAAATCGGCGCGCGCCGCCAGCTCGAGGCGATTGGCGATCACCTCCCAGGGCTTGAGATTGTCGGAGAGCGAGATCACGCAGAAATCATGGCCGAGCGGCGCGCCGAGCCGCGCCGCCGCCGCCTGCATGGCGGAAATTCCGGGCAGAATTTCGATATCCAATTCGCGCCATGCCGGATCGCCATTGTCGATCGCTTCCAGCACCGCCGCCGCCATTGCGAAAATGCCCGGATCGCCGCCCGACACGACAGCCACGTCGCTTCCGCTCGCGGCGAGACGCAGCGCGTCTTCCGCGCGCGCGATCTCGACGCGATTGTCGCTCGCAAGGCGCGTCTGGCCGGGCGTGACGGGAACACGCGCGACATAGGGCGCATAGCCGATGACATATTGCGCGGCGCTCAACGCCTGCTGCGCTTCCGCAGTGAGAAAGCGCGCATCGCCCGGACCGAGGCCGATGACGAAGAGCTTTCCGCTCCGTTTCGCTTCCGTCACGGCCGACGTCCGGCGCCGGGCACGAGCACCATCGCGAAATAAGGCGCGTCATCGTCGCGCTTCTCGGTGAGGCGCATGATCTTCTCTTCCGCCATTGTGCCACGCTCGACATAGATGGCGCGCTCGATGAGCTTCGCATCCTCGAGCGCGAGGCGCAGCTTGCCGAGATTGCCGCCGAGCTTCATCACCACGGCGGCGTCGGTCGCGGCGAGGCGCTGCGCGAGAATTTCGCGTGGCAGAGTCGCAGGAATGACGGTCAGCACATCGTCGCCCCATGTCATCGGCTGGCGCGCCGAGGCGAAGCAGCCCGACATCCCAGAGACGCCCGCGCAGACCTCCACGCGAAAGCGCGACGACAAGCGCGTCTGCAAATGCATGAAGGAGCCGTAGAGCATCGGATCGCCCTCGCAGAGCAGCGCGACATCGCGGCCGAACGAAAGGTGCAAGGCGAGGCGCTCCGCGCTCTCCTCATAGAAGGCCGCGAGCGCCGCCACATAGTCGGGGTGATCGAAAGGAATCTCTGTCGTCAGCGGATAAGCGAGCGCGATCTCCTCGCAATCCTTCGCGATGAAGCGCGCGGCGATGGCGCGCGCATGGCTCGGCTTTCCGCGCTTGGAAAAATAGGCGACGATTTTCGCTTCGCTCACCAGACGCGCGGCTTTCAGCGTCATCAGCTCGGGATCGCCGGGGCCGAGGCCGACCCCGAGCAGCGCGCCCAGCGAAACGCGCGCGCCATCGTCGGCGCGCAGATTCGGATCGACGATATTCATTCTTTCTCGCTCGCCAGCGCGTTGATCGCGGCGGCGGCCATGGCGCTGCCGCCCTTGCGTCCGCGCACGATCGCTGTCGGAACGCGCCCGTCGGCGAACGCGGCCTCTTTGGATTCCGCCGCGCCGACGAAGCCGACCGGCATTGCGATGATCGCAGCGGGCGGCGCTAGGCCTTCGTCGAGCATCTCCAGCAGTCGGAACAGCGAGGTCGGCGCATTGCCGATGGCGACGACGGCGCCAGAGAGCTTCTCGCGCCACAGCTCCATCGCCGCGGCGCTGCGCGTCGTCTTCATCTCTTCGGCGAGCGCGCGCGTGCGCGGATCGGCGAGCGTGCAGATCACCTCATTATTCGCAGGCAGGCGCGCGCGGGTGACGCCGTGAGCGACCATATTGGCGTCGCAGAAAATGGGCGCGCCATTGCGCAGCGCAGCGCTCGCCGCCTCCGCAAAGCCGGAAGAGAAGACGATATCGTCGGCGATCTCCACCATTCCGCAAGCATGAATGATGCGCACAGCGACGCGCTCCTCCTCACGCGAGAAACGCTCGAGCCGCGCCTCTGCGCGAATAATGGCGAAGGAGCGGTCATAGATCGCGGCGCCGTCGCGTATATAGGTCAATGCGCCGGACATTGCGGCTCCTTGCTCGTAGCGAGCGCGATGCGTGCTCTCATTGCGTCTTCTATCTCATTCACGCCGAGGTCTCGCAACGTCGGCGCATCATTGGCGCGTCCATTGTCGATGAGATCGAATCCTCGCGGCGTCGCCACCAGCGCGACCTTCGCCGCAGCGGGAGAGGCGCAGCCCTTGGCGCAGCCCGATATGTGCAGCCTCGCGCCCTCCGACGCAAGCCGCGCCGCGAGAGGGGCGAGAATTTCGGCGAGATCGCGCGTCGGCGCACGCGCCTGCGGGCATTCCGGCGCGCCGGGACAGGCGATGACGGCAAGGCGCGGATCATCCGCCGCAACGACGAGGCCGCGCCCGGCCGCGACCTCGACAATTTTTTGCGCGGCGTCGAGATCGGCGCAGGGCAGCAGCAACGCGCGCCAGGGCGTGAGGCGCAATTCTTCCCGGCCATGGACTTCGGCCAGCGCCGCGAGCGCGTCGAGGTCATCCGCGCGCAATCGTCCAGAGGGCGCGCCTATGCCGGCGAAGGCCATCACTCCCTTTTCGTCGCCATCGCGAGACAGAAGCGCTCCGAAAATCTCTGCGGCGAAGGCGGCGCGACAGCGCGATGTGTATGGCGCAGGCGCGAGAGCCGCCGCTTCGGCCAGCGCCTCGAGACCGAATGTGGCGACGACATTGCGCATACGACGCAATTCGAATTCACGACCCGCGCGCAAGACGAGAAAGGCGCGCGCGAGCGCCAGCGCGACATCGCTCGCCGTTTCCGGCGTCGCGAGAAAAGCATGCGCGCGCGCGCCATCGGCGATGATGGCGACATCATCGCCATGCGCCTCGAGGCGAATATCCATTGTCGAGGCGGAAAGGCCGAGCGCGCCGCCATCATCGACGAGAAAGCCGAACTTTCCAGGAAGCGCCAGCAGAGAAGCGTCCTTCACGAGCGATTGCGCGAGACTTGCGACGAGAGCGCTCGCCTGCGCGTCGGCGAAAGGCGAGACGAGGAAATTGAGCAGACTCTCCGTCGCCGCATCTTCGGCGAGCAGGCCGAGCGCGGCGAGGCGGCTCTGCGCCTGCTCGAGCTTGGCTTCGCTCACGCCGCGCAATTGCAATTGCGCGCGCTGCGAGAGATCGATGAGGCCATTGCCGCAATCCCGCGCGATCGAAGCGATCTCGCGCGCCCGCCGCGCCGAAAGACGCGGATGCGTCGTTTTCGCGCGCAACAGCAGACCGTCGCCGCTCTGCATCGGACGCAGCGCACCGGGACACCAGCCTTGGATTTTCGGCGCGGCGGTCATAGCGCGGGCCCCTCGAGCGCCGCGGCGACACTGTTGCGCCGCGTGCGCCACAAGCCGCGCGCGATGGCGCGCTGAAACATGTCGCGAATGGCCTCCGCCGCGCGCGGATTGGCGGTGAGCAGAAAATCGCGAACATTCTGCGCGCCGAGTGTCGAATCGAAGACGAGATCCCATTGCGCGTCGCGCACATGCGGCGTCGTCGCGGCGAAAGCGAAGAGATTGTCGAGCGTCTCGGCGATTTCCGCCGCGCCGCGATGGCCATGGCGCATTTGCCCCGCGAGCCAGCGCGGATTGGCGATACGGCCGCGAATGACGCGCGCGATCTCTTGCTCGAGCGAGCGCAGCTTCAATGCGGCGGGCCGCGTCGCATCGATATGGGTGATCTGCGCGGAGCCGCCGAGCGCGGCGTTGGCGGCGGAAAATCCGCCTTCGAATTCCGCGAAAGCGGCGCCGGTGAGCACATCCGTCTCCGCCATATCCTGCACATGCAGCAGAGCGTCGGCGACGCCGACACGCTCGCCGAAAGCCTCGCGCGCCGGCGCGCTCTCGCCATTGCGCGAGACGGCGTGTCCGCCGGCCGCGAGAAACGCCCGGCCCAATGCATCGCGCGTGTCGCCGCGGGCGATGGCCTCCGACAGGCCGAGGCCATAGCTTCCCTGCGCGGCGCCGAAGACGCGCTCGAGCGCGCGGCCGTCGCGGCAGGCGGCGGCGAGCGGATTGGACTCATCGTCCTCATCGAGCGCCGCCACGGCTGCGACAGCATCGTGGAAGAGCGCGATGAGGCCGGGGAACATGTCGCGAAAGAGCCCCGATATATGCAGCGTGACGTCGACGCGCGGAAAATCGCGGCTCGCGAGCGGCAATATCTCGAAGCCGCAGACGCGCGCGCTGGCGTTGTCCCAGAGCGGCGCGACGCCCATCAGCGCCAGCGCTTGCGCGAAATCCTCGCCGCCGGTGCGGATGGTTGCGCTGCCCCAGAGATCGAGCACGATATTTCGCGGCCATTCGCCCTGCTCTTGCGCATGACGCATCATCACCTCGCGCGCGGCGCGAGCGCCGATATCATGGGCGGTGCGGGTCGGAACATGGCGCGGATCGATGCAGAAGAGATTACGCCCGGTGGGCAGAACGTCGGCGCGTCCGCGCGAGGGGGCGCCGGCCGGGCCGGGCTCGACGAAACGGCCCGCGAGAGCGCGCAGCAGTCCATTCGCCTCGGCCGCTCCGCACGGCCCATCGCTGAATATGTGCAGCCCATCGCCGATGCGCATTTCCTTCACATCGCAGAGCCAGGCGTCGAACCGCGCCAATGCTTCCGCGCGATCCGTCTCGCGTGTGACGCCGCAGTCCTGCGCGAGGCCGCTGCGTTCGGCGACATCGAGAATCGTTTCCGCCACCAGCTTGGCTCGGCGCGGATCGAGAGTCGCGGCGCTCGCATATTCGTCGAGCAGGCTTTCTATCTCCTCCGCCTCGGCGGCGAGTCCCGCTTCGACGAGCGGCGGAGTCATATGGCCGATCGTCACCGCGCTCGTTCGACGCTTGGCTTGCGCGGCCTCGCCCGGATCATTGACGATGAAGGGATAGACGAGCGGCGTGGCGCCGAGCAGAACCTGCGGCGCGCAAGACGGACCGAGCATGGCCGATTTGCCGGGCAGCCATTCCAACGCGCCATGCGTGCCGAGATGAATCAGCGCGTCTATGCGTCGACTGTGGCGCAGCCAGAGATAGAAAGCGATATAAGCGTGGCGCGGCGCGAGCTCGGCGTCGTGATAGGTCTCGCGACGTTCCGCTCTGCTTCCGCGATCCGGCTGCAATGCGATGACGAGCTTGCCGGTCTCTATGCAGGAAAAGCGAAAGGCGCCGCTCGCGAGCGCCGGATCTTCCTCCGGCGCGCCCCAGGCGGCGAGGACTTGCCGCGTGAAGTCGTTCGGCAGATCGGCGAAAAGGCGCTGATATTCGGCGAGCGGCATCTCGGCGCAATGCGCGGCCTCCTCCAGCGCGCGCATGACGAGATCGCCGTCACGATAAAGCGACCCGATTTCGTAATCCGCGTCGCGCAGCAGATCGCAAATGGCGAGCACGCTTTGCGGCGTGTCGAGGCCGATCGCATAGCCGCCGCGCCCGCGTCGCGCCGGATAATCGGAGAGCACGAGCGCGAGACTCTTCTCGCGATGTCCGAGCCGGCGCAGGCGCGCCCAATTCTGCGCGAGCGCCGCGACATGATCTATCTGCGAAGGCTCGGGCGAATGGCGAATCTCGTCGAACTCGCTGGCGGCGCGCGCACGCGTCTGCGCCTTGAAGGAGACGGCGCCGGCGAAGATGCGGCCGTCGACTTCCGGCAGCACGACATTCATCGCGAGATCGGCGCCATTGGCGCCGCGCTTGGAATTTTCCCAGGCTTCGCGCGTCGAAGTGGCGAGCGCAATTTGGAGAACCGGCGCGTCGGCGCGATCGAGAACGGATCCTCCCTCCGTGCGCGCGGAGAAGGCGGTGGCGTTGAGAATCACATCGGGACGGAAGCTCGCGATCGTCTGCTCGAGAATCGCTTCGCAGGCGGCGTCCTTGAGGCTCGCGACGAAATAGGCTTCGACGCAGAAGCCGCGCGCCTGCAGAGCGTCCGCGAGCGCGATGATCGGCGCGAAATCCCCGGCGAGCCACGCGGAGCGGTAGAAGGTGACGAGCGCGCGCGGCGCCGCTGCCGCCTGTGCGCCGCTCGATTGCCCGGAGGCTCCCTCATCCTGAGGAGCCCGCGCAGCGGGCGTCTCGAAGGACGAGGGAGCCGTCACGCACGGACTTCTGAAACTCCCCCTCGTGCTTCGAAACGGCTCCTGCGGAGACTCCTCAGCATGAGGGGGAGGGTTGGTGGAGAGAGCTGATCGGCAGGCTCGCGCGCAGCGGCCGGCGAGCGGCGCGGACGCGCTCTCGTTCCAGGGCGTGGGCGTTCCTGCGAGTGTCGCGGCGTAGCCGAGGAAGGAACGCAGATTATCCGGGGCGCCGTCGCGGAAGAAGGACCAAATGTGCGCGAGCGCGTCGGAAGCAAGCGTGGAGGCGCGCTCCAGCCTTTCATCGCTGTGCATGTCGCCCGGAACGATCGCCAGCGCGAAGCCGCGCATGCGCGCCGCGGTCGCGAGCTCGTCGACGCCATAGGCCCAATAATCCTTGCCGCCGAGCAGGCGCACGACGACGAGCCGCGCATGACGGGCGACCTTGTCGATATAGAGATCGACCGAATAGGGGTGCTTCAGCCGCGCGAGCGAGGCGCAACGCAGCGATGGCAGCGCGGCGTTCTGCTCATGCAGCTCGGCGAGGAGAGAAAGCTCGGCGTCGGAGAAGGAGAGAAAGACCATCGTCGCCGGCGTCTGCCCGAGGTCGACCGCCGCCTCATTATCGTCGAGGCCATGGAGATCGCGCGCGAGCAGATGCATGGCGCGTCCTCAGCTCGTCAGCATGGCCGTCACGCCCGCGCGATCGAGACCCTTCTCGCCGATGACGACGAGGCGGCTGGCGCGATTCTCATCGGCGCGCCAGGGACGGTCGAACTGATGACGAAAGCGCGCACCGACGCCCTGCACCAATAGGCGCATCGGCTTGCCGGCGATCTCGACGAAGCCTTTCATGCGAAGAACGTCATGCGCCTCGGCGACGCGCGCCAAGCGCTCGATCAGCTCGCCAGGATCGCGCGCGGCGGCGATCTCGACGACGAAGCTCTCGAAATCGTCGTGATCGTGGCCTTCTTCCGTATCGTGATGAGAGGGGCGATCGGCGAGATCGTCTTCCGCCGCCGCGCCGAGGCCGAGCAGAATGGCGGGGTCGAGCCTGCCCTCGCTGGCGCGCAGCAGCTTTACCGCGCGGGGCGCAGTGGCGCGGATTTGCTCCGTGACTTGCGCTTCCTCTTCCGCGCTCAGCAGATCGGTCTTGTTGAGCACGATGAGATCAGCGCAGAGCAGCTGATCCTCGAAAACTTCTTCCAGCGGATTGTCGTGGTCGATCGCGAGGGTTTCGGCGCGCTCTTTCGCAATGGCGTCGAGATCGTCGGCGAAGCGGCCCGCCGCCACCGCCGGGCCGTCCACCACGGCGATGACGCCATCGACGGTGAGATGCGGACGGATCGTCGGCCATTCGAAGGCTTTGACCAGAGGCTTGGGCAGAGCGAGGCCGGAGGTCTCGATGATGATGTGCTCGGGCCGGTTCGGATGCGCGAGCAGCGCCTCGATCGCCGGCGCGAAATCATCGGCGACGGTGCAGCAGAGGCACCCATTGGCCAGCTCGACGATATTCTCCTCGGGACAGTTCTCCACGCCGCAGGCGCGAAGAATATCGCCATCGACGCCGACATCGCCGAACTCGTTGATGATGAGCGCGAGGCGGCGTCCGCGCGCCGTCTCGAGGATGTGGCGAATCAGCGTCGTCTTGCCGGCGCCGAGAAAGCCGGTGACGATGGTGGCGGGGATTTTGGCGAGAGCGCTCACGCCGCAGCCCCCGCGCTGGTCTTTGTCGGTAGCTGCCGCCAGACGAAGCCGACCGCAGCGCCGACCAGAATCCAGGTGATCGCGTGAATGGCGAGAGAAGCGGCGGCGAAACGCGCGGCCAGCTCGGCCGGCGCGGTGCTCTCGGGCGCGGGCGGCTGCGGCGCACCGATGAGATGCGGCGCGAGAATCAGCGCAACGCCGAGCGCCTTGACGAGCGGGCGCTCGACACGCAGCACGGCGAAGAGCCCGGCGCCGGTTGCGGCCGCCGTGCCGATCCACCAGAGCTGGCGCGCGGCGAGATCGCCGGCGGCGCTGCCCGGCAGTTCCGGCGCGAGGCCGAGGCTAGTGGCGAGGCCGGTGGAGGCGAAAGCGCAGGCGCCCCAGAGCGCGGCGCGCTTGGGCTCGATCGTCTCGCCGGAGAGCAGCATCAAGGCGAGCAGCACAAAAGCGTAGCCGATGGAGGTGACGCTGGTGGCGACGCTGGTCGCGGCGGTGCGCTGGAGGCCCGGCGCGGGCTCCCAAACGGGCTCGGCGGCGTGCTCATGCTGATGCGCCTCGACTCCGGCATGGGCCTGCTCGGCCGCGGTCTCATAGACCTCGGCGGCGAGGATCAGCGGAGTCGTGGTGACATTCTGCAGGGCCGCGACTGCGAGCCCCGCGAGAAGGCCGGCCAAAAGGCCGACCGCGAGGAGTCGCTGGATCACCGCTGCGTCAGTGGCAGGGGAAGCCGAGCGAATGGCGCGAATCATGCGCGGCGTTATGCGCGACGCTCGCATAGGAGAAGCCGGCGAGATAGACGAGGCCGGCGCCGAGCGTGAACACGACCAGCGCAGCGCGCAGGATCTCGAGGCGGCTGGCGGAGACGATCGCGGCGGCGGAAAGGGTCTTCGTGGTCATGTTCTGCTCCTCGCCGCCCCACCGGCGGCCTCAATGGTTTCGGGCGACGGCAGGTCTCCTGGCTCACGGGTCGCTGCGCGCGCCGCCTTCCCGGGCTTTGACCCAGTGGCATCACGGGCGCGCGCTCGCCGCTCACAGTTGCGGGGGCAGCCGCGGATCAGGGGCGAGCCCCATACCGCATTCCCTCTTCGCCTCCTTGCGGAGGACCGTCGCGAACAGTCATATGACGGCGAGAAGGAGCCGTCAAACGGCGAGGAGGCGCTGATCATGTCGGAATTCGCGGAAGAAGACGCCGCCCGCCGCCATCGCGAGAAGATGGAGAAGCGCAAGGCCGTGCAGGACGCAGAGGTCGCCGGCAAGAGCATCGCCGAAAAGGGCCTGCTGATGGTCCATACCGGCCCCGGCAAGGGCAAGTCGACCGCGGCCTTCGGCCTCGCTCTGCGAGCGATGGGGCATGGGCTCGCGGTGGGCGTCGTGCAATTCGGCAAAGGCGCCTGGGATACGGGCGAGCGCCGCATTCTCGAGAAGCTCGGCGGCGAGGACAGACTGCTCGCCTGGCACACGCTCGGCGAGGGCTTCACCTGGGAGACGCAGGACCGCGCCCGCGACGAGGCGGCGGCGAGGCGCGCCTGGGAGAAGGCGAAGGAGCTGATGGCTTCAAAAACGATTCGGCTGCTCGTGCTCGACGAATTGTCGATCGCGCTCCGCTATGAGCATCTGCCGCTCGATGAGGTGATCGCGGCGCTGACGGCGCGGCGGGACGATCTCCATATTGTCGTCACCGGCCGCAACGCCAAGCCGGAGCTGATCGCGGCGGCCGATCTCGTCACCGAGATGACAATGGTCAAGCATCACTTCCAGGCTGGGGTGAAGGCGCAGGCGGGAATCGAGTTTTGAGGCGGCGCCTCAAATGAATTTCAGCCCCTTCAGGCTCGAATGTCCGTTCCGCCCGACGATCAGATGGTCGTGCACGGCGATGCCGAAAGGCTGCGCTATGGCGATAATGTCCAGCGTCATGCGAATGTCGGCGGTGGAAGGCGTCGGATCGCCGGATGGGTGATTATGCGCCAATATCAGCGCGGAAGAGCCCAATTCCAGCGCCCGCCGCACCACCTCGCGCGGATAGACGGGCGTGTGATCCACCGTGCCGACGCCCTGAACCTCGTCGGCGATCAAGGCGTTGCGCTTGTCGAGGAAGAGAATGCGGAACTCCTCGCGCTCGGCATAGGCCATGGCCGTGCGGCAATAGTCGATCACATCGATGAAGGAGCCGAGCACGGTCCGCTTCTGCAGATTGCTGCGCGCGAGGCGCCTCGCTGTCGCCTCCATCAGCTTCAGCTCGCAGATCGCCGCCTCGCCGAGCCCGTCGATCTCGCGCAGCCGCTCCGGCCGCGCCGCCGCCACCTCGGAGAAAGAGCCGAATCGCGCGATCAGCGCCTTGGCCAGAGGCTTGACGTCGCGCCGTGGAATGGCGCGATAGAGCACCAGCTCCAACAGCTCGTAATCGGCGAGCGCGGCTTCGCCCGCCTCGAGGAAACGGTCGCGCAGCCTCTGCCTGTGGCCATGAAAATGCGGCGCCTCCTCGCGCAGACCGTCGGCGGGCTTCTCGCCGGCCGGTCGGCGCCTCGGGACGCGCGCCTCGCTCATTCGGCGCCGGCGGCCGCGTCCGGCGAGGCGCCGTTGGACGAGGCGCCATTGGGATTGTCGAGCCCGGCGGGCGAGGCGGTGAAGATTTCCACCCCCGTCTCGGTCACGCCGAGCGAATGCTCGAACTGCGCCGAGAGCGAGCGGTCGCGGGTGACGGCGGTCCAGCCGTCGCCGAGGATCTTCACCTGCGGCCGGCCGAGATTGATCATCGGCTCTATGGTGAAGAACATGCCTGGCCGTAGCTCCACGCCCTGCCCGGCGACGCCGTAATGCAGAATATTCGGCTCGTCGTGGAACAGCCGGCCGAGCCCATGGCCGCAGAAATCCCGCACCACGGAGCAGCGCTCGGCCTCGGCGAAACGCTGGATCGCCGCGCCTATGTCGCCGGTGGTGGCGCCCGGCTTCACCACGGATATGCCGCGCATCAGGCTCTCATAGGTCACGTCGATGAGCCGCTGGGCGCGGCGCGGAACCTCGCCCACGGCGAACATGCGGCTGGCGTCGCCATGCCAGCCGTTGATGATGAAGGTCACGTCGACATTGACGATATCGCCGTCGCGCAGGGGCTTGTCGTCTGGAATGCCGTGGCAGACGACGTGATTGATCGAGGTGCAGATGGATTTGCGATAGCCGCGATAATCGAGCGGGGCCGGATAGGCGCCGTTGGCTATGGCGAAGTCGAAGACGAGATCGTCCAGCTCCTTGGTGGTGACGCCGGGCTTCACATGCGGGACGAGCATGTCCAGCGCCTCGGCCGTCACCCGGCCGGCGAGACGCATGCCCTCGAAGTCCTCGGGGCCGTGAAGCTTGATCTGGCCGCTCTTGCGGCCCGAGCCCGCGAGGTGGGACTCGACGAATGTCATGCTGAACTCTCTGTTGGTCGTCGCCGGCTTCAGCTTTTAAATTAAGAAATTGACGCCGCCAAAGCAAGATGCGCGCGACGCCGCTGCAAGTCGGCCCGGAGGCTGGCCTCGGCGGCGCCGGTGGCATAGAGTTCGGGCGAGACTGACCTCGAGGAGCGGCCCGATGGAGCGCGAAGAGATCGTTACGGCCGCCGTGCTCGTGATCGGAGACGAGATCCTCTCCGGCCGCACACAGGACCTCAATACCAATTATATCGCCAAATATCTGGGCGAATTGGGGGTGGACCTGCGCGAGGTGCGCGTCGTGCCCGATATAGAAGAGGAGATCGTCGCCGCGCTGAATGCGCTTCGCTCCCGCTATGGCTATGTCTTCACCACGGGCGGCATCGGCCCCACCCATGACGACATCACCGCCGACGCCGTGGCCAAGGCCTTCGGCGTGCCGATCGGCGAGGATGAGCGCGCCATCGCCCTGCTGCTGGAGCGCATCGCCCCGCAGGACCTCAATCCGGCCCGCCGGCGCATGGCCCGCATTCCGCAGGGCGCCGATCTCATCGAGAACGCCATTTCCAAGGCGCCGGGCTTCATGATCGGCAATGTCATCGTCATGGCCGGCGTGCCGATCATCATGCAGGCCATGCTGGACGCCGCGGCGGGACGCATTGTCAAAGGCGTGAAGGTGCAGGTCACGACCGTCGACGCGCATAATATTCCAGAAGGACGCTACGCGGCCGATCTCGAGCGCATCGCCAAGGAGCATGAGCGGGTGACGGTCGGCTCCTATCCCTCCTTCTCCAGCGCCGGCGTGCGCAATCAGATCGTGCTGCGGAGCCGCGACGGCGCCGAGCTGGAGGCGGCGACGCAGAAAGTGCGCAAGCTGATCGTCGAGCTCACCGCCAATGGAACCCCGCTCTGAGGCGAGAAGGTCACCACAAATGGAAGACAAAGCCTTTCCGGTATCCTGGGACGCGTTTCACCGCGATGCGCGCGCGCTCGCCTGGCGGCTTTCGGCGGTGGGCGGCTTCTCCGCCATTGTCGCGGTGACGCGCGGTGGGCTGGTGCCGGCCGGCGTCGTCGCGCGCGAGCTCGGCATTCGCGTCATCGATACGATCGGCGTCGCCAGCTATCAGGACGAGACCCAGCGCGGCGAGGTCCGCGTGCTGAAGCCGCTCTCCGAGACGATCCTCACCCTGCCGAGCGAGGAGGTGCTGATCGTCGACGATCTCGTCGATACGGGCGCGACGGCGAAGGTCGTGCGCGCCCTGCTGCCCAAGGCGCATTTCGCCACTGTCTACGCCAAGCCGCAGGGCCGGCCGCTGGTCGACACTTTCGTCACCGAGGTCTCGCAGGACACTTGGATCTTTTTTCCCTGGGACACCGGCCTCAGCTTTCAGGCGCCGATCGCCAGAGGATCGTCCTGACGGCCGCCTATCGCCGATAGGCCGCGCAATCGAAGATGGCGTAATGCTCGATCGGCGTCCAATGCGGCGCCCCGCCGGCGAGATGCAGCGAGAAGCGCGGCGGACCGCGCCAGAAGCGTGCCTCCAACCCCTCGGCGAGCGCGCGCGGCGATTCGATCGCGCCGACGACATAGGCCGGGGCGTCCGGGCGGGCGCAGAGGCGCTCGAGCGAAGCGCGCGTGAAGGGCGGAAAATCGATCACATCATCGGTGCGCGGCTTCAGCGCGCTGTCGGCCACCCAGCCGAGATCACGCAGAAATCCCATGCGCTCGCGCCATTCCAGCGCCAGCGGCCGCGAGAAGACGACGCCCGCCCCCTGCACGCGCGAGGCCCAATTGGCGCGGCCGAGCCACACCCAAGGCGCCAGCTTGTCGTTCACCCACAGCACTTCGCCGTCACGCGGCGCGACCATCGCCTCCAGCTCCGGCGGATGGACGTCGGCCGAGCGCAGCGGGAATGGCTCGTTTATCCAGCAATAGGCCGCCAGCGGCGCGGCGAGAACCGCAACGCCCGCGGCAATGATCGGCCGCGGCCGCCATGCGTCGATCAGCATGGCGAGCGCCAGCAAAAGGAGCGGGACGAAGGCGGGCTCGCCGGCGCGCAGCACTGCCGGCAGGATCGAATCCTCGCTCGGCGCGACGCGGACATATTCCCGCGCGAACCACAGCGCCGCACCGAGCACGATGACCGCACAGAGGCCGCAGAGCGCGACGAGCGCGCGCTCCAGCAAGCCGAGCGGAATATGGCGCCAGCGCGCGCGGCCCCACCAGGCGAGCGCCGCGATAACCGCCAGAAAGGCGCTCTCCGGCGCCGCGCGCAAAATCCAGCTCGTCACGAGAAGCGTGAGCGCGATGCGTCCCTGAACGCCGTCCCGCCACAGAGCCGGCGCGGCGAGTCCGAGCGCCAGCGGCGCGAAAGCGGCGGCGAGCCAGAGCGCGCGCCAGGCCTGCGCCTGCGCCGCCAGCTCGCGCATCAGCACATCGCCGAGCAGAAAGCTCGCCGAAAGCCCGAGGCCGACCGCGCCGATCACGCAAAAGAGCAGACGCCGCGCGGGAGGCGGCGAAAGGCTCGCTGCCAGCAGCAGCGTGCTCGCCTGCCGCAGCATTGCGATCCATGTGCTCGCCGGCCAGTCGGAGAGGAAAATATAATCGCTGCGGAGGGAGACGATCGCCGCCCATTGCGAATCGATGCGCGCCGTCAGCCGCTCGAGCAGCGGCGCGCCAGCGAGCGCCGCGACCAGCGCCCCCGCGCCGACGCCGAGCGCGGCGATGAGAATGCGGCGATCTTTCATTCCTTCATAGAGCAGCGCGACCAGAAAGCCCGGCGCGGCGATGATCGGGTGAAAGGCCGCGGCCGCCAGCAGAAAGCCGATCGCGACCCATCGCCGCTCGGCGAGCAGCGCCGCGAGAGCGGCGAGAACGAAAGCCTCGGCGAAGGGCCTCGGCGTCGCGAAAGGCTCGGCGAAATGAAAGACGCCGAATCCGCCATAGGAGCTGTCGAAAGCGGCCACGAGCAGCAGCAGCGCTATCAGAGCCGCCCCTCGCGCGAGGCGCGCGGCGAGCGCCGCCAGCGCCGCGAACCAGAGCGCGCAGCCCGAAAGAGCGAGCGCCTTGGCCGCCGCGGCGAGGCCGAGAGCGGGAATGAGCAGATCGACCAGCCGCGAGAAGACGCTGAATTTCGATTGTCCGTCGTAGCGGAACATGATGTCGCGGCCGACGCCCTGCGGATCGAGATCGGCGAGGCCGCGGCCCATATAGATCACCGCATCATGCTCGAGCCCGTAATAGGGCCGCAACAGCAGGAAGATCGCCGCGCAGGCGGCGAGCGGCGCGATTGCGCCGAGGGCGATTCGCGACGGCCGCGCGATCTCGCGGCGGAAGGCTTGATCGGTCGAGCTGAGCAATCGACTCCCCGGCGCTTTGCGCCCGAAGAAGCGCATGGCGGCTCCTGGGCGGATCGCAAAGGCTTATCGTCCTCACGGTTAACCCGA
Organism: Methylosinus sp. C49; assembly: GCF_009936375.1. Taxonomy (GTDB): domain Bacteria; phylum Pseudomonadota; class Alphaproteobacteria; order Rhizobiales; family Beijerinckiaceae; genus Methylosinus. Next base: position 1,434,221 of record NZ_AP022332.1, on the reverse strand, counting down.
GGTTGAGGTCTCTGTTTGCCGCGGCCTGCGCGCTGCGCTATCACTGCGCGAATCGCGGACGTGGCGGAACCGGTAGACGCAAGGGACTTAAAATCCCTCGGGCCATGCCCATGCGGGTTCGATCCCCGCCGTCCGCACCAAGCTTCGCATCATCGCTCCGAGGAGCGAGCTTTCAAAGCGACGCCGCGCGCGAGTCGCAGTTCGCCCGCTCGCGCACGCTCCCATCGATCCGACAGCGGAAAGAGATCGACGATTTCTCAGCTCGTCACGCGCCAAGCGCCGTCCGGCTTCTTGCAGGCCTGGCCCTTGGCCTGCTGCGGCCGGCCGTCGATGAAAATCTTATGCGTATAATCCCGGCAGCCGCCGAAGGCCGCTTCCGGCCCCGGCTCGATAAAGCCATAAGCGCCATGGGTTCCGCGCCAGCTCTTGCGCTGGCCGGAGGCGACCGCCTCCTGTTGCGCGGCCACGGCGGTCACGCGATCGGCGGCGTCCAGCTCGCGTCCGATGGCGGCGCCGATGACGCCCGGCGCGGGAGGCTCGGGCGCGACGACGACGGCCGCGGCCGGAGCGGAAGATTCGGTGGAATTGCAGCCCGAGACGGCGAGCGCGACGCAGCACAGGCCCATGGCCGCCGCGATTCTGACGATCGCCGAATTCGCCTGTCTCGACATGACTTCTCTCCGCTGGCGCAATCGGCTCTCCTTTGCCGCAAGGCCCTCACTCTGTCAAAGGCCCGGCAATCGCGCCTGCGCTCGGAGCCCGCCGAGCGGGCTGTCGTCGAGCGCGAGCGCGCCGCCATAGTCGGCGGTGAGATGCGCGACGATGGAAAGGCCGAGTCCCGTCCCCGGCCGAGTCTCGTCGAGCCTTTGGCCGCGCCGCGTCGCCTGCGCGCGAAATTCCGCCGCGAGACCTGGACCATCATCGTCAATGTTGAAAACGAGCCGGCTGCGCCCGGCCTCCGCATTCTCCAGCGCCACGGACAGCCGCACCTCGCTCGCCGCCCATTTGCCCGCATTGTCGAGCAGATTGCCGACGATCTCCTCGAGGTCCTGCCGCTCGCCCAGAAAACGCAGCTCCGCCGCGGCCTCGCCCGAGAATGCGACTCCGCGCTCGCCGTAGATTTTGCCGAAAGTGCGCAGCAGCGCCGCCACCACGGGCGCGACCTCCGTCGTCGCGCCTATGGCGCCGGCGCGCGCAGCCGCCCGCGCGCGCTCGAGATAGAAGGAGATCTGATCGCGCATCAGCGTCGCCTGCTCGCCCACCTTGGCGGCGAGCGGCGAGGGCGCGGCGTCCGCCTCATTGACGATGACGCTGAGCGGCGTCTTCAGAGCATGGGCGAGATTGCCGACCTGCGTGCGCGAGCGCTCCACAATGTCGCGATTGGCGGAGATCATCAGATTGAGCTCCTCGGCGAGCGGCGCAACCTCGGTCGGATAGGCGCTCTCTATGCGCCCGCGCTCGCCGCGGCGAATGAGCGATAATTCCCGCTGCAGCAGCTTCAAAGGCCGCAGGCCGACGCTCACCTGCACCGCGGTGGCGAGCGCCAGCGCAATGGCGAGCAGCGAGAAGGCGACGATGAGCGACCAGCGAAAACGCGCGATCTGATTCTCGGTCTCCTCCGTCGTCGCCGCCACTTGCACGAGATAGACGCCGACATCGCCGACATCGATGACGCGCTCGACGATGCGCAGCCAGCGCCCGTCCGGCCCCAGCGCGACGCCGCGCCTGACGCCCCCGGTCTCCGCCGGCACATGCAGATCGGAGAGCTTCGGCAATTTCGCGGCGAACAGCGAGCGCGAGGCCTTTATCTCATGCGCCTCATCGTCGAGACGGGTGATCTGCCAATACCAGCCGGAGCGCGCCAGCTCGAATTGCGGATCGCCGAGCTGCCCCGGCCCGCTGCGCCCATCCTCGCCCGATTCGGAAACATCGGCGACGATGGCGCGCAGATAGACGCCGAGCCGCTGCTCGAACACCTCTTCCGCCGTGCGGCGATAATATTCGGTGAGGGCGAGGCCGGCGATCATCAGCACGACGGAGCTGAGCGCCGCGGCGGCGAAGAACAGCCGCGCCGCGATCGATCGCCCCGGAAAGCCCGATCGCCGCATCGCGTCGTCAGCGCTTCGCCGGCTCGGGCGGCGCCGCAATATAGCCGAGCCCGCGCACCGTCTGAATGAGATCGACGCCGAGCTTCTTGCGCAGCCGACCGACAAAAACCTCGATCGTGTTGGAGTCGCGGTCGAAGTCCTGATCGTAGAGATGCTCGACGATCTCGCTGCGCGACACGACGCGCCCGGAATGATGCATCAGATAGGCGAGCAGCCGATATTCATGGGAGGTGAGCTTCACCGCCGCGCCATCGACGACGACGCGCCCCGCCTTGGTGTCGAGCCGCACCGGGCCGCAGACGATCTCGCTGGTCGCATGGCCGGCGGCCCGGCGCAGCAGCGCGCGCAGCCGCGCGAGCAGTTCCTCCATATGGAAAGGCTTGGCCACATAATCATCGGCGCCGGCGTCGAAGCCCTGCACCTTGTCGCTCCAGCGATCGCGCGCGGTGAGGATCAAGACCGGCATTATCCGACCGGCGGCGCGCCACTCCTCGAGCACGGTCACGCCATCCTTTTTCGGCAGGCCGATGTCGAGCACGACAGCGTCATAGGGCTCGGTGTCGCCGAGAAAATGCCCCTCCTCGCCATCGAAGGCGCGATCGACCGCATAGCCCGCCTGCTCCAGCGCGGCGACGAGCTGCCGGTTCAAATCCTTGTCATCCTCCACGACCAGCAGCCGCAAGCCCCGCCTCCGTCACCCAGACGAATCGTCTTTTTAGTGGTCTTTATGGCCAGCATGGGGCTGGCCGGTCGCCGCGTCGAGATAAATCCGCACCACCCGCCCGTCACGGCGCAGCAGGCTGATCTCATAGACGAGCTCCTCATGCTCCCGGCAGAGCCGAGCATTGATCGGCTCGGCATGGGCGGCGACGCTCGCGGCCTGCATCAGGGCGAAAGGATCGCCGAGCCGCCGATCCGAGATGAGCTGGCGGGTCTCGCCGATCGGCAGGCATTGCAGCGCCGGCCGATCCGCGGCCATCGCAGATGCGGCCTGCGGCGCGGCGACGATGAGAGCCAGCAATTTCGACACGATTCGACGCATTCGTTTTTCCCCGCAAAATCTATGCGATGCGTCTGCTGAACGGCAAGTGAACGCCGAGGGAACGGCCAGCGCGCCCCGGATTTGCCGCCGGGGCGGCGCCGAATTCGGCTCCGGCGCCGCCCTCCCGTCAGTCCGCCGCCTTTTCCGGCGCGACGATCGCGATCAGCCCGCCGAGCGCCGCCGCCGTCGCCAGCACGCCGTCGCCCAGCGCGCCGGGCGCGACGGCATGCACGACCGCGGCCACCACGCCGGTCCCGGCCCAGGTCGAAGGCTCCACGACTCGCGAGCGGACCCAAGCGTAAGCGGAAGAAAGCGAAAGACCCATAGTCGTCATCCTTTCGTTTCGCCGGGAGACCGCCCGGCGCGGATATCGATGCGCGGCGATCACGGATAGAGGGCGAAGGGCAGCTGATAATGCGGGCCGTCCTTCAACGTACGCCAATCGCCGCCCCATTCGATCGTCACATGCTCCGCCTGCGCCGCCGCCTTCATCGCGCGTGCGATCGGATAGATCTGCGGCCACGACCATTGCGGACGTCCATCGATGAGCGGAACGAGATCGACCGCATGCCCGACGAGCCCATGCTGCGGATCCTGCGTCGGCACATGCCTGCAGCGGAAGGGATTCTTCAGCGCCGATGCGCCGCGCGCGATGAGCGTGCGCTCGCGCGCGATGGTCCGCACGCCTTCGAACACCACGAATCTCTGCTCGCAGCGCGCCGCCGCGCCGCGCACCACGCGCACGAGATCGGGATGCACGCCGACGAGCTTCGCCTCGCAGGCTTTGTCCAGCACAAAGCCGGCGCGCGGCGCGGAGCGCGCCGGCGCTTTCTTATCGATCATATCGATGTCCTTTCGCTCGAGAAAATGCGCGCGGCGCCGCGTCAGCCCGGCCAGTCCGCATCTATGTCGATCGCCTCGAGCGCTGCGCTGTCCTGCGCGGCGACGATGGCGGCGACGAGCTGCGCCTCGCGATCGAAGCAGCTCTGCACATGCGCACGCACGCCCTGCGCGACGGCGATCAAGGTCGCATGATCCAACATGACGAATGCGCCATTCGCCAGCTTCCAATTCACCGCATAATTATTGTCGAGCACGCTGGCCACGACAGCCGCGGTGAGCTTGGCCTGCGTCTTCTCATCGGTCGGCAGGCTCATGCCATTCACCGAGGTTCCCGCCGTCTCGGCCCGCCACCGACGCGCAGCGAGCGCGGCGAGCCGCTTGCTCTTCGCCTCCGCGAGAGTTGGAATCGGAAGAGGCGTCGGCGCATTTCCGGCGCCGAGCCAATCACGATAGGCGAGGCTGTCGGCGGTCTGCGCATCGGTCGGAACGAGCGCGCCATCCGCGTCTCGCCGCACCATCTCCTGCAACAGCTCGCCCGCGAAATCGCAAATGATCGAATAGGCCATGTCGCAACTCTCCGTCTCAAATTTCTGCCGACGCCGTGAATGCGCGATCATAGGCTTCGACCGACCCCGCCGCATTGGACGCGATGAAATATCTGATGGCCGCCTTGCCCATCGAATTGACGCCGTCGACCATGACATTGGTTTGCGAGCCGCCGGACAGCGCCGACAAGGTCGGCGCTCCGAACATCGTCACCGGCAGCGTCATGACCGAGCCGCCGAATTGCGTGCCCGCGCTCGCGGTGAAGAGATGCGAGACCAGCAAGGATTGAAAATAGCGCTGGCATATCGACAGCTCCACGCCCGGCGGCCGCCTCTCGAAGCTCGTCGCATAGACGCCGGGCTCCAATTGCGGCCGCAGGATGGTACCGCTCGCGAACTCGACATTGGTCTGCGCATTCGCCGTCAGCCCAGAGACGACAAGAGGCGCGCTTCGCGACGCGGCAGCATAAGCGCCGGAGCCCGAATAGCCCGTCCCCTGCCATACGCGCGCCTGCGCGGTCCCGTCATGCGCCAACGTATGGGCGCCGCCCTCCATCAGCTGCGCCTCGATCGCCAGGATCAAGGAACCGGCCGAAACGGAGAGAGTCGTATCGAGTCCGCTCGTCGCGAATGTGTAGGTCGCGCCGGAGGAGCCTGCCTTTACGCCATCATGGCCATATTGCCCGGCCGCGAGCGACACCTCTCCCGAAATGGCGCGCTGATTGATCGCAAAAGTCGCATTGCGCAAGCGATTGCGAAACGCCGCCGAAGCGCCGTCCCCCACGCCGCTCGGAAAAGCGACGCGCCCCGTCGAACGATCGACGATCAGCGCCTCGCGCCATGTCGCGCCATCGGCCGACACCTTCACATGGAAATCATCGTCGCCGAGGAGTCCCGTCTCGGCGCGTCCCGACCAATTGGATTGATAGAGCTGCGACGCCGTGTTGCTCCCAGCCTCCTTCTCGAGCGTCACGCGAAAATCGCCGATCCCGCCCTCGGCGACAGTCCGCGCGGCGAACAGCGCCGCGCTCGCCTTCACCGAAAACGCATTGGCGGCGTCCGCCGATGTCCCTATGCCGAGCAGCGACAGATTCTCGAGCTCTCGCAACGCGAGACCCGCGTCGATCCACGCGGAGCCGCTGTAGAGCATCATGAGCTGCTCGGTCTCCACATAGGCGAGCCAACCCGCCTTCGGCGCGAGAAACGCCCAAGCGCCGCTCAGATGCACGGCGATCTTCTGCTCCTTGCCGGCGAAGGCGCCGGCCGCCGAGGCGATGACGAGATAGCGATCGCCGTCGTTGGGAGTAACAGGCGGCGAAGCCCGTCGGTCGATCACGGAAAGCTGCGTCAGCGCGTCCAGCAGCTGCAGCGCCTCATTATGCGTCACGTGCTTTTGCGCCTGCGCCGCATCGATGCAGGGCAGAGCCAAATGAATCGTATCGGTCATGGAAGCTCACTCGATGGGCAGCGTCGCGGCGAGCGGAAAGCCGCGTCCCGCGCGCGCGCTGATTTGAAATATCTGCACGGCCAAGCTCGTCTGCGGCGCCCCGAAATCGACGAGCTCGTCGCTCGTCGAATAGAGCGCCGACGCGCGCGTCACGCTCAGCACGCGCGCGCCGCCGCCAGGAAGCGCGATGACGACGTCATAGGCCTCGCTCTCCTCGCCGAGCGGTATATCGACCGGCTCCCAGGAATCGGCGTCGATCCGCCCGCGCCGAATGAAGGAGACGACGACCCCATCCGCTGTCCGCCGCGCATGCGCATGTGTCGGCGAATAGGGAAGCAGCGATTTGCGCGTCGCTGCGACCTCCAGCTCGACATAGGTCGGATCGTCATAATCACGATCCGCCGGACCGATGCGATAGACGCGCGCCGAATCGATGTCCGCGACATCGACAGCGAGCGGAACGATCGCGTCATCGAGCAGCACGACCGTCGCGCCCGCCGCCACGCTGCGAGACGCCAGCGCATCCTCTCCGCCAATCCCACGCAGCAGCCGAGACAAACGATATGTCCTCGTCGCGATGAGTTCCGCGCGCGTGAAAACGAAGATCTCCCAGGCGCCGTCGTCGCCGCGGATCGCCATTGAAGAGCGCAGCGCAAAAGCGCTTCCGTCATCCACAGAAGCCAGCGCGCCCGAAGCGAGCTTCACGGTCACGCTGGCGCCGCGATCGAAACGTCCGAGCGGCCCAGGAGCGAGCGCATCCAACGTCTCGCCCATGGTCGCGCGCTTCTCGATCAGCCCGACCGACTCGAACGATCCGCCGAGCTTCCGGCGGACAGCCAACGCCCCCGGCCAAGGATCGGCGAAAGCGGCGACATGCGACAATGCGGTCTCGCCATCCTTCGCGATCGCGAGGTCGAGGACGACCACGCGCGGCGGGCCGATCACGCCCGGAGAGGCCAAGGCCCGCCAGGAGACGGAGCGCGCGCAAACGTCATAGACGCTCACATCGACCGCGCGCGCCTCTATCTCACGCGCCGCGCCATCGGTGATCTGCGTGATCTGCCATTGGCGCCCCGGCGCGCGCGCCAATGAGACGACATCGCCGGCCTCCAAGGTCGCGAGCCCCGGCCGCACAGAAAATCGCGCCGTCTCGCGTCCTGCCCAAATATCCTGCAGCCACACATCGACCAAACGCTGCGCATTGGAGCGAGCGATCATCACCGCCGTTTCCGCTTCGTTGCGCCGCGAGGAATAGCCCTCGAGCCGACGCGACAGCACACGGCCCGTGCGATAATCGAATTCGGAATCGCCGAAGGACAGAGCGATCTCATGCGGAAGCTCGCTCTCCTGCGCGCGCCGCAGCTCGATGAGCGTCCCGTCCTTGCTCGGAACGAGATCGTCGTCGCCGATCTCGAGCGCGCTCTCGGCTCCACGCGAGACGAAGCGCAACGCGCCGCCGGACACAACTGCGTCGAAACCGAACAGAGACGCGAGAGGATCGATCGCCGCGCGCGGCGACATTGCGCTGTCGAGCACATAGCCGTCGACGAAGCCCTCGATCGCCGGCCGCGCGACGACGAGATCCTTCGTCGCGACCGTCGAAGCCAGCGTCGCGACGAGCCGATCGAGCGGCGCGCCCTCGAGCCGCCCATTGAGCCAATGCCCGGTCTCCCAATTTGCCGAGTCGGCCCACACATCCGAACAGCCGGGAAAGGCCGGAAACGGCCGGGCATCCCAGCACCAAACGTGAATGCGCGCTACATCGACCATGCGCCCGCCATAGGCCGACGAGACTGGGTTACGCGTGTCGCCGCCCGCGACCATCGGATCGAAATAGCCGAGCATGGCCTCGAGAAAGCGCGCCTGCATCAGATCATCGCGTCCGCCGCGCGAGAAATAGGGAAGGCCGCCCTCCGAGGAATGCGCGTCGGCGAACACATTGGGCGCATTGGCGCCCCGATCGACCGCCGGACATCCCGTTTCGATGATCCAGATCGGCTTGCTCTGCGGCGTCCATGCCGTCGACGCGCCGAGCTCCATGCCATCGACGCGCTCATAATGCGCATTCGACCACCAGCCGAGAAGGTCCTTCACGCGGTAGACCCAGGGCTTGCCGAGCGAATCCTCGATCGACGCGCGCGTCTGCGTGAGCCGATCCGCATCGCTCGCATAGAACCAATCGAATCCTTCGCCAGAGCCGACGCGCGACGTCAGGTAATCGAGGTCATAGACATTCGCCGCGCTCTGCGCATCGAGATGATCTACGCCGTCGCGCCAGTCCGAAAGCGGCCAATACACGTCGATCCCGATGAAATCGATCGACGACGCTCCCCACAGGGCGTCGAGCGGAAAGCGTAGCTCGCCCCCTGTTGGAACATGCGCGCCATATTCCGTCCAATCGGCGGAGTAGCCAATCTTGGTTCCACTGCGAAGGACACCCTTCACATCATCCGCGAGAGTGACGAGCGCCGCGACAGCCGGATAGACGCCAGGCGCCGAACGAATGCGCGTGAGCGCCACAAGCTCCGAGCCGATGAGAAAAGCGTCGACGCCGCCTGCTTCCTCGCACAATCCCGCATAATGCAAGATGAAGGCGCGATATTGCGCGAAGAACGCCGCGACTTGCGTCGACGCCGCGCTGGTTCCGTCCACCGTGTCCACACGCCCGGGCGCAGGATCGCAAGTGATGCGCCCGCGCCAGGGAAAGGCCGGCTGACCGATCTCCCCATTGCGCGGATCGGGCAGCGCATTGTCCGGCGGCACATCCATCATCACAAATGGGTAGAACACGACAGAAAGACCGCGCGCCCGCAGGTCCGCAATGGCCGCACGAACGGATGCGTCGCTCGGCGTCCCGCCGAAAGCCGCCCTTCCATTGATCTGCGAGACCAGCCGCGCTGTTGCGCGCGTCAGCCCGGCGACCGACCAATCCGCGGGCCAGAAAGGACCATAGACGTAGTCGAACTCGCCGATCGTCTTGAATGTCGCATCGACGCGCGGCGCGATCGAGCAATGACCCGCGCGCAGATCGTCGCCGAACCACGCCACGACCAGCGCCACGCTCTCGAGATTGGGACAGAGCGCCTGCAATGCGTCGATCGACGCCGTCCAATCGCTGGCAGCCGTCAGCTGGTGACGATTCTCCGCGTTGGTTTCGCCCGGCGAAAAGAAGTTCAACTGGAGCGAGGGCTGATAGCCCGCCTCCGTCGCGCCGGGAATAATATCGACGGCCCGAATCTTCGCGCCCAGCCCCGCCACCGGCCGCGTCACCTCGAAGGTGAATTGCGGAATGCGATTGCCGAAAGGCGCGAGCGCCAATTGCTCGAACACGATATAGGCCAGCCCGCGATAGGCCGGCGCATTCTCCGCCCCCTCCTTGGCGACGATCAGCGCATCGGGAAGCTGCTCCTCATCGCCCTTGTAGATGCGGATCGGAAGGCTCGTCATATCGAGCTCATTGCCGTCCGCGAATATGCGTCGCACAAAAGCGATCGGCCCCTCGCAGAGACCGATCGCAAAATTCGCGTAATAGGAATAGGAGACGCTCACCGTCTGCGACGTTCCGCCGCCGCCCTTGCCGCGATTGCTCGAGCCGCTGTCCAACGACAGATTCGTCTGCACGAGAAAGCGCGTCGCCCAGATCATCTGGCCGCCGATGCGGGCGCGTCCATAGACGCGCGCAATCGCCGCTCCCTCCGTGGAGGAAACGCCGTCCATCGCCTTCAGCCGCGGCCCGACCTCATAGCGCGTCCCCGCGCGCGGCTGCAGCGCCGCATCGACGAGGGCGCCGCCCACGGCGCCGAGGACATTGCCGAGGACCGAGCCGATCGGCGCGATCGCTGCGCCCGCGGTCTGCAACAAGAGAGTCGCCATCTCGTCCTCGAAGCTTCAATCGATCACGCTGGGAAAGGCGAATGCGCCGACCAATTTCTTGCGCCATGAGCCGATCGGCGCCTCGGCCACACAGGCGCCGCCATGCGCATGCGCCATATGTGTCGCGCTGGTCGCTATGCCGATATGCTTGGCCGGCGAGTGATCGCGGAAGCGAAACAAAAGCACGTCGCCCGCACGAAACACATCGATTTCGACCGTGTTGAAATGCCGACGCGCGGCGAGCGCCAAAGTCTCCTCGCCCTGCGCCTCGGCCCAATCCGGCGAATAGGGCGGCGCCGTCTCCGGCTCCGGTCCCACGACCGCGCGCCACACGCCGCGCACGAGACCGAGACAATCGCAGCCGACATGGATGAGCGACGCCTGATGTCGATAGGGCGTGCCGATCCACCGCCGCGCCTCCTCGACGATCGACGCGCGCGCGATTCCGCTCATCGAAAAAAGCTCCCGCCGTCCATCGTCGGCGTTAGCGAGCTCGGATAGGAAATGACGAGATCATTGCCCGGCATATGCGGAAAGCCCCTGAAATTGACGATATTGCAGAATTTCGATCGGCAGCTCGCCACGCTCTTGTCGCAGCCCGCGACGAGCGTGAAGCCATCGCCCGAAGCGATCCCGCCCGCGAGCCGCGACCACAGCGCCAGTCTCACATTCCCGCTGGCGTTTCGATGCGATTTCACGGCGACGCGCGCGCCTGCATCGGCGCCGCTGGTGACCCTCAAGGAGCCCCCGGTAAAAAAATCATCGTCGAAATCCTCGGCGAGCGCCGCGACGATCGCATCCTGCCTCACTTCGAGCACAAGGCCCGTCGTGTGAAAGGAGGAGGCGGAGAGATCGACCTTGCAACGCGCATCGCCGAGATCGGCGGAGCAGCCCCGCTGATAGCTGTCGCCGCGCGTCTCATCGAAAAAATGCGCGAGCGAGCGCAATTCCGCGCGAAACGCGAACTCGCTGCGCGTCACCTCCCCGATCGTCATGGCGTCGATGAGCAGACGATTATCCGCATTGCGCCAATCGACGAGCCATATCTCGACCCCAGCGCCGTCATAGCGCCCATTGACGAGATCGCTCTCGCCGAGTCCGTCCGACTGCAATGCGCCGATCACTTCGCCGCTACCGACCGCCAGCCCGACGCTTCCTTCGATCTGCGTGGCGGAAAGCCCCGTGGCGGCGCGATAGGTCACGCCGCCAAACACGAGATCACGATCATGATCGGTGAATCCCAACACCGCGCCATCCTTGCGAGAGAGACGCCAGCAATTGCACAGGGTGGAGGCGGAAGCGTCGAGAGAGTCCTGCACGGTCGACGAAACCGAACGCATTGACCTTCCTCCTTATCAAGGGACAATCTCGATGATCGGAATCTTCGGGATGGCGCCGGCCTCGAAGGAAGAGACGTCGATCTCGAGATAATCCGTGTCGAAGCGCGCCGGCACATCGAAGAGAAACCCCGCCGTGATCACGGCGCCGATCGCCGGAACAGCCAAAGGCGCGAAGGTGACGATTCCGCTGGTCGCATCGACATCGAAGTCCACGCCGCGTGTCTTCTCGAGACCGGCGACAGCAATGCGCACGCTCTCCGCCACCGGCTTCGTTATCGTTCGCGCATAAGGCGCGAAGCTCGCGCCATAGGTCTTTTGCAGCTGAAATTGCGCACGCGCGCCATCGCCTGCGCCGACGCTCTGGTCGAGCGGCGTAGTCGCCACCGTACGCGCAGACGAGCAATCCGCACGATCGCGCCAGCGAAAGCCGAACAGCCGCCCACGCCGCTCCTCGAAAAACTCAATGACCGCCGCGAGCTGCGCCAGGGATTTGACGCCATAGCCCGCCTCATAGCGACGACGCGACTGCGCCCACCGCGCGTTGCGCGCCTCGCGATTGGAGCCCAGCGTGACAATATCCGTCCGCCGCTCCGGGCCGCCCCGTCCATTCAGCGACACATCGAGCGGGAAGCGCGTCTCGTGAAAATCGACCATAGCGCCCTCCTCAAAGATTACGCCGGCCGCGAGCCACCGCCCGCGCCAACGCCGCAGTGATCTGACCTTCCGAACGTCGAAAACTGTCGACGTCCTGCGCGGCAATATTGACGGTCACCGCCACAGAATCGCCAGCGCCCTGCATCGCGACGCCGAGCCGACCATCCGGGCCGCGCGCGAGCGGCATGATCGCCTCGGCGCCGCGCTCGCCCATCAGCCCCACAGCGCCATTGGCGCCGAAGAATGTGGGACTGGCGACGACGCCGCCATCGGCGAAGGGCGCCACCGAAACGCCGCTGCCGCCCAATGCGCCCGAGATCAGCGCGCTCAACCCGCTGCTGGCGCCTTGTGTCAACGCCTGCGCGCCGGCATTGACGCCGAGCTTGGCGAGCGACCGCGCGATGGACCCGAGAGTCGAATCGAAGCTCTTTCCGTTCACCACTGCGCTCGCCAAGCCGCTCGACAATGTCTTCGTCGCCGACGCGCCGATCGAATTTATCTCCTCCAGAAGCGTCTTGGTCGTCTTCAGATCGAGCGCTTGAAATGGCCCGTCGAAAGGCGATTGCGCCATGCTGTCGCTCATTGTCGCGTCGCTCATTTTTGCTCTCCGTCTGGAAACGTCCGCATCAGCTCCACCAGAGCGTCCCGCGAGGGCGCTATCGTTGCGCGGCCGTAGAAGCCTTCCGCGGCGCACGCCAGTTCGAGCGGCGTCATCGACCAGAAGTCATGTGGCGAAAGCCGCAGCACGCCGAGGCCGAAGGCCATCGCCCGCCCCCACGGGAAGGGCTGCGGTCTCACCCGCTCGCGCTCCGCTGCGACGGAGGGTTTGCGCTTTCGCCTCCGCCGAAGGTCGTAGAAAGAAGATCGGCGGCGATCTTCACGTAATCGCCGAGCCCTCCGGCCACGGTCATGCGCGCGACCTCATCGTCGTTCTTTTCATACCCGCCGCCGCGCAATCCACATCCGATAATGCGGATGAGATCGCGCGCCGATAGGCGCCGTCCTTCGAAGCGCTCGGCGAGCGCGACGAGATCGCCCACGCCATGCGCGCTCTCGAGCTCGGCCAGCGCGCCGAGCGTGAGACAGAGCCGATAGCTCTCGCCGTCGAGCGTCGCCTCGATTTCTCCCCGCTTATGATTGGCCATCACGATCGCCTCACGCCGGCGTGAACGAAACCGCGCTCGCCGATTCGAGCGCTATGTCGAATGTCATCTCAGCATTGTGCTCGCCCCGATAATCGAGGCTGGTGATTTGGAACACGCCGGCGATTACCCCGAACGACGGAACCATGATTCGCCAGTCACGCAGCAAGCCGTCGAAGAAGAGCTGACGAATGAGCGCATCCGACGCCTGATCCTTGAATATTCCGGATCCCGCGAGGCTCGCGCGCTTCACGCCGGCGCCGTCGAGAAGTTCGCGCCAACGACCCGCAGATTCGGCGTCGGTGACGTCGATGGTCTCCGTGTTGAGCGACAGACGCCGCGTGCGCAAGCCCGCGACCGAAACGAAGCTTCCGCTCCCATCGTCGAGCTTCAACAGCAAGTCTTTTCCTTTTTGTGCGGACATGTGAAGGCTCCCGAATTTTTTTCGTCATTGCGCTTCCGTCGTCGCGCGAAAGCGCAGATCGACGCGCGCGAAGCGGCCATTCTGCTCGCGTCGCGTCTCACTCCCCTGGTGGCGCAGATCGATGAGGACATGCCCCTCGAGAGCGAGCAACGCCTCATCGAGAAGCGCGACGATTCTCTCGCCGAGAGTCAACGCTTCGGCGGTCCCACGTTCGATCGATACGACCGTGATCGTGAGGAGCTGCTCGGCGCCGCGGCTGTCCGAAGTGGACCAGTCGCGCAGCTTCGTCTCGGACAGCAGCACGTAGGGGGCTGCGGCGCCGCGCGGCGCCTCGTCATAGATTTTCGCGCCGCCGAGCGCAGCGACGAGGACGGAATCCGCCGCGAGACGCGCGCGTATCGCTTTGCGCAGAGCAATGATCGGCGAAATGGTCATTTGCGACGCCTCATGCGATCTCCTCACAATGGCAGAGCAGAAAGCGGCGCCGACCGTCCGGGTCATAGGCGGAGGTGACGCGCAGTCGCCGCGCGCCATCGACGAGGCGCATCTCGCTCGTCACATCGCCGCGCCACCGCGCTTGCGCGATCCATTGGATCGCGAGCTCCTGCCGTTGCTCGACGAAGCGCGCTTCCGCGGACAGCGGGATCAGCTTCACCCAAATATTGGCGAGCGTGACATAGCTTCGCGTCATCCCGCCGCTGTCATCCGGCGCGTCCACGGGCGCCTCGAGGCTCATGCGCGAGCGCAGCTCGCCGATCTTCGGCGCGCTCATGTCAAACGCTCGCGTCGAAAGGGCTTCGCCAAAGCTGCGGCGATCGTTGGCAATGGCGCCCCCGCGTCGCCCACATCGCCACGATTTTCGTGCCAATGCGCGACCAGCGCGAGGATGGCGCGACGCAATGGCTCCGGTGTGTCGATGGCGCTGTCGCCATATCCGGTCACGAGGTCGATCTCTATTCCGTCGCATGCGCGGCCCGGCTCGGGCGGCGACGAGACAAAAGCGATACGTCCGGCGTCGCGCGTGGGAGCCGCGCGGTAGGTCGCGCTCGCGAGCGTCTGAGCGACATCGGCGGCGTCATAGACCCGGATCGCCGAAAGGCTACGAAACGGGGAGAAAGGAATAGCGAGCGTTCCGCGTCGCAAGGTCTGCGCGGGCCAGGCGTCGAGCCGCATGCGCCAGCTCTGCGTGACGAAGAGGCGGCGCGTGTAGGACTCGAGGGTCAGGCGCGCCGAGACGATCAAAGCCGCCAACAACGGATCCTCATCGGTGGAATCGAGCCGCAGCCAGGCCTTCGCCTCGTCGAGCGAAACCGGCTCCAGCGCCGGCGCTGTCAGAAGATTTGGAATCATTCGGTCTGTCCGTCTGTGAATGACGAGCGCATCTCGCCGTTGCGAGCGGCGCGATCGCGCGCCGCTCGCGTTTCACGCCATTCACATCACGCGGCGGCGAATTTCAGCAGCTTGATCGCCTCGAAATCCTGCACCCCGCCGCCGACGCGCTTGGTGGTGTAGAAGAGCACATAAGGCTTTGCGGAATAGGGATCGCGCAGCACGCGCACGCCGAGCCGATCGACCACGAGATAGCCGCGCGCGAAATCGCCGAAAGCGAGGGAAAGACTATCGGCGCCCATATCGGGCATGTCCTCCGCCTCCACCACAGGGAAATTCAGCAGAGACGCCGGCTGATCGAGACTCGCGGGCGGAGCCCACAAATATTCGCCAGCGGTCGATTTGAATTTGCGGATGGCCGATTGCGTCTGCCGATTGAGCACGAATCTGCCATTCTGTCGATAGCCGGCGCGCAGCGCATAGACGAGATTGAACAGAGCGTCCGAAGGATTGCTCGCCGCAAATCCCCCCGAGACGCCGGTCGCGACATAGCCGATATTGCCCCAGCTCCAGCTGGCGTCCGCGACCGTCGGATAAGCGAGGAATCCTTTGGGCTTGTCCGTTCCATTGCCGCTCACGAAGGCCGCGCCTTCCTGCTCGGCGAAGACGGTCTGGACCTCCTCGGCGATCCATTGCTCGACGTCGATCGCGGAATCGTCGAGCAACGTTTGCGTCGCCGCGGGCATGGCGTAGAGCTCCATCGCCGGAAAATTGAGATCGACGATCTGCTGGCTGCTCGTTTGCGTTCGGGGATCGGCCTCCGCTGCCCATCCGGCGGCCGGTCCTTGCGTGGAATAGGCTTTGCGCAAAGAATGCGTGGAGATTTCACGCACGCTGGCGATGGCGCGGATCGGCGACAAATTAGCGAGACGACGCAATATCTCCTGTTCCGCGGGCGTCGGCACGAGATATCCGCCGTCCGGGCCGGAGCCGGCGGAAAGCGCCTTGGATTCGAGCGCCTTCAGGCCGGAGGATTCGCCGCTGCGCATATAGAGCGAGAACGCCGATTTGTGCTCGCGCGCAGGCGCATCGTCGCTCGGCGCGGAGGATAGCCGCGGCCGCGCGAGATCGAGCGCGACGCGGTCGACGCGGCGCTTCGTTTCGTCGATGGCGCGGTCGATGCGCTGCAGCTTCTCCTCGGTGAGGGCGTCGACCCCCATTCGCATCTCGATCTGCGCGATGCGCTCTTCATTCGTATCCTTGAACGCGGCGAAGGCGCGGTGAAGATCGGCGAGCGCTTCCTCGCCGGAGAGCGTCTTGGTTTCGAGAGACGACATTGATGGCAACCTCTTTCGTTCGATTTGAAGACGCAAGAAGTCGCCGCGCGGGATGCGCGGGCGTTCGTGCGCTGGGTAGACTATGGCGATAGTGTTCGCGCGCGGCACGGGCCGCGAGCGCGCATCACTGCGACGTCGAGAGTCGCTGCAGCGTCGCCTCGAATCGCTTCACGGCGAGCTGCATGCGAAGCCGCGCGAGCTTTTGTCCGAGCTGAGCCGCCGCGTGACGCGGCGCCGTCGCCAGTGCGGGGATCACGGCGATACGCGCCTGCGGCAATGCAGGAAAGGTGACGATCGAAATCTCGATGAGATCGAGCTCGAGCAATCGGCGCGCCCCGGTCTTAGGATCGCTCGCGGCGCGAAGCGTGCGAAAGCCGATCGAGAGGCCGTCGAGCGCGCCTGCGCGGATCAACGACAACGCCTCCCGCGCACGCGCGACAGAAAGATCGAGGCGCCCACGCACTTTCAATCCGCGCGCGTCTTCGGCGATGTGCGCCCACACGCCGATCGGCTCCTCCGCGCGATGCTGCCACAGCATTTTGACGCTCACGGCGCCACGTCGCTGCAAGCTCGCGGCGAAGGCGCCGCGCTCGACGATATCGCCGCAAGTATCGCGCACGGCGAAGAGGCTCGCATAGCCTTCGAATACTCCATCGGCGCCGATCGCCGCTGGAAACGGCGCGCGCTTCGTCTCCATCGGAGGGCTCGCTATGGGAATGTCTCGGTTCAGCGCTTGCGCCATCAGGCTTTCTCCCGCGTCGCGCCGATCGCGGCCGGACCGCCGCCGCGCGGCGGCTCACGCAGGCGCTGCAAAGCGCGCACAAAAGTCTTGAACACGATGTCGGGCTCGAGGCGCGGCGGCTTGCGCGGCGTGCGACGCTTCATTATGCGGAGGGGCAATGCGGCTAGACTCATTCATTCGCTCCCATAGCGGCGGTTGAAGCGCGCGAGCTCGCGCACGAAAGCGTCGAGCCGCCGCATGGAGCGGCCGAGCTCACGCAGAGCGCGCAGCGCGAAAGCTGTGGCGGCGCTCGCCCAGAGGAAGAGCGCGAGATGGGCGAGATCGCCGCGCTCGATAATGGAGGTGACGATCTCGGACATAGGAGCGCCTTTCGGACGCGAGAAAGCGCCGGCCGCTCTGACGAGCGGTCGTCGCGGCTGAATTCGTTCGATGCCGCGGAACGCGAGCTACGCGAGGCCGTTCAATCGCCACGCAGTCGGTGCAGGACTTCTATCAACACGACTCGGTAATCGGCGTCTTTGGCAAAGCCCATTCTGGCGCCCGCACGAAACCAAATGTCGATCAATTCTCGATCGGAAAGCTCCTGACGTAGCAGCCCGTCGATAAATCGCTCCGCGCCCTTCTTCTGGCTCTCATCGAGATGACCAATGGCATAGGCCACGTAGTCCTGCCCTTCCGGGATATCTTCCTCGACTTCGAACATGAACCACTCAGCCAGGTCCGAGAATGCTTCAGGAATGTTCATCAATGTTCCCCTTTCGCGCTCATCGGCCCGATCTGCTGTTCACAGGAAAGGCGGTCCGCACCCGATAGCCTCGATCGCTGGTCGGATCGGCATGAAGAACGACTCTGACGCCGAACGTCCATCGAACGACCGGCTTCGACGTTCCGCTCTCCAAGAATGCCTCTTTTCCGGTTCGAAATCCGAATATCCTCTGGAGCGTGACCTCATCGCGTCGTCCTTCGGCGACCGAGTCGACGCGATCCTTGTTCGTCTCTATCACTCGGTTCACGTGGTCATTTGCGGACTCCCGAGAGTCGAACGAGCCGACCGCCGGCTCATAGGCGATCACGCCTATGAATGGTAGACCAATTCTAATTCGCTTACTCTCCAAAGCAGCGATAAGGGCTACATCTTCTTTGCCGACATGGTCGTATAGCGTGACCATAGCCTTCTTTCGCCAGCAGGTCGACGGAGTATCGAGCGTCATTGCTTTCCCCAACCACGAGGGCGCCCGCATCGTTCACCACCGCGGCGATCGTGTTCAGCGCCACCTGCGCGAGGTCGCCAGCGCCGCTCGCATCGCCGCTCGTCTACTGCCCGCCGTCCGGCGATCCGGCGGCGACGCGCGGCTGATCTGTTGAATATTTCACGCGCTTTCCCATCGGGCCGTAGCCCGCCGCCTCGCGCTGCTCGTCCACGGTGAGGAAAGCGGCGTCGCCGATGCGACTCCATTCGAGCGCGCGTTCTTTCGCCAGCGCGTCGATGCGATCGGCGTCATAGTCGAAGCGGAATGGCGCGAAGCCCGGCTGCGCCCAGGCATGAAACGCCTTCTGCAAGCGCTGCACGAGCGGAATGATCGTCTGGCGCCAGAAGGCGCGATTGGCTTCCTCGTAATTGCGGAATGTGTTATCGCCCGGCAGTCCGATCAGCAGCGGCGGCACGCCGAAGGCGAGCGCGATCTCCCGCGCGGCGGAGGCTTTCGTCTCGGAAAAATCCATATCCTTGGGCGACAGCGACAGCGCCTTCCAATCGAGCCCGCCTTCCAGCAGCAGCGGACGGCCGGCGTTGAAGGCGCCGGAGAAATTCTCCTCCAATTCCTGCTTCAGCCGCTCGAACTGCTCATCGGTGAGATGCCCGCCCTCCGGCCCGGCATAGACGAGCGCGCCGGAAGGCCGCGCGCTATTGTCGAGCAGCGCCTTGTTCCAGAAGCTCGCGGCGTTATGTGTGTCGAGCGCCGTCTGCGCGGCAGCGAGCGGCGCAAAGCCATAGATGTCGTCGAGCGGATTGAAGAGACGAATGTGCAGAATCGGCTCTATGCCGCGACCCTGAATGTCATAGCGCACGCTGTCGCCGGCGGCCGAATAGACATAGGCCGCCGGCCAGCCATTGCGTCCCGCGACGACGCTCATGCGATCCGGCCGCAGACTATAAGCTTCGCGCAGCAAGCCGTCGACGAAGGCGCCTTCGACATAGGCGTTGCCATAGAGCAGAAGATTGGAGACGAGCGCCTCGATGAAGGAGACGCTGGTGTCGGAAGGGTTCGGCCGCTCGATCAATCGCAGCAGCGGATGTTCGGGATTCTCCGCGCGCCCTTCATAGGCGAGCCAGCGCACGGAGGCGGCGCCTTCCGCCACCATGCGCACAGCGCGATAGCAGACGGCGTTGCGCTCATAGCCGGCCCGCGTGAGCGCGACATTGTTGCGCGCGGTCCATTGCGGCGCGGCCATGGAATGCAGCGAAAGCATAGCGCGCGAGGATTTGCGCTCCGGCGCGCGCGCGCCGAAGAGGCGGGAAAGGAACGAGGGCATGAGGATTCCGTCTGGAATGGGTAAGTAGGGAATAGCGAGTAGCGAGCAGAGGCTGGCGGCCCTCTGCTCGCTATCGCTCACAATCGTCGCATGCGCGGCTCACGCGCGCGCGGGGCCAGCGCCAGCGCGTGAATCGCCCAAACCAGCGCGTCGAGGCGATCCGGGCTTCTCCCCGTCGACAAGCCATCGATGGCGAAATCGCACATCTCGTCTTCTAGCGCCGGAAAGGCGCCGACATGGCGCACGCGCCCTCGCTCATAGAGCTGCGCCACCGGGGCCGCGCGCAAATATTTGCCGCGCGTCGCGCGCACGTCTCGCACGGCGACGCTCGGGTCGGCCTCGTGAATGACGGCGCGCACCATCTCGCCGCCCTGATTGACCTCGGCGATCAGCGCATCCGCCTCGAGCCTGTGATAGAGCGCGACTCCGGCGCGCGCCCATTGCGCCGGCCGCGCGGCGGCGAGCGTCGCGTCCTGTAGCACGTAGACGATTCCATTCGCTGCTCCCGCCGCGACGATTCCGCAACGATCGGCGTGCTTGCCGGACGACGCAGGTGGATCGATGGCGACGACGATGCGCTCCATCGGCGGCGCCTCGACAATGCGCGCGGCCTCCAGCATATCGCGCGTCCAGAGCGCGTCGGCGCGCTCGTCGACGAGTTCGCCGTCGAGTTCCTGGCGCCCCAATCTCGTGCCGGCATATTGCGCGACGACGGTCTCGAGAAAGGATGGCGCGAGATGCGCCGCATTCTGCCGCGTCGTCGCGCGCGTCGTCACGACGCCACGCTCGCTCATCAGCCGCTTCAGCAAGGGAATGGAGCGCGGCGTGGTGGTGACGATCTCGCGCGGCCAATCGCCCAATCGCAGCCCGAATTGCAGCATGTCCCAACTCTCCTGCGCATAGCGCCATTTCGCCAGCTCGTCGCACCAGGCGGCGGAAAATTGCGGGCCGCGCAGGCTCTCGGGATCTTCCGCCGAGAAAGCCTGCGCGACGACGCCATTTTCGAATGTGAGGCGCTTGCGCGAGGGCTCCCACAAGGGCCGCTCGCTGCGCGGATGCACGGCGAGAATTCCAGAGACGCCTTCGATCATCACATCCCGCACATGCGCAGCGCTTTCGCCGACGAGCGCGATCGGCGACAAGGGGCGCGTCGAAAATTGCGGCCGGCCGCGCGCGACGGCGCGCACCCATTCGGCGCCGGCGCGCGTCTTGCCGGCGCCGCGCCCGCCCAATACCAGCCATACACGCCAAGGCGCGCCACCCGGCGCGAGCATGGGCGGCCATTGATCCTCGCGCGCGCAAAACTCCCAATCCGCGAGCAGCGTTTCGAGCTCACGCGCGGAAAATCCCGCGATCAGCTCATTCAGCCGGCCCATCGCCGCACATGCGCTCGAGCCGACGAGCAAGCTCCTCGCGGAGCTCGGCCAATTGGCGGGGAGGCTCGTCGTCGAAAGCGTCTCGGACACGCAAGTCCTCCTCTCGCGCCACGGCGACGTCGCGATTCATGCGCTTCAATTCGGCGAGGCTGCGCACCAGGCTCGCGAGCACGCGGGCGCTCGTCTCCATCGTCTTCGGCGCCGCCTTTGCGCCGCATGTGGCGAGCGCGACTTCAGCGCGGAGAAACTCGCGCTCCACCGCTTCTTCGAGCCGCGCGATGAGGCTGCGCGGCTCTTTTTGCGTCGGCGCCGCGCTCTGCCGCTCTGGCGTCGGAGGCGTGTCGGTGCTCTTGCGCTTGATCGGCGACGGCCGCATCGGCCATCCCTCGCTTTTGCGAAAGCTAGAAAAGGCGCGCTCGCTCATGCCGAGCATCGCCCTCACCTCTACGAGCGGCGTGACGCCCGCGTCATAGAGCAGCTTCGCCTGCGCGACGATATCGCGCGAGCGCGCGTCTGACTTCGGCGCCATGCGTGGGCCTCCATTGGACAAAAGCCCGGGACCGCGAGCCTTCAGGCTCGCTTTCGGCAAGCTACGAAATGATCCGACGGACGCGCTTCGACGCTCGCCGAGCGGGCGGCGCGCATTGGCTGGAAAGAGCGAGCCTGAAGGCTCGCGGTCCAGTCTGCCGTCCCTCGCCCCAAGCGCAATTCTGGAGCATGGGACTTGTCTATAGGACCAGCGTCCCGCTGTCAAGGAATAAATTCATATCCTCGCCTCACGCCGCCCGCCCTTTCTTGCGCCGAGGCCAGCGCTTGGGCCATAGCACGATGAAATTGGGGAGATCGTCGGTCTCCACCTCCTGCTCATGGGCCGCCACGCGGCCGCGCACGGAGACGCCGGCCGTATGGACGCTGGCCGGGTCGCCGGTCAGCAGCGGGTGCCAGTCCGGCAGCGGCTTGTCTTCCGCGCGCAGGCGATAGGCGCAGGTCGGCGGCAGCCAGGCGATGCCTGCGAGCGCCTTCACGGTCAGGCGCACGCAGTCGGGCACCTTGGTCTGGCGGCCGGCATAGTCGCGGCAGCGCCCGGTCTCGCCGTCCAAAAGGTCGCAGCCGACGCTCGTATGAT
Organism: Methylosinus sp. C49; assembly: GCF_009936375.1. GTDB lineage: Bacteria > Pseudomonadota > Alphaproteobacteria > Rhizobiales > Beijerinckiaceae > Methylosinus. Next base: position 1,412,361 of record NZ_AP022332.1, on the reverse strand, counting down.
AGATTTCCCCACTATCTTCATCCTCGAGCTTGACCAGGCAGCAACGCCCGCAGCCGTCGCAGAGCTTTTCCCATTGCGCCCGCGTCAATTCGCTCAAGGGCCTCGTCCAGAACGGTTCGCCCGCTTCTTTTTCGCCATTCCTCGCCATGCTCTGTCTTCGGCCCTCGTCCTTCGCGCCGCGCGCGCTTTATTCATCCTGCCGGCGATCCCTGCGGGCCGGCCATCGTCAAGGCGGCTCGAGGAGTGCTATCATCCGCCTCCTGGTTCGCATAATCGCCCGGATGGGCCAAGGGAGCGGCGCAATTGCTCGAACCTATTCGATCCTCGCGCTTATACAAGCGGGCCGCAAGGCTTCTGCTGGCGCTCGACGCCTATATCGACTCGAGTCTCTTCGACTCGAGCCGCGGCGCGCGCGAGGCCTATGAGAATTTCTCGGCCTTCATGAACCGCTTCCAGGTGCGGGGCCTGCGACGGGTCGCGGTCGAGATCGGCTGCGAGTCGCTGACGCTGGCGCTCGGCGGCGGCATGGTCGCGCTCGCGCTGTCGGTCTCCGCCATGCGCATGACCAGCGACGATTGGCTGAAGAAGCAGGACCTCTCGATCACTTTTCTGGATCGCTACGGCGCCGTCGCCGGACAGCGCGGCATCAAGCATGACGACGCCGTGCCGCTCGATCAATATCCAGATTATGTCATCAAGGCCGTGCTGGCGACCGAGGACCGACGCTTCTACGAGCATTTCGGCATCGACATTATCGGCACGGGACGCGCGCTCACGGTGAATGCGCGCTCCTCCGGCGTGGTGCAGGGCGGCTCCTCCATCACGCAGCAGCTCGCCAAAAACGTCTTCCTCTCCAATGAGCGCACCATCACGCGCAAGATCAACGAGGCCTTTCTCGCGCTCTGGCTCGAGGAGCGCCTCACCAAGCAAGAGATTTTGAAGCTCTATCTCGACCGCGTTTATATGGGTGGCGGCGCCTTCGGCATTCAGGCGGCGGCGGAGTTCTATTTCGGCAAATCCGTGCGCGACGTCTCGCTGTCGGAAGCCGCCATGCTCGCCGGCCTGTTCAAGGCGCCGACCAAATACGCCCCGCACGTAAATCTCCCCGCAGCGCGTGCGCGCGCCAATGACGTGCTCGACAATCTGGTCGACGCCGGCTTCATGACGCAGAGCCAGATCGTCGCCGCGCAGCGCAATCCGGCGACGCCGGTCGAGCGCAAGCGCGACCAGAGCCCGGATTGGTATCTCGACTTCGCCTTCAAGGAGGCGCAGCGCCTCGCCGAGGCCGGCAAGTTCGGCGACGATCGCGTGCTCGTCATTCGCACCGCGCTCGATCCCAATGTGCAGAAGCGCGCCGACGAGGTGGTGGAGGAAAATCTCCGCGAGAGCGGACGCTCCTATCATGCGAAGCAGAACGCCTCGGCCTTCATGGATCTCGACGGCGCCGTGCGCGCCCTGGTCGGCGGGCGCGATTATGGCGCGAGCCAGTTCAATCGCGCGACGGAGGCGGCGCGCCAGCCGGGCTCCTCCTTCAAGCCCTATGTCTATCTCACCGCGCTGATGAGCAATAAGTTCAAGCCGACGACGGTGGTGACGGATCGTCCCACCTGCATCGGCAATTATTGCGTCCATAATTACAGCGGCGGCTACGCCGGCTCGCTGCCGCTGTCACTGGCGCTCGCCAAATCGCTCAACACGATCGCCATTCAATTGTCGATCGCCGTCGGCAATGGCGATTCTCATGCCGGCCGCGCCAAGATCATCGACACATGCCGCAAGCTCGGCATCACCACGCCACTCGAAGACACGCCCTCCCTGCCTGTCGGGCAGAGCGACGTCATCCTGCTCGAGCATGCGGCCGGCTATGCCGCTTTCGCCAATGGCGGCAAAAAGACGACGCCCTATGCGGCCACGGAGGTGCGCAACAGCCGCGGCGATATTCTCTATCAGCATGATCGCGACGCGCCGCCGCAAGAGCAGGTCGTGCCTTTCGAAAAGGTCGCCGAGCTCGACACGATGATGAAGCGCGTGATCGACGAAGGCACGGGCGGGCGCGCCAATCTCGGCCCCGGAATCGACGTCATCGGCAAGACCGGCACCACCAATGGCTATAAGGACGCTTGGTTCTGCGGCTATACCGGCAATATGGGCGGCTGCGTGTGGTATGGAAACGACGACAATGAGGGCATGTCCAATATGACCGGCGGCACATTGCCGGCGAAGACATGGCACGACATCATGGCCTATGCGCATCAAGGAATCGCCATCAAGCCGATCCGCGGACTCGCAACGCCCGCCGCGCTCGCAGCGGCTGCCGCCGCTCAGCCCAAGACGCTGGAGCTCGGCGCGCCGGCGCGTCCCGCGGCGCTCTCGCGCGGCGCCTTGGAGGCGCTCGGACAAATCGAGTCGAAGATGAAGCTCGACGGTCCCGAGCGCCCCGCCGCCGGCTCGCCGCCGCAGACGCGTTCCACCGACAAGCGCGCCGATCGGCGCTGACGGATTTCGCATGACCAATTATCTGAGGGCTTTCGTCGTGATGATCGCGGGCCTGCTGCTGGGCTTTGCGATGACCGCCGTCTCGCTCGGGCTCGGCCGCGGCTTCGGCGCGCTGCATGTCGGACCTTGGACCGCCTGGCCGAGCCATGGCGGCGTGGAGATCGACCCTTATGCGCGCGCCGTGCTGGCGCGCTCGGGCGAGGCGCCGCTCGGGCGCGATCAGGGCCTCGCCTTTTTCGCCCATACGGATTCGAGCGGCGCGCCGCTCGATGGACGCTGCGACTATCGCGTCTCCGACGTCACTCCCGCGGCGCGCTTCTGGACGCTCGGCGCGACCAGCGTCGCCGGCCGGCTCATCGACAATCCCGCCGATCGCCACGCTTTCACCTCGAGCGAGATTTCGCGACGCGAGGGCGGCGGCTTCGAGATCGACATCGGCGCGCAGGCGCGGCCCGGCAATTGGCTGCCGGTGTCGAAAGAGCCTTTCGTGCTGACGCTGCGCCTCTATGACACGCCGCTCGACCTCGAATCGGCGCCCGACCCTCAGACCTTTCCGAAGATCGTGAAGCTCCATTGCGCATGAAGATTTCTCGCAACTATCTCGACTGGCTGCCCTGGGCGCTCGCGACCGTCTGCGTCGCGGGCTCCGTTCACATCGTCTCAGTGCTGCTGATGCCGGAAGTGGCGCCGCGCAACGCCTATGCGCGCCTCCTCGCCGCCGCGCGGAACGCCGAGACGACGACCAATGGCGTCGCTCTGCTGCCGCGCGCCGCGCCCGGCGCGGAGGTCACGCCTTTCGAGGATTCGGCTTTCGTCGAAGGCGTCTGCCTCTTCGATCTCTCCAGAGGTCTGATGCGTGTGCGCGCCGACGCCGATCCAGAGGATCTGCTCGCGCTCTCCTTTCATGCGCGAACGGGCCGCATCTTTCATTCCGCCACAGATCGCTCGGCGATCAAGGGCAAGATCGACGTGCTGGTCGGCGATGCGCGCCAGATCGAAGCGGTCGAGGGCGAAGATGAGGAAGCGCCGCCGAGCCAAGTGCATGTGACGGCGCCTTCTCTGCGCGGCTTCGTGCTGCTCCGCTCGCTGGCCAAGCGCGCGAGCGATCGTGATCGCGCCGAGCAGCGCCTGCGTTCTGTCTCCTGCGAGACGGTCGCCGAGCCAGAAAGCTGATTCGCCGGCGGGCCGCGAGGCTCGCTTTCGGAGAAATACGCGACAAATAGGACATGTCGCCGCATTGCGATCGACCCTGCCGGCGACCACTTCCTATGGAGATGCCGGCAATAGCGAGGGCGATGCGATGAGAAAAAACATTCCCACATTGGCGGCCGCTCTTCTGGCGGCGACGATCGCGCCGGCGCTCGCCGAGACCAATGTCGAGACCAAGCCCGCCGCTCCGCAGGAGGAGCACGGCGACGGCCATGGGGGCGGCTGCTGCAAGATGATGCATGAGATGCGTCAAATGCATCAAATGCACGATCAGATGATGATGGACCACATGAAATCCATGCATCAGGGCCATGGCGCGGGCCATGATGGCGGACATGAGAGCGGCCATGACGGCCATGCGCCGGACGCAGCGCCCAAGGCGGAATAGCGCTTCGGCCGGGCTCGTTTCCCGCAAGGAGAAACGAGCCCGGCCGGTCGGCTCACGCCGTCAGCGTCGGATAATCCGTATATCCCTTCGGACCGGCTCCATAGACTGTCTCGAAATCGACATCGGCGAGCGGCGCGCGGCGACGCAGGCGCTCGACGAGATCGGGATTGGAGATGAAGGGACGGCCGAAGGCGATGAGATCGGCGCGCCCGCTCGCGAGCGTCTCCTGCGCGAGCTCCAGCGTATAGGCGTTATTGGCGATATAGGCGCCGGGGAAGCTCTTGCGCAGAGCGAGATAATCGAAAGGCGCGACATCGCGCGGGCCTTGCGTCGCGCCTTCTATGACATGAAGAAAGCCGAGCTTCTTCTCCGCCAGCCTCTCGACGAAATAGCCGAAGACGCTCTGCGGATCGCTGTCCGACATGTCGTACACGGGGCTCACCGGCGATATGCGCACGCCGACGCGCGAGGCGTCCCATTCCTGCAGCACGGCGTCCACGACCTCGAGGCCGAAGCGCGCGCGATTTTGCGGCGCGCCGCCATAGGCGTCCTCGCGCTTGTTGGAGCCGTCGCGCAAGAACTCGTCGATGAGATAGCCATTGGCGCAATGCACCTCGACGCCATCGAAGCCCGCCTCTTTCGCATTGCGCGCGGCCTTGCGATAATCGGCGATCAGCCCCGGAATTTCACCGAGCTCCAGCGCCCGCGGCGCGGAGCAATCGGCGGCGCCGGTCTCGATCGCCACCTGCTTCGTCGTGGCGATGGCGGAAGGCGCGACCGGCGCCCCGCCGCCGGGCTGCAGCGAGACATGCGAGACGCGCCCGACATGCCAGAGCTGCAGGACGATACGCCCGCCCGCCGCATGCACGGCCTCCGTCACCTCGCGCCAGCCGGCGACCTGCTCGGGCGAATAAATCCCCGGCGTGTAGGCGTAGCCCTGCCCCTGCTGGGAAATCTGCGAGGCCTCGGCGATGATGAGCCCCGCCGAGGCGCGCTGGCGATAATGCTCGGCCATCAGCGCATTCGCCGCGTCGGTCCCATGGGTGGCGCGACGGCGCGTCAGCGGCGCCATGACGATGCGATTGGCGAGCGTGAGATCGCCGAGGCGAAAGGGTTCGAACAACGAAACGGTCATAGTCTCGGATTTCCTCTCGGGCCGCGCCCCCTGCGCGGCCCTCTTCCCCTCGCCACTTGGGGATTGATCGCAAATTTGTTAGGTCCGAGCCAGATGGAATGATTTTCTCGGGAAAGGGTCCCATGACCGGCGACGCAGCCAAGACCAACGCAGCCAAGACCACCGACGACGTTTTCCGCCGCCGCCTCGACGAGGCCGCGAGCACGACCGAGACGACGCTGGGCGCCCTGCTCGGCGCGGAGCCGCTTTCGGGCGAGATCGCCCGGCCGGCGCGGCTGCTGGAGGCGATGCGCTATGTGGCGCTGGGCGGCGGCAAGCGGCTGCGGCCGTTTCTGGCGCTCGAATCCGCCCGCCTCTTCGGCGTCGAGGGCGAGAGCGCGCGCCGCACGGCGGCGGCGATCGAGATGATCCATTGCTATTCGCTCGCCCACGACGATCTCCCGGCCATGGACGACGACGATCTGCGCCGCGGGCGCCCCACCGCCCACAAGGCCTTCGACGAGGCCACCGCCATTCTCGCCGGCGACGGGCTGCTGACCTATGCGTTCGACGTTCTGGCCGATCCGGCGACCCATGCGGATGCGCAAATCCGCGCTCGTCTGGTGCTGGCGCTGGCCCGCGCTTCCGGGCTCGGCGGCATGGTCGGCGGCCAGGCCCTGGACCTCGAGGCCGAGAAGGCGACGAGCCCGCTCTCGCAGGAGGAAACGCTCCGCCTCCAGGCCATGAAGACCGGCGCGCTCTTGCGCGTCTCGGTCGATTTCGGCGCCATTCTCGGCGGCGCCTCGGCTCCCGTGGCGGCCGCGCTCGGCCGCTATGGCGACGCGCTCGGCGCCGCTTTCCAGATCGCCGACGATATTTTGGACGCGGAGGGCGACGAGGCCGCGCTCGGCAAGCGCGCCGGCAAGGATGCGGAGCGCAACAAGGCCACATTGATCGGCCTGCTGGGCCTCGACAAGGCGCGCGAGCGGCGCGACGCGCTGGTCGAGGCGGCCATAGCGGCGCTCGCCGAGACGGGGCTCGGCGCGGCGACGGGCGTGCTCGCGCAGGCGGCGCGCTTCGTCGCGCTACGCAGCAATTGAGCGGCCGATGAGCCACGCCGCCGAGACTCACGCGCGCCGCCGGCGCCCGCTGCTGTGGCGCATCGCCAGGGCGCGGGCGCGACTGCTCTTCTGCCTGCTCGGCGGCGTGGCGGTCGGCCTGCTGCTGCCCGCAAGCTGGCGCGAGGTCACGCGCGCGCTGGTCGGCTGGGACGTCTTCGTGACGCTCTATCTCCTCCTCGCGGCGGAGATGATGGCGCGCTCGACGCCGAGCTCCATGCGCCGCCGCGCGCAATTGCAGGACGAAGGCCGGCTCGTCATTCTGGTGATGACCATCGCCACCGCCTGCGCCTCCATCGGCGCGATCGTCGCCGAGCTCGGGCCGGTCAAAAATCTCGAGGGATTTTCCAAGCACGCGCATATTTCTCTCGCCGTGCTGACCGTCGTGCTTTCCTGGCTGTTCGTGCATCTCACCTTCGCGCTGCATTACGCGCATGAATATTATCTCGAGCGCGGCGCCGCGCCGGATCGCCCCGCGGAGCAGCGCGGCGGGCTGATCTTTCCGGGCGCGCAGCAGCCCGGCTATATGGATTTTCTCTATTTCGCCTATGTGATCGGCGTCGCCTCGCAGACGGCGGACGTCTCCACCGCCTCCACGACGATGCGCGCGGCGGCGCTCGTGCAAGGCGTGCTGGCCTTCTTCTTCAACACCGCGATACTGGCGCTCACCGTCAATATCGCCGCGGGCTTCGTATGAGACGACGCGTTTTCTTCTGGGCCTCGCTTCTCGCAATGTCCCTCTCGCTCGGTCCCGGCCTCGCGGCCGAGGTGCGCATAGAAAATTTCGCCTTCGCGCCGGTCCATATCACCGTGCGTGCGGGCGACACCGTCGTTTTCGTCAATCACGATCAGGCGCCGCATTCCATCATCGGCGCGATGGGCAAGGAAGAAATCTTCCATTCGCCCGAGCATGTCGATGAGGACGAGAGCTTCGACGTCACGCTGACGCGCCCGGGCGAGGTGGCCTTTCGCTGCGGGCTGCATTCTCATATGAGCGGGACGATCACCGTCGTCCCGTGAGACGACGGTTTCCGCCCGCTATTCGGCGCAGCTCTGCGCCCATGCGGCGGCGATGGCGCGCGCCAGCGGCGCGAGCGCCGGGACGGCCGCCGGCCTCGGCCCATAGAGCGCGGCGTCCAGCGCGTCCAGCGCCGGACCTATGTCCTCGCGCGCGACGATCCTCGCCCAGGCTTTTGGATCGGCCTGCGCCAAACGGCGCGCTGCATGGCGAAAGGCGACGGCGTCCGCGGCGCGAGCGGCTCGTCTCAACGCCGCGAGCGCCGCCGGCCGGCGCACGCCGATCCTCCCCCGCATGGCGACGACGAGACAAATGAGAGCGGCCGTGGCGACGAAGCTCGCCAATGCGGCGATCATCGGCTGCGGCGCCGATAGGCCCGGACTCTCGCGCAGCCTAGTGGCCGAATGCTCGCGCGGCGCGTCGCCGAAAGCGATGCGCCGCTCGGGCGCGACCGCCTCGCGCATCCGCCGCGTCGCGACATCGAACCAGGCGATGCGAATCGCCGGCGCATAGGCGGAGACCGCGGACACGGGCCGCACATTCCAGCGATAGACCGCGTGAGCAACGGGCCCCTGATCGGTCACGATCGTCCGCCGCTCCACCGGCGCGGCGAAAGTGATGATTCCCGGCGCGCGGAAATTGGGCAGCGGCGGCAGGCGATCGGCGGTGACGCCCTCGGCCTCCACAGTGACGGTGCGCCGCGCCGTCTCGCCGAAGGGAATCTTGTCCGGCTCGATATCCCAGACGTCCGTGATGCGCAGGCTCCGCGCCGGCAGAAAGCTCTCGCCCGGCGGAACCAGTCCGTCGCGGGCGCGCGCCTCTATCTGGAGCGGCTGGGAAGCGTATTCGGCCTCCACCCTGCCGCTCTCGTCGATGCGATAGGCGATGCGGCGCTTGAAGGGCGGAATGGTGAGCCGCCCGGCGCGCAACGGATAGATCATCAGCACACGCTCGACCACCGGCGTCCAAAAGCCGTCGATCATCTCCTCGCTGGAGGAGTCGACGCCGAATTGCTGCCAGTCGAAATCGAGCAGCGAAGGCTGGATGATATGATCCAGCAGCACACGGCCGCGTATGGCGGAGCGGATCACCAGCCGCAGCGGTTCGCCGACATAGGGCGTCTCGGATGGCGCTTCGACGCGGAGCTCGACGCGGCCGAAGGGCGGCTCCTCCTGCGCCAGCGCCTGCGCGAGAGGCTGCAGCAAGAAGAACAGAAGAAGCGCGAGACGGCGCGGCATCAATCATCCTCCTCCAGCGCGCCGCCGCCGGCGCGCAAGCGGCGCGCCTTCTCGGCTGCGATGCGCAGCTTCAGGAAACGGCCGGGATCGTCGTCGAGGCTCTGCAGCCAATCGGCGCTCGCATGAATGGCGCGCGCCTCGAGACGCCGACGCACGCGGCGGTCGCGCTCATGCAGCAGAGCGGCGACGTCGATCCTCTGACCGCCGGCGCGGCCCGCGCCTTCCGAAGCTCCGACCGCGCCGGTCGCGCCCGCGCCGCTCTCCTTCGTCTCCTCCTGCCCCTTGCCCTGCTTGGAGGCTTTGGCGCCGCCGCGGTCGCCCGGCCGCGAGCTGGTCTCGCGCTCGCCCGCCGCGCCCTCCCCGCCGCCGCCCTTGTCATCATCGAGGCTGCCGAGCGCACGCTGCTGGCCCGTCGCGGCCGAATTGGCCTTGGCGTCGCCGCCTGCGCTCTCGCGCTCGAGCAGGCCGAGCAGCAAGGATTTGTTATAGGCGGCGTCCTCATCGTCGGGATCGACGCGCAGTGTGCGATCATAAGCGGCGATCGCCTCCCGGTAACGACCGGCGAGCGCCAGCGCATTGCCGAGATCATAGAGGCTGTCGCTATCGCGCGCGAAAGCGGCGGCGGCCTCCTCCCAGCGGCCGGCCGCGTAGAAGGCGGCGCCTTTCCAGACGGGATCGGCGAAGACTTGCGCGGCAAGGGACGGAAGGCCGAGCGCCAGCAATGCGCGTCCGCCGAGCTGCGGCCCGAGAGTCCATAATGCGCTCACGAGCGCGAGAGAGAGGAAGAAAAGAGCGAGCCCGAAGGCTCGCGGTCCGAGGCGCGCGCTGGACCGCGAGCCTTCAGGCTCGCCTCTCATGCGATGATTCGAGATCATGCGCCCCTCCCGCGCAGCGCGAGCAGCAGCGGCGCCGCCGCGAGCAATAGGATAAAGCGTCCATAGTCGCGCCATTCCAGCGCGCGCAGATCGCCTTCTGCAATATGCGCGACGCCGCGCGCTTCGATCGCGCGCGCGATCTCGGCGGGATCGGCCGCGTCGCCGGCGCGCCCACTTCCGGCGGCTGCGAGCGACGCCATCGCGGCGCGGCGGGCGGGCTCGAGCGCATCGGCGCCGCCACGCGCCGAGACGAAGAGACTATGCACATGGCGTCCTTCGCGCGCGAGCGCGGCGGCGAGACGCTCCGCGCGTGGATCGAGCCCCTCGCCATCGGAGATAATGGCGATATCCGCCGCGGCGATATCCGCTTCACGCAGCAGTCGGCGGGCGAAGGCGAGCGCCCGATCGGGCTTGGTTCCGCCATCGGGCACGGTTCGCTCGTCTATGGCGAAGAGCAGAGATTCGAGCGATTTCGCATCATCGGTCAGCGGGCTCGCGAGATAGGCGTCGCCGGCATAGAGCGCGAGGCCGATCTGCCGCGCGCCCGAGCGCTCGAGCAGAAATTGCGCCGCCGCGACCGCCTGCCCCAAACGCTCGGCGCGCGACACGTCGAGCAGGATCAAAGTGGCGTCGAGATTGCGGAACTGCTCGGCGCCGCGCATTTTCATCGCTGGCCCGCAGAGCGCGAGCGCGATGAGCGCGACGCTGAAAAAAAGCGGCGCGTCGCTGCGAGAAGCGCCGACGCTCGCGCTTCGGCGCAGCATGACAGCGAGCAGCGCCGGATCGACGATGCGGCGCCAATCGCCGAGCACGTCGCGCCGCCGCGTCATGGCGACGAGCAAGGCCAACGCCGGCGGAGCCAGCAGCCACAGCGGTCGCAGCAGAGCGAAATCTCCGATCTCGATCATCGCCTCTCTCTCGTCGCGAGCGCGAGCGCCATCGCCGCTAAGAAAGCGACCGCGCCCGGATAGATCCACAGCTCGCGATAGACGATCGTCGGCGGCGCCGGCGTCGGACCGGCGATGAGCGACTCTATGGCGCGCGTCGCGGCGTCGAGCTCGGCGCCCGTGCGCGCGCGAAACGCCGCGCCGCCGCCGATCTCCGCTATATGCTGAAGCGCGACGAAATCGACCGCATCGGTATCGTCGGGATTGGCCACCGTATCATTCACGCCGAGGCCGATGGTGAAGATTTTCACGCCCATGTCGCGCGCCAGCTCGGCGACGGCGCCGGGCTCGCTGACGCCGGCGTTATTGGCGCCGTCGGAGAGCAGAATCACGAGTCGCGAGGGCGCGGCGGAATCGGAGAGACGCTTCAGCGCGAGGCCGAGCCCTTCGCCGATCGCGGTGGAGCGGCCGACGAGGCCGATCTCCATTTCCTCGAGCGTCGCGCTCACCGCGCGCAGATCGAAGCTCAGCGGAGCCGCGGCGAAAGCCGTCTCGGCGAAGACGACGAGGCCGATGCGATCGCCGGCGCGACGACGGATCAGCTCCGCGCCGAAATGTTTCAGCACGGCGAGACGACTCGCGGCGACGCCGCCCAACTCGAAATCCGTCTTCGTCATGCTGCCGGAGAGATCGAGCGCCAGCATGATGTCGCGCCCGGTCGCCGGCAGCGCCGCGACGGCGCCGGCGACGCGTGGCCCGGCGAGCGCGATGACAATTCCGATCCAGGCGAGCGTCGAGGCGATGGCGCGCCAGGAAAGACGTAGACCGCCGGACGCCGCGCCGGCGCCGAGCCGATGACGAATGGTCTCCGGCAATGGCAATCCGCCGCCCGCCGCGCGCCCGCGCAAGAAGCGCAGCAGCAGAGGCGCGGGCAAGAGCGCGAGCGCGAGAGGCGTCGCCAATTCGAGCCCGTTCATCGATCGAGCCTCGACAGCAGCTTTTGCAATGCGCGATCGAGCGTCTCGCTCGGATCATCGGCGCGCGGGCGATAGAGCGCATCGCCGAAAGCGCGGCCCTCGCCTTCGCTGAACAATTTCGTCGCGAAGATCGCGTCGAGCCGCGTCAGCCAGGAGTCGCCATGCGAATGCGCGACGCCGCCGTCGAGCGCGCCGACGAGATCGCGCAGCATTCTCGCCTGCGCGGCGAGCCGTTCCGTCGCCGGCAAGGCGCGCGCCGACGCCAGCGCGGAAAGCGCGGCGCGTCGCAGACGACGGCGGCGCGCGCGCCAGAACAGGACGGCGAGGGTCAGCAGAGCGCCGACGCAGCAACCGACGAGCGCCATGAGGAGAACCTCCGTCGCTCCGTCCGGCGGCGGCGCGCGCAGCGGCCGCAATTGCTGGAGCAGATCAGAAGGATCGGCCATCGAACCGCTCCATGTCGAAACGCTCGAGAAGCGGCGCGATCGTCTCCGCGACCAGCCCGGCGTCGATCTCGAGCGCGCGCGCGCCGAGTCGGCGCAAGCGCGCCAGCCGCTGGTCCGGCGCCGCCCGCGCGTCATGCGCGATGCGCAGCAGGCCTTGTTCCATGCGCGTGCGAAACGGATAGAGGCCCGGCGAAGGCGCCAGCTCGAAACGATCGGCGACGAGCAGCACGCTGAGATCGCGCCGACGCGCGATGCGCGTCGCAATCGCGTCGAAAGCTTCGCCCGGAGAATCCAGCGCGCTGGCGAGCGTGAGCGCCGATGTTCCGCCGACGCTCTCCATTTCCTCCAGCGCCGCGGCGAGCGGCGCCTCGGCGGCTTCCGCTCCTTCCGCGAGCGCTATGCGATGCGCCTCGGCGAGCGCGACGAGCAGAGGCGGAAAGCTGCGCGCGCCCACGGCGAAGCCGAAGCAGCGCGCGCCCGTCGAGCCGATCGCCGCGAGGCCGACGCGGCCCTGCGAGTCGATGACGCGCCAGGCGGAGGCGACCGCGGCCTCCGCCGCCGCGACCGAACGAAAGGCGCGGCGCGTGCCGAACAGCATGGGCGCGCGAAAATCGACGACAAAGAGCACGGAGCGCTCGCGCTCATCGTGAAAGGTGCGCACATGCGGCGCGCCGGTGCGGGCGGTGACATTGCGATCGAGGCTGCGCATATCGTCGCCGTCCGACCATAGGCGAATGTCATAGGTCTCGGCCCCGCGCCCGCGTCGACGCCGCGCCACGCCGCCGAGCGGCGCAGCCGCAGCGGCTCGGCGCGCGCTGCTGCGCGTCGAAAGCAGCCGCAGACGCATCAAGGAGTCGACATCGAGATCGACGCCGAGGACAGGCGCTTCCGACGCGCTCATGCAGGCGGAACCGCATCGAGATAGGCGCGAATGACGCCGCGCGGAGTCTCGCCCTCGGCGAGCGCGCGCCAGCCGAGAATGGTGCGATGCGAGAGGACATCGACCGCGAGCGCGCTCACATCCTGCGGCGCGACATAATCGCGCCCGTCGAGAAAGGCGCGCGCCTTGGCGGCGGCGGCGAGCGCCAGCGTGCCGCGCGGCGAGGACGGATGCGCGATCTTCGCCGCCAGCTCCGGCGCGACGCTCGCATCGCGCGGCGCGGTGACGAGTCTCACGATATAATCCTTGATCGCGGCGGACAGAAAGACCGATCGCGCCGCATGGCGCGCGGCGGCAATCTCCTCCGGCTGCAGCGCCGCGGGCGGCGCGGCCGCGGCGCCCTGATCCTCGCGCTCGACGAGATCGAGAATGCGCCGCTCCGTCGCGGCGTCCGGCAGCGCCAGCTCGACATGCAGCATGAAGCGATCGAGCTGCGCCTCCGGCAGCGGGAAGGTGCCTTCATGCTCGATCGGATTCTGCGTCGCCACGGTCATGAATGGATCGGGCAGCGCATGGGTCGCGCCGGCGATGGTCGCCTGACGCTCGGCCATGGCCTCGAGCAGCGCCGATTGCACCTTGGGCGGCGCGCGATTGATCTCGTCGACGAGCAGCAGCGAATGAAAGATCGGCCCCGCCGAAAATTCGAAAACGCTCTTGTCCTGACGCCAGATCGACGTGCCGGTGATGTCCGCCGGCATGAGATCGGGCGTGCATTGAATGCGCGCGAAGGTGAGATTGGACGCGCCGGCGAGCAGCTTGACCGCCCGCGTCTTGGCAAGGCCGGGCGCGCCCTCGAGCAGCACATGGCCGTCGGCCACGAGGCCGATCAGCAGGCGCTCGACCAGCGTATCGGCGCCGATGAGACGCTCTTGCAAGAATGTCCTGATCTCGCCGAGCCGCGCGCCCGCATCGAAGGCGCGCTCGGAGGAGAGAAAGCGAAGCGGTTCCATCGGATTCATGCGATTGGTCCAATACACGCGATAGCGCGGCGGCCCTGAACTTTCGCCTCTGCGGCCCGCGCTGTCGAGGGACAATCGTCTAAAAAATTCGGGCATTTTTCCCGAAATGTCATAGAATTCATTCTATGATGCAGCGGTCGACCCGTTCTCCGCCGGGAAGGACGCGCCGCGCCGGCCTATTGACGGCGCCACGTCACATTTATACCAATCGTTCCCGCGCGGCCGCCTCGGCGTTCGCTCGGCCCATTCTTTTGAGACATTAACCCTTTATCAACCCCTGCGGACCCCGCCGATGCGCGACAATTTCCAAAGACTCCGGCGCGCCTCGGCCGGCGCATTCACGCGGGGGGGACGCTGATGTCGCCCGGCGAGAACGGCGCAGCCTTCCTCGTCGATCACAACTCGCTGCGCGCCTCGCATGGGCTCGACGAGTCGACCGTCGCGGATGTCCGCTTCGTCGGCGAGACGCTCTCGGCGCGCGTGCCGGAGCTGATCGAGGATTTTTACGCCTGGCTCCGCGGCTTCTCGGATTTCGCGCGCTTTTTCGCCGATCCGCGCATGCTGCAGCGCGTGAAGGCGCAGCAGAACGAATATTGGACCGATTTTCTCGCCGCCAATGTCGACGACGCCTATGTGGAGCGCCGCCGCGTCATCGGACGCACGCATGCGCGCATCGAGCTCGGCCTGCTCATCTATCTTCTGGCCATGGAATTCGTCTCCGCCTGGCTGCGCCGCGCGATCGAGAACGACGAGCGTCTGCGCGCGCGGACGACGGCCGCTCTCTCCGTGCGCAAGCTGATCGCCTTCGACTCGGCCGTCGTCGTCGACACCTATGGCGCGCTCACCGCGCAAAATCTCGAGGATCATCGCGAGCGCCTGCATCATGTCGCCAGCGTCATGCGCGCGGTGACGGAGGGCGATCTCGAGCGCCATATCGATCTCGCCGGCCCCGGCGATATTCTCGGCCTGTCGCTCAACGATCTCGTCGACAGCCTGCGCGGAGTCGCACGCGAGATGGAGGCGATCGCCGGCGGCGATTATTCCGCGCAGCCCTCGCCGCGCAGCGACAAGGATCAGCTCGGAAAATCGCTGCAGGCGATGACGCGCGCGCTGCGCGAGGCGGCCGAGCGCAACGACCGGCAAATGTGGCTCGCCGAGCAGGAGAACGCGCTCGCGCAGGCGATGAGCGGCAATCCGACGATGCGCGAGCTGGCGCAGCGCGTGCTCGCTCTGCTGTGCCGCGCCTTGAGCGCGCAGGTCGGCGCGCAATATGTGGCCGAGGATGGCGGCGCGACGCTGCGGCTCGCCGGAGCCTATGCCGGCGTCTCCGGCATGCGCGAGCAATGGCGGCTCGGCGAGGGGCTGGTGGGACAGGTCGCGCTCGACAAGCGCCGCATCGTCGTGACCGATATTCCCGAGGACGGGCTCGCCATTCATTGGGGTCTCGGGCAGACGCCGCCGCGCCATCTGCTGATCTTTCCGCTGCTGCACGAAGGCGAGACGCGCGGCGTCATCGAGCTCGGCGCGCTGCAGCCTTTTTGCGAGCGGCGTCTCGCGATCCTCGACTTCGTCTCGAGCGGCGTGGGACAGGCGATCAGCTCCGCCGAGGCGCGCGGCCGCATAGAGCAATTGCTCGAGGAATCGCGCGCCCAAGGCGAGGAGCTCACCGCGCAGCAGGAGGAGCTGCGCCAGGTCAACGACACGCTGGAAGAGCACACGCGGGCGCTGGAGTTGCAGAAGGAAAATCTGCTGGCGACGGAATCCGCCTTGCGACAGAAGGCTGTGGAGCTGGAGCGCACGAGCCGCTACAAATCGGAATTTCTCGCCAATATGTCGCATGAGCTGCGCACGCCGCTCAACAGCTCGCTCATTCTCGCCAAGCTGCTCGTCGACAATCGCGACGGCAATCTCGCGCCCGAGCAGATCAAATATGCGCAGAGCATCTATTCGGCCGGCAATGATCTGCTCGCGCTCATCAATGATATTCTCGATCTCTCCAAGATAGAGGCCGGCAAGATCGAGCTCGACATGGCGCCGACGGCGATCTCGACATTGCTCGCCGATCTCGAGCGGCGCTTCGAGCCGCTCGCGGCCGAGCGGCGGCTGCAATTCTCCATCTCCGTCGAGCCCGGCGCGCCGGACATGATCGAAACCGATCGCCAGCGCCTGCAGCAGATTCTCTCCAATCTTCTCGCCAACGCCGTGAAGTTCACCGAGCGCGGCGGCGTGCGCCTCATCGTGCGGCGCGAGAGCACGCAGCGCGTCGCCTTCATCGTCGAGGACACGGGGATCGGCATAGCGGACGATCAGCAGGAGACGATCTTCCAGGTATTTCGCCAAGCCAATGGCGGCATCACCCGCAAATTCGGCGGCACCGGCCTCGGCCTCTCCATCTCGCGCGAGTTCGCCGAGCTGCTGGGCGGCGCGCTCAGCGTGCGCAGCACGCCGGGACAGGGCAGCGCATTCTCTCTGCTGCTGCCGCTGCGCGCCGATGGCGCGGCCACGCCCATGGCGCGGCGCGAGGAGCCGCCGCCGGCGCCCGCGGCCCCAGCGCCCGCGCCGATATCGGATGATCGCGATGTGATCGCGGATTCGCGCCGCGTCGCGCTGATCGTCGAGGATGATCCCGCCTTCGCCGAGATATTGCGCGATCTCGCGCGCGAGCTCGGCTTCAAATGCATCGTCGCAGGCTCCGCCGGCGACGCGCTGACGCTGGCGCGGCGCTTCCGTCCAGAAGCGCTGCTGCTCGACATCGGCCTGCCGGACCAGTCGGGCCTCACGGTGCTCGAGCTGCTGAAGCGCGACCCGGCGATTCGCCATGCGCCGATTCACGTGGTTTCGGTGCATGATTATCAGAAAGTGGCGCGCGAGATGGGCGCCGCCGGATATATATTGAAGCCGGCCAAGCGCGAGCAGCTCGTCTCCGCCTTCCGCCTGCTGGAGGAGCAGCTCGATCGCGACAAAAAATCGATCCTGATCGTCGAGGACGAGGGCGTGCAGCGCATGGCGCTCATGGAGCTCTTATCCTCCGCCGACGTCGAGATCGTCGCGGTCGCGACGGCGGAGGACGCCTCGCGCGAGATCGACGCGCGCCGCTTCGATTGCGTGGTGCTCGACCTCATGCTGCCCGGCGTCAGCGGCTTCGAGTTTTTGGAGCGCATGAGCCGCGACGAGACGCGCGTCGCGCCGCCGGTGATCGTCTACACCGCGCGCTCGCTCGGCATGGACGAGGAGCAGAAGCTTCGGCGCCTGTCGAAATCCATCATCATCAAAGGCGCGCGCTCGCCGGAGCGGCTGATAGAGGAGACCACGCTCTTCCTGCATCAGGCAGAGTCGAAGCTGTCGCCCGAGCAGCAGCATATGCTCGAGATCGCGCGCAGCCGCGACAACGTTCTCGACGGCCGCCGCTTGCTGCTGGTCGAGGACGATGTGCGCAATATATTCTCGCTGACGGCCGTGCTCGAGCGTGAGGGCGTGACGGTGCAGATCGCCCGCAATGGCCGGGAGGCGCTGGAGCGCATCGATCGCGATCCGACGATCGACCTGGTGCTGATGGATCTGATGATGCCGGAGATGGACGGGCTCGCCGCCATGCGGGCGATCCGCGAGCGCGAGGACAAGGCCGCTCTGCCGATCATCGCGCTCACGGCCAAGGCCATGCCCGATGATCGCGCGCAATGTCTTTCCGCCGGCGCCAATGATTACATCTCCAAGCCGATCGACGTCGAGAAGCTCTTGTCATTGATCCGCGTATGGATGCCGAAATGATCCTTCTCGACTCCGATGAGAAAGCCGAGATCGAGCTCGACCTCCTGCTGGAGGCCATATACCGGCTCTATCAGCATGATTTTCGCGGCTATGCGCGCTCCTCCCTGCGCCGCAGCGTGGCGCGCGCGCAGATCGCGCTTCGATGCGCGACGATCACCGATCTTCTGGACCGCATTGTCCACGACAGGGACTCGTTCACGGAAACGCTGCGCCATCTCACCATACAAGTGAGCGATCTCTTCCGCGATCCCGCCTATTTCCGCAGGCTGCGCGAGACCGTCGCGCCGCATCTCGCCACCTATCCTTCGCTGCGCTTCTGGGTGGCGGGCTGCGGAACCGGCGAGGAGGCCTATTCCATCGCCATTCTGCTGCATGAGGAAGGGCTGCTCGAGCGCTCGCTCGTCTATGCGACCGACATAGACAAGGAGAGCATGGCGATCGCGCAGGCCGGCGCCTATGAGCTCTTTCGCATGGGCGGCTTCGCCGAGAATTACCGCGGCTCCGGCGGGCGCGCGGCGCTCTCCGACTATTTCATTCCGCGCGGCTCCTATGCGACCATCGCGCCTTTTTTGAAGCAGCGCATTCTGTTTTGCGATCACAGCCTCGCGACCGACGCCGCCTTCGCCGAAATGCACCTCATCTCATGCAGGAACGTGCTCATTTATTTCGACCGAGCGCTGCAGGATCGCGCGATCGGCCTGTTTCGCGAGTCGCTCTGCGCGCGCGGCTTCATCGGCCTCGGGCCGAATGAATCGCTCGCCTTCTCGCGTCATGCGTCTTCTCTAGAGATTCTTTCGGCGGACGAGCATATCTATCGGGTGAAATGATGAGAGCGATCGAAAACTCCTCGAATCCGTCCGGGCGTCGGCGGTCGGCGACGGCTGATTTCGACTCGGGTCGCATGTCCAAGCTCCCGATCGTTCTCATCGTCGATGATTTCGCGGAAAATCTGATCGCGATGGAGGCGCTGCTGCGCTGCGACTCGTTCGACATCATCACCGCGCAATCGGGCCGCGCCGCGCTCGACATTCTCCTCGATCGCAGCATCGCGCTCGCCATCATCGATGTGAACATGCCGGAGATGGATGGATTCGAGCTGGCGACGCTGATGCGCGGCGTGGAGAAGACGCGCTATGTGCCGATCGTCTTCGTCACCGCCCATTCGCCCGACGTCTCGCGCATGTTCAAAGGATATGAGGTCGGCGCCGTCGATTATCTGTTCAAGCCGATCGACGAGCAGGTGCTGCGCAGCAAGGTCGATGTCTTCGTGACTCTGGAGCGGCAGCGCCAGCAGCTGCTGCAGGTGGAGCGCATGCGCGAGATGTTCGTCGGCATTCTCGGGCATGATCTGCGCAATCCGCTGCAGAGCATTCTCACTTCCGCCGAGCGCTCGCTGAGCGTTGCGCAGGATGACGATCTGCGCAAGGCGCTGCAGCTCATTCGCCAGAGCGGCGACCGCATGGCGCGAATGATCGAGCAGATTCTCGATCTGACGCGCATCAGAATGGGCGGCGGCCTCGCCATTCGTCCCGCGGCGGCGAATTTCCGCCGCGTCGTCGAGCAGATCGCAGATGAGTTCAACGGACGCGGGCGCACGCTGCGTCTCGCCTTCGACGGCGACATGGACGGCGCCTGGGACGTCGACCGCATTCTGCAGCTTCTCTCCAATCTCGTCGGCAACGCCGTAGAGCACAGCCCGCCGGGCGTGGCCGTGACGCTGCGGATCGATGGCGGCGCGACGGAATTCGTCATGATCCACGTTTGCAACGGCGGACGCGGCGTGCCGAGCGCGCTGCGCGACGCGCTGTTCGAGCCCTTCGCCAGCAGCGACCGGATGCGCGGTCTCGGCCTCGGCCTGTTCATCTGCCGGCAGATCGTGCTGGCGCATGGCGGCGTGATCGAATTCGACTCGGATGATTTGCGCGGCACATGCTTTCACATTCGTCTGCCGCGCCGCTGCGCGGTCGAGACGCCGCTCCACGCGCCACGCAGCGTCGATGGGCGATGGTCGGAGACCCAGCGCTCCGACGATACGCTCTTCGGCGTCGGCGCGCGGCCGTCGCGCAAGGGCGTCATTCTCGTCGTCGATGACGATCCCGACGTGCGCGACTCGCTCGAGCTGCTGCTGACGACAGAGGGCCATGAGGTGCTGGCCGCCGCCGACGGCGACGCCGCGACAGAGATCGTCGTCGGCGACCGCGCGCGGCCGGACATGGTGATCATCGATTATCATCTGTCCAATGGCGTGGTGGGGCCGCTCGTCGTGCGGCGGCTGCGCGAGCTACTCAATCGCGACCTTCCCGCGCTCGTGCTGAGCGGCGCCGCCAATGATGAAGATAACGCCCGCATCCCGCTGCAAAACAGCGAGCAGCTCGGCAAGCCGGCCGATGTCGAGCGGCTGCTGGAATCGATACAGAGATTTCTCGCCGCGAGCGCCGCGCCCTGAGCCGAGCGCGCTTCGCTCAGGCGAGCGCAGCCTCTATGCGCGGACGAATCTTCGCCGCGAAATCATCGAGGCTCGCCAGCGCGAGAGACTCGTTCGCCGTCGCCGGCTTCAGCAGCAGCGAGCCCAGGCCGAGCCGCCGGTGAATGTCGACGATCTTTTCGGCGAGCTCCTCATAGCTTCCGATGAGCGAGCGCTCGACGATCTCCTGCGGATCGAAAGATGCCGGCGCGTTTTGCGCCAGAAAAATGCCGCGCATGCGATCAGCGAAGCGCGCGATGAAGGGCAGCGCCTCCGCCAGCGCCTTCTCACGCGTCTCGGCGGCATAATAGAAGCGCGCCAGAGCGAGACGCGGATCGGCGCCCTCCCCCGTCGCGCGATAGGCGGCGACTGTCTGCTCGATCTTGGCGATCGGCGCGGGCGACGCCGCCATTATGCCGAAGCCCTTGCGCGCCGCATATTCGACCGCCGACGGCGTCGATGTGGCGATCCAGGTCGGAATCGGCTTTTGCAAGGGCTTGGGGCAGAGCGCGAGATCATCGACATGAAAATGCGCGCCGGAGAAAGTGACGCGATCCTCATAGAGCAGACGCTCGATCAGCTCGAGCGCCTCGAGAGTCATGTCGCGCGAGTCCTCCTTCGCCGCGTGAAAATGCTTGTTCTGCGCTGGAAAGGGGCCACCCTTGGCGACGCCGAAATCGAAACGGCCATTGGAGAGAACGTCGATTGTCGCGACATCCTCCGCCACTTGGATCGGATTGCGGAAGGCGAGCAGCACCGCCGCCGAGCCGAGCCGCACGCGCGAGGTGACGCCTGCCAGATAGGAGAGCAACGTCAATATGGAGGGGCTGACGGCGTCATCGTCGAAATGATGCTCGGCGACCCACGCGTCCTCGAAACCGACCTCCTCCGCGCGGCGCACGAGACGCGTCTGCGCGTCGAAGCAGGCCTTATAGTCGCGTACAGGGTTTTCATAAGTGCAGAACACGCCGATGCGCATGGCCGAACTCTCCCCGATACGCTATATAGGTCTGTTATATAGCTTAGTCCGCGGTCGCGCCGACGGCAAGCGGCGGATGCGCAATTCCGCGGGGTTTCCAGCCCGAGCGGATGCCTGCTCTGCAGCGCCGCGAAGCGCTGTCACGATTGTGTCATCGAACAAGGCTGTGAGTGCGTGGCTCCTCTTCTTCCTCGCCAGCGCTATAGGCCGATTCGAATGGACTTCTCCCGCCGCTTCACATTCCTCTTCTCTGCGCCCAATTTCGAGGCCGATGACCTCGAGGGATTGCGCGTCAATCAGATCATCGCGGCGATCGAGAGCATGGGCTTTCAGGTCGTGCGCGCGCGACGCGTGGAGGACGCCGAGATCGTCGTGCAGACCGACGCCGCCATCGGCTGTCTCGTCGTCGATTGGGGCAAGAAAGGCCTCGAGGGCAAGACCGCCTCGCTCATCGATCTCATGCGCAAGCGCGGCCTCGAAATGCCGATCGTGCTGCTCATTCGCCGCAAGCGCTTCGAGGATATTCCCGTCGAGGTGTTGGACTTCATCGACGGCTATGTCTTCCTCGCCGAGGAGACGCCGGAATTCATCGCCAAAAATCTCGTCTCGCGCCTCAAGCAATACGCCGAGACGCTGAAGACGCCCTTCTTCGGCGCGCTGGTCGATTATGCAGAGGAAGGCAATCAGCTCTGGACTTGCCCCGGCCATAATGGCGGCATTTTCTACAGCCGCAGCCCGATCGGCCGCATCTTCATGGAGCATTTGGGCGAGGCGGTGTTCCGCGACGATCTCGACAATTCCGTCGTCGAGCTCGGCGATCTCTTGACGCATGAAGGGCCGGCGCTCGCCGCGCAAAAAGCGGCGGCGGAAATCTTCGGCGCCGAGAAGACTTACTTTGTGCTCAACGGCACATCCTCCTCCAATAAGGTCGTGCTCACCAATCTGGTCGCCGAGGGCGATCTCGTGCTGTTCGATCGCAATAATCACAAGGCCGCGCATCATGGCGCCTTGCTGCTCGGCGGCGGCGTGCCGATCTTTCTGCCGACGACGCGCAACGCCCATGGCCTCATCGGGCCGATCGATCATGAGGCCTTCGACGAGGAGAAATTGCGCGAGCGTATTCGCGCCAATCCGCTGGTGAAGGACAAGGACGCCTGGCGCAAGGAGAGGCCGTTCCGCGCCGCCGTCATCGAGCAATGCACTTATGACGGCACCATCCATAACGCCGAATGGATCGTCGGCAAGATCGGCCATTTGTGCGATTATATTCTCTTCGACGAAGCCTGGGCCGGCTTCATGAAATTTCATCCGCTCTATGAGCGGCGCTACGCCATGGGGCTGAAGAACCTCAACGAGGCCTCGCCCGGCATCGTCGCGACGCAATCGACGCATAAGCAGCTCGCCAGCTTCTCGCAGGCCTCGCAAATTCATGTGCGCGACCGCCACATCAAAGGCCAGCGGCGGCGCGTGGAACATCGCCGCTTCAACGAAGGCTTCATGCAGCACGCCTCCACCTCGCCCTTCTATCCGCTGTTCGCCTCATTGGATGTCGGCGCGCAGATGATGAAGGGCCGCTCCGGCGAGCTCTTGTGGGACGACACGATCCGGCTCGGCATAGAGCTGCGCAAGAAGCTGCGCGCGGTGCGGCGCGAGTTCGAGGCCAAGGAGCAGGACCCGGCGCGGCGCTGGTTCTTCGATCCTTTCGCGCCCGATTGGGTTTCCATTCCAGACGCCGCGCGCGAATCCGGCGCGCATCGCGTTCCCTGGGAGAGCGTGTCCACCGATCAGCTCGCGCGCAATCCCGACTTCTGGGCGCTGGCGCCGGACGCGCGCTGGCACGGCTTCTCCAATATGGCGCCGGGATTCGCCATCACCGATCCGGCCAAGCTCACTCTGCTGACGCCGGGCTTCGACCGCGAGACCGGCGCCTATGCCGATCATGGAATCCCGGCGCCGATCGTCGCGCAATATTTGCGCGAGAATCGCATCGTGCCGGAGAAGAACGATCTCAACTCGCTGCTGTTTCTGCTGACGCCCGGCGTCGAATCCAGCAAGGCGGGCACGCTCGTCTCCTCGCTCGTCGCCTTCAAGCGCCTGCATGACGACAATGCGCTGCTGCAGGACGTCATTCCCGAATTCGTCACGCGCCGCGCCGCGCGCTACAAAGGCGTGCGGCTGCGCGATTTGTGCGCCGATATGCATCGCTTCTTCAAGGAGGCGAACGCCAGCGCTCTGCAGCAGGCGCAATTCCGGCAGGAGCATCTCCCCGAAATGGCGATGACGCCGCGTGAGGCCTATCTGCGCCTCGTGCGCAATGATGTGGATTTTCTGCCGATCGACGAGATAGAGGGCCGCATAGCGACGACGCTCTTCGTCATCTATCCGCCGGGCATTGCGACGATCGTTCCGGGCGAGCGATTGGGCGCGCAGGCGCGGCCCATGCTCGACTATCTGCGCATGTTCGAGCGCAGCGCCAATCTCTTCCCCGGCTTCGATTATGAGATCCAGGGCCTCTACAAGCAGTGGAACGGCGAGGCGAAAATGCGGCTCTACACTTATGTGGTGCAGGAATGAGCATGATCGACGCGAGCGCCGAACGCGCGGCCATCCTCGTGCGCCCCTCGCGCGACGAGGATGTCGACGCCATGCTGGCGATCTATCTGCAGCATGTGCGCAAAGGGCTCGATCCCGCCGATGCGCCGCTCTACGAGCCGCCGCAGAAGGAGGATTTGAAGCGCCGGCGCAAGAATATGGGCAATCATCGACTGCCGCATCTCGTCGCCGAGCATGAGCGCGCCGTCCTCGGCTACGCCTATGTCGTGCCGTTTCGCAAACGGCCGGCCTATCGCTACGTCGTCAAGCATTCGATCTATGTCGATCCGCGCCATCTGCATCGCGGCGTCGGCCGGCTGCTGCTGCAGGCGCTCGTCGATTCCTGCGCGGCGGCGGGCTTTCGGCAGATGATCGGCTATGTCGACGCCGCCAATGAGGCGTCGCTGAAGCTGCATGAGGCGATCGGCTTTCGGCAGGCCGGATATCTTTCCGGCGTCGGATATAAGTTCGGCAGCTGGACGGATTCGGTCATATTGCAGCGCTCGCTCGGCCCCGGCGCGGCGACGCCGCCCGATGCGCGCAGCTGACGCTGCGGGCGGAGCGGCGGTCATGCTATGATCCGCGCATGATTCCGCTTCGCCGCCTCCTGCCCTTCGCCCTCATGCTCTTCTTCGCCGCGCCCGCAGCCGCCGCGCCGCGCAATCCTTGCCAGGATATAGAGGATGCGGGCGCGAGCTACACCATCTGCGTCTTCGACACGCGCAATGATTCCATCCGGCTCTTCCTCGCCGATGCGAAAGACGAGGTCTATGGCTCCTTCTCGGGGCTCGACGCCGCGCTCGCGCAAAAGGGCGAAAAGCTCCTCTTCGCGATGAACGCAGGAATGTATGACGAGCGGCGCCTGCCGATCGGACTCTATGTCGAAGGCGGCCATATGGAGAAGAGCGCCAACACCCATTCGGGCGCGGGCAATTTCCACATGAAGCCCAATGGGATTTTCTGGGTGGAGGGCGCGCGCGCCGGCGTCACCGAGACGACGCGTTTTCTCAAAGAGCGGCTGCATCCCGCCTATGCGACGCAATCGGGGCCGATGCTCGTCATCGGCGGACGCATCAATCCGCGCATCCACGACACTGGAACGTCGATGAAGATCCGCAATGGCGTCGGCGCGCGCGACGGCCATATCGTCGCCTTCGCCATCTCCAATCAGCCGGTGACATTCCACGCTTTCGCGACTCTCTTTCGCGAGCGTTTGAAATGTCCCGACGCGCTCTTCCTCGATGGCTCGATCTCGGCGCTCTATGCGCCTTCACTGTCTCGGCACGATCGCTTCCGCCCCATGGGGCCGATCGTCGGCGTCGTCGAGCGCGCGCGATGACGCGCGCCGCTTACGCCGCTTCGTTGACGGTGAAGGCGCCGACGAAATCGGGGTCCGCGAGAATCTCGCCCGTCTCCCACAGCAGATAATCGCCGGGGCCGGCGATGCGAAAACGGCCGAGGTCCGGCGGCAGGCGGACCTTGCGGCCGGCGTCCTTGCCTTCGAGCTCGATATCGACGCCGGTTCCGTCGATCGCGGCGATCGTGCCGAACATCTGGCGCAGCACCTTGCCATGCGGCGTCACGCGGGTGAGGCCGATGAGCGCGCGCTTGCCGATCATTTGCGCGCGAGCCTGGATCCATTCGCTCCTGCCGAGTTCCATTGTTTTCTCCCATCACCAATTGTTGCACGACGTCTCTGATGTAGAGATGCCATGATCGAGATCGTCATTGATGTGCGCCCACGCACGCGCCGGGCGAGGACGGAATTCTCACGCCCCCATCAGCGCGCCGACATGAGCGGCGACGCAAGCGGCGAGATCGTCCGGCCGATAGCCGCCCTCGAGCATTGAGACGACGCGCCCGTCACAGCGGCGCGCGGCGATCTCTGCGAGGCGCAGCGTAAGCTCGGCGAAGTCCTGTCTTTGCAGGCGCAAGCCGCCGAGAGGATCGTGCAAATGCCCGTCGAAACCGGCGCAAATGAGGAGGATGTCCGGCGCAAAATCGTCGAGGCGCGGGAGAATCGCCTGCGTCCAAGCCTGCGCGAACTCGCGGCCGCCGGAGCCTTTGGCGAGAGGAGCGTTGACGATGTTGTCATGTGCGCCGCGCTCGCTCGCGGCGCCGGTGAAAGGATAATGCGGCGATTGATGCGAGGAGCAATAGAGGACTTTTCGGTCGGACCAGAAGATCTCCTGCAATCCATTGCCATGATGCACGTCGAAATCGACGATGGCGACGCGCTCGGCTCCATGGGCAGCGATGGCGTGGCGCGCGGCGATGGCGGCGTTGTTGAAGAAGCAGAAGCCCATGGCGGCGTCGCGCGTCGCATGATGGCCGGGCGGGCGCATGGCGACGAAAGCGTTGCGCACGGCTTTGCGCATCACCGCGTCGACAGCGAAGGCCGCGCCGCCGGCGGCGTGCAGCGCGGCCTCGAGCGAGCCCGGGCTCATGACGATATCGGGATCGAGCGTCGCGAGCCCGCTTTGCGGCGCGGCCTTCTCGAGACGCTCGAGCAGAGACGGCGCGTGAACGGCGAGGATCGCCTCGCGCGAGGCTTCCGGCGCCTCGGCGCGGCGCAGCGCGGCGAAGGCGTCACCGTTCAGGGCGGCGACGATGGCGCGCAGCCGCTGCGGCTGGTCGGGACGGCCTGCGCCGACCTCATGCGCGAGGCCGGTAGCGTGGGTGACGAGGAGGGTTGTCGAATCCGAGGCGACGGCGCGCCCGATCATGGCCATGGGCGCGCCGAAACAGAGCGTTCGACGCGTGAGCGAAACGGTCACGCCGCGCTCGCTTCGCCGCCTGTCTCCTCGATCACTTTCAGCAAATCCGGCTGGCGATCCAGCAGAAGAAGGAGATTGCTCATCGCCCGGCTGACGAGAATGTCTCCGGCCTCGTATTTTTGAAAGGCGTTGGCGCCGCCGCCGATAATTTCGCTAGCGCGCTTTTGCGTGAGGCCGAGCTTCTTGCGGATGCGGCGGATGTCCTCGGCCTGCAGCAAACCTTCGGCGCGCGCCTTCAAGCGGCACAGGGCGCGATCGGAGACCTTCATATCCTCGCCGGAATGCAGCGCGTCCTCATCATCCTCGCCATACCAGCCGGGCATATCTATGCGGACGGAGGACTCTTTGTAGCGCAGCTCCAAAGGCCGGACGTCTCGCTTCAGAGTCCGACCCGTCAATGGCGATATACGCTCATCCATCGTCTTTCTCCTTGAACGACAACAGAATGAATTCGGTCACGACATCGTCGGTAAACTTTACATAGATCACGCCCGCGGACGACGGGGCGCGATAGACGTCCTGCCATTGACGATGATCGGCGAAGGACGTCATCGACTTGTAAAAGTGCCGTCGCTCCATGCTCCGAATTGTCGCAGCGATCTCGATACGTCCGAAGCCGAGGCGCGCCGCAGAGGTCAGCGCCGCGCGGGTGATCGTCAGCCGATCCGGATCGCCACAAATTTGCTTGAAGCGCGCGAGGTCATGCGACGGCTTCCGTTTCTCGGACATAGAAAACTACCATAATGGTGTTTCTGGCGCAATCCGTCCCTAGCCGCCCACCTGCCCCCTGTGCCGCAGGAAATGGTCTGCCAGCACAATCGCCATCATCGCCTCGCCCACCGGCACGGCGCGAATGCCGACGCAGGGGTCGTGGCGGCCTTTGGTGACGATCTCCGTCTCCTGTCCTTTGCGGTCGATGGTGCGGCGCGGCGTCAGTATCGAGGAGGTGGGCTTGACCGCGAAACGCGCGACGATCGGCTGGCCGGTCGATATGCCGCCGAGCACGCCGCCGGCCTGATTGGAGAGGAACTCGGGCTTGCCGTCTGGCCCGGCGCGCATCTCATCGGCGTTGGCTTCGCCGGAGAGCTCGGCCGCGGCGAAGCCGGCGCCGATCTCCACCCCCTTCACAGCGTTGATCGACATGAGGGCGCTGGCGAGATCGGAGTCGAGCTTGCCATAGATGGGCGCGCCCCAGCCGGCGGGCACGCCTTCGGCCACCACCTCGATCACCGCCCCGATAGACGAGCCGGATTTGCGCACGCCGTCGAGATAATCGGCCCAGAGCTTCGCAGTCTCCGCATCCGGGCAGAACAGCTGGTTCTTCTCCACCTCCGCCCAGTCGAAGCGAGTGCGGTCGATTTTATGCGGGCCGATCTGCACCAGTGCGCCGCGTATGGCGACGCCGGCGAGCACTTTGCGCGCCACGGCGCCCGCGGCGACGCGCGCGGCCGTCTCGCGCGCCGAGGAGCGGCCGCCGCCGCGATAATCGCGAATTCCATATTTCGCGTCATAGGCGTAATCGGCGTGGCCGGGGCGGTATTTCTCGGCGATATCGCCATAATCCTTTGAGCGCTGGTCGGTGTTCTCGATCAGCAGCGCGATCGGCGTCCCGGTCGTTACTTGGCGGCCCGCGGAATCGGCGAAGACGCCGGAGAGAATCTTCACCGCATCCGGCTCCTGCCGCTGCGTGGTGAAGCGCGACTGGCCGGGGCGGCGCTTGTCGAGAAAGAGCTGAATCTCGGCCTCGGTCAGTTCCAGCCCCGGCGGGCAGCCGTCGACGACGACGCCGAGCGCCGGCCCATGGCTCTCGCCGAAGGTGGTGATGCGGAAGAGATGGCCGAAACTATTGTGGGACATTGAGGGGAGCCGGTCACTTGTGCGTCGAAGCCGGTTGTAGGCGCCCCCCGCCGCCGGGTCAAACGCCAATGGCGAAGCCGCGCCGTCATGTCCTAAACTGCAGCTGACGGCAGACAAGGACCCGACCGAATGATCTCCCCCGCCTTCGCGCAGAAAATGGCGCGTTATAACGCCTGGCAGAATGAGAGCCTCTACGCCGCGGCCGATACGCTCTCCGATGAAGCGCGGCGCGCCGATCGCGGCGCCTTCTTCAAATCGATCCACGGCACGCTCAATCATCTGCTCTGGGCCGATACGATGTGGATGTGCCGCGTCGCCGGCGGGCCGAACCCCAATGTTCCTCTGGGGGAATCGGCGTCTTTCCGCACAGATTGGGCGGCGTTGAAGGAGGAGCGCGCGGCGATGGATTCGCGGCTGATCGCCTGGGCCGATGCGCTCGACGCGGCGGCGCTCGATGGCGATTTTTCCTGGTATTCTGGCGCTTTGCAGGCGCAGATCGCCAAGCCGCGCAAGCTCATCGTCGCCCATATCTTCAACCACCAGACCCATCATCGCGGACAGGTCCATGCGATGCTGACCCCAGCCGGCGCGCGGCCGCAGGATACGGATCTGATCTTCATGTGAGGCGCTCGGATGCGAGCCTGAAGGCTCGCGGTCCAGTATGGGCGTCGGACCACGAGCCTTTCAGACCTCGAGAAGCGGCCGCGGCGTCACGCCGCTTTGCTGGCCACGCGCTGCGTCTCCGCCACAGCGCGCGTCGTCGCGGGCGGCGCAGCCGGCTCGGCCGGCGCGCCGATCCATTCGGAATGCGCCGGAATCTTCTCGCCCTTCATCACCACGGTGAGTGGGCCGAGCCGGGCGAAATCGCCGACATGGGTGTCGTAGAGCACGGTGGAGCCGGCGCCGACGGTGACGCCGCGGCCGATCTCGACGCGGCCGACCTTCATCACCCGGTCCTCGTAGAGATGCGTCTGCAGCGCCGCCACCTGATTGAGCGCCGCATAATCGCCGACGCTCACGCAGTCGAATTCGGTGATGTCGGTCATGTCCATGAACACGCCCTTGCCGAATTTCGAGCCGAACAGGCGCAGCATCCAGGGCAGGAAGGGCGTGCCGCGCAAATGCTCGAGCAGGATTTTGCCGGCGAGGCCCCAATAGAGGACGGCGCAGGCCTCGGTGCGCATGGCCCAGAAGGACCACATGGGCTTCACCTGCGGCTCATAGCGCCCCATGGTCAGCCATTTCACCGCCACCACGACCAGCGTCATGCCGAGCGAAATGAGCGTCGAAGAAAGCACGAACAGCCAGAACACCGCCCAATAATCGCCGTCGATGAGCTTTTGGCCGAAGCTCTCCACGGCCCAAGTGCCGAAAGTGATGAACAGCATGGTCGGCAGCGAGACGTTGATCGCCTCATAGACCGCGCGCGCCGCTTTCTTCCAGAAAGGCGGCTGATAGGTCCAGGCGGCGCCGCCGCCGTCGAAGGTCTGGCGCACGGGGAGCTTCATCGGCGGCGAGCCGAACCAGGTGTCGCCCTCGGAGAGCTCGCTATTGGCCGGCGGCTTGGATTTGATGCCGATCAGCGCGCCATTGGGGATTTCCGAGCCCGGCGGCACCACGGCGTCATTGCCGACGAAGACGCGCGCGCCGGTCTTCACTTTCTTCAGATACATCCAGCCGCGGCGCATATCCTCGTCGCCGAGCACCACCTCATCGGCGATGAAGCATTTCTCGCCGATCTCGACGAGATCGTAGCGGCCGGAGAGATTGGTCGAAATCTCCGAATCCTTGCCGATCTTAGCGCCCATCAGCCGATACCAGGTGCGCATATAGAGGGTGGCGAAGAGCGAGGAGAGCGTCTCCAGCGTCACCTCGGTGGCGAGCGCCACCGCCCATTTGCGCAGATAGAAGCCGGACCACACCGAATAGGTCCCCTCTGAGACGCGCGGCAGCACGATCCAACGGAAGGCCACGATGAAGGCCACGGTGACGAGCACCAGCACGAAAGCCGTCGGCCAGGCAAAGGCCGGGATGGCGGCGAGATAGAGGGCGTGATCGACGTCCGTTAGGCCGAGCCAATTGTCGAAACGGTCGAACACCCAAAAGGCCGGGAAGATCGGCAGCAGGCCGAGCGGCGGCAGCGCCAGCACCAGCACGGTGAACATAAAGCCCATGGCGAGCCGTTGCGGCGTCGAGGCCGTCGATTGCGGATCGAGCGTCCGGGCGTCGACATCGCCCTTGTAGCGCGCCGGCGATCCGTCCCAAATTTGATAGGCGCCGATATGCGAGCCGGCGGGAACCGAGGTCAGATCCTCGAGGGCCCCGCCCTCGCCGATGACGACATTCTCCTCGATCACGCAGGAAGTGCCGACATAGGCGTCCGCGCCGATCTCGATCGTCCCGATGATCAGCTCATTGCCGACGACGCGGGCGTTGGCGAGCTTCAGCTTGGAGCCGAGGCTCGCGCCATCGCCGATGCTGACGAGATCGATCGCGCCGACGTCCAATTCGCCGATGATGGCGTCCTCGCCGATCTTCGCGCCGAGGGCGGAAAGATAGAGGCGCATCAAGGGCGAGCACTGGAACCATTTGGCGTGGGTGAGGCCCATGAGGCGCTGCGCCAGCCACCAGCGATAGTAATAGACGCCCCATAGCGGATAGCGCCCCGGCTTGGTGCGGCCGATGACCAGCCATTTGCCGAGGATCGACACCGCCACAGTGGCGATGTTGACGCACATATAGACGCCGAGCAGCGCCGCCACTTCCTCGAGGATATTCGCGTCCGGCGAGGTGAGCAGCTGATAGGAGACGAAGACGCCGAGCCACTGCGAGGTCACGAAAGCGAGGATGAAGGGCAGCGCCGCGGCCTGGGCGAGGCCGCAGAGGAAGCGCCGCAGCAGCGGCGGCGGCGTGAAGGAGAGATCGCGCGGCGGCCCGGCCATCGCAGCCTTGCCGTCGAGATGAGCGGCGAGCGCGCGCAGATTGCGCTCCGAATAGAGGTCCTGCAGCGTGATCGAGGAAAGATGCGCCGTCTCGCGCACCACCGAGACGAATCGCGCGGCGAGCAGCGAATGGCCGCCGAGATCGGTGAAGAAATCCGCGTCGAAGGGAATGGCGCCGGGCGGCAGCACGCGCTTGGCGGCGTCGAGCAGCGCGGCCTCCGTCTTGGTGCGCGGCTCCTCCTGCGCCTCCGTGTCGATCAGCGGGGCGGTGAGCGGCGCGCGCTTCAACGCCTTGCGGTCCACCTTGCCGGAGGAGAGGCGCGGCAAAGAGGTCACGATCTCGAAGCGGCCGGGAACCATATAGGAGGGCAGAAACTCGCGCAGCTTGGCGCGAAGGTCGCGCGGGTCCGGCGACACGGCCGTCGCGCCGACGAGAAAGGCGACGAGCTCGTCCAACCCATTCTCATTGCGCAGAACCACCGCCGCCTGACGTATATGGTCGAGGCGAGAGAGCGCGGATTCGATCTCGCCCAGCTCGACGCGGAAGCCTCGGATCTTCACCTGATCGTCGATGCGGCCGCGAAAATGCAGATCGCCGTTCTCGTCCAGAATCACGGCGTCGCCGGAGCGATAGAGGATCGGATCGGAGCCGTCCGATGGGAAAGGATTGGCGATGAACTTCTCGGCCGTCAGCTCGTCGCGGCGCAAATAGCCCTTGGCGACGCCCGGCCCGCCGATCAGCAGCTCGCCCTCCGCGCCCGGCGGCAGCAGCGCCAGATTTTCATCGACGACATAGCAGCTGTAATTGGGGATCGGCTTGCCGATCGTCACCGTCTCATTGGGCCAGACCTCGGAGACGGTGGCGACCACGGTCGCCTCTGTGGGACCGTAGCTGTTGAAGATGGTGCGGCCGATGCGGGTCCAGCGTTCCGCCACCGAAGGCGGGCAGGCCTCGCCGCCGAGCACGATCTTCTTCAGCGTCGCGACGTCGCGCGGCATGGCGGCGAGCAGCGTCGGCACAGTGTCGAGCACGGTGACGCCGGCTTCCTCCAGAATATCGGGCAGCGCCTCGGTCTCGCCGATGATCTGCGGCGTGGCGACGAAAAGCGACGCGCCGGCGAGATAGGGAATCCAGATCTCCTCCATGGAGAGGTCGAAGGCGACGGAAGCGCCCTGGAACACCACATCGGAGGCCGAGATTTGGTAGATCTCATTGGCCGAGCGCAGATAATGGCAGATGTTGCGCGCCGTGACGACAATGCCCTTGGGCGTTCCCGTCGAGCCGGAGGTGTAGATGAGATAGGCCGGATGATCGCCCGTGGCGCCCAGCGCGCGCGGATCGGGGCAGACGCCGCCCTGGACCGCGATCTCGGCGTCGATCAGCGTCTCGACCGAGACCACGGGAGCGGCCTTGCCGGCGAAGGCGGCGGAGGTCAGCAGCGCCTTGGCGCCCGCGTCGGCGAGGCAGACGGCGATGCGGTCGACCGGGGCGTCGGCGTCGAAGGGCAGCCAAGCGGCGCCCGTCTTGGCGATGGCGATCTGCGCGATCAGCAGCTCCGGCCCGCGCGCGCCCCACAGGCCGACCACATCGCCCGGGCCTATGTCGCGGGCGGCGAGACCGCAGGCGATGGCCGCGGCCTCCGCATCGACCTCGCGATAGGTGAAGCGCCGCTCCAAGGTCGCCATGGCCAGCGCATTGGGGCTGGCGACGACGCGGGCGGCGAAAATCTCGCAGAGCAGCTCGTCGCGCAGCAGATGCGGCATGGCCGGACCGCGCAGCACGGCCCCTGTCCGGGCCGATTCCTGGGCGAGCGGCGCGCCGTCGAGGGGCGCGCTCTTGGCGAAACTGGGGTTCAACTCATTCATCGCGTGACATATCCGCGGGAAATCCGCGCTCATCTAGCATGAGAGCGAAGGACGATCCTATCCCGCATCCAGGCTGAATGCGGGATGAACCCACTATGGGAGGGAATTTGTTGCCGAAAAGACCGGCCGAGAGAGCGACAGGGCTTTCTGCGTCATAATCGTGACGAAGCGGTTACAATAAGAGATCGCCTCGACGAACAACCATTTACGTCTCGGTGAGCGAAGAATGGAGCCCCTGTTCCTCGCGCCGCGACGGCGCGGATTTGGATTTTCGTAAATTTTCATGCATACGGCTCTCGAGCAATCAGGCGGCTTCGATCGGCGCGGGACCGGAACGCGTCGAGGCCGCTTCGCCCGGCCGCCAGCGTCGGGTCCCGCCCCGCGATCCTCACCGTGAGTCGAAATAGAGGAGCCCGGCGATTAGACCATCCCGACCGCCGTCCCGGCAATATCAAGGCGCGCCGGGCCGCTCGACATGGAAGAGCACGGGCTGCGCGCCGGCGCGCTCGAAACGCAACGTGCCGCGCACGGTCTCGCCTTCCGCGAGCGGGCCGCGCAGATCCACCAGCATGAGGTGATAGCCCTTCTCGCGGAAGTCGACGACCGATTCGGCGGGCAGGGCCACGCCGTCGGCGAGCGGGCGCATGCGGCCGACGCCATCGGCGATCTTGGTCACATGCATCTCGACGTGAGCGGCGGCGTCCGCCTCCACGCCCAGCAGCCGATCCTCCGTCTTCCCCTCATTGCGCAAGGCCAGATAGCAGGCGCCGATCTTCACCCCTTTGGGCGGCGTTGCGCACCAGGCGCGCTCCACCTCTATCGCGGCGGCGGCCGGAGCCGCGAGCGTGGCCGTCGCGAAAAGGGCCAGCGGAAACGCGACCGCGCCCGAGGCGCAAAACATCCGAAACTTCCGCAATCCCCTGCAGGTCGAAAGATCGCTACGCCGCAATGAGCCTATGATCATGTCTCGAGCCGATCGTTGAACTCGCCCCCCGGCGCCCCGTCCGCAACTTTTGCGCCAGCGCTGCGAGAAACGCCAGAGCCGATACACATAGCGCGAAACCCGCGCGCGCGGCGAATCTCGAAGTGACGGCCTGGACAGTCGTATCGATTTCGCGCGCATCGCGACGATCACGATCGAACGCATGTCCGTTCACTTTCTGCACGCGACGTCCGGTCGCATGCGCATCGTTCGCCTTCACGTTGACCTATATGCGCAATTGCTGCTTTCGATAAGACCATGCAGCGTCCGCAGCCGCGACATGACGCCGCGAGATGGAGCGCTCTTCGTGAGGAAGCACTGCGTGACGCAAAACGCGCCGATGAAGCCGCGATCCGCTTCCGACATCGACGCCGCGACGCCCGCCGCCGCGACGCGCCGCCTCGCTCGGCTGGCGATCGATGCGATGAATGGCCTCGCGGCTTTCTGCCGTCTCGTGCTCGGAGGCGCGCCCGCCGAGCGCGGCGAGATCGTCGAGCGCGTGACGGTCGAGAATGGCGTCGTCCGCGTCGCGCATTACAGTCGCGGCCGGCTGGTCGATCAGCGCCGAGTCAAAGCGCAGGAGCTGGTCATAGAGCGACGCCTCGATCGCGCGCGGCGCTGCACGCATGTCGAGATCACCGCGGCGGGACGACGGCTCGAGATCGGCCGGCATTCGACGCCGGCGGAGAAGGAGAGCGCCGTCGAGAGCCTCGCCGCCGGCCTGCGCGGCATGGCGGTGGAGCCGCGCATCCGCACCACATTCGCAGAGGCTCTGCGCCGTGCGCCCGGCGCCGGCGTGCGGCTCGCCGCGCGCCTTCGTCGTTTCATTCGCCGACGCGGCTCTCGCCGCTCGAGCGGCGCCTCGGTCTCCATCCCGCCCGAGAGCTCCGCTCGTCCCAGCCGCCCGGCGAGCGTCCGCGCCGCGCCGGGCGGCGAAAGGCGCATTCCCGCCGCTCTGCGCTCGCGGCGATGGTGGATCGCGACGGCCGCCGTCATCGTTCTCGCGAGCGCCGCGGCGCCGCGCTTCGCCCCGCATCGCAACGAGGCCGCCACGCGCGCCTATGCGCCCTCCTTCCGCCTCACCGCGACGAATGGCGATATCGTCGATGAAAAGACGATGCTCGGGCGTCCCTACGCCATCTTCTTCGGCTTCACCCGATGCCCAGAAGTCTGTCCGACCACAATGCTCCAGGTCGCGCGCGCCGCCAATGAGGCGGACCCCTCCGGCGCGGGCTTCGACATTCTCTTCGCGACGCTCGATCCCGAGCGCGACACGCGCGAGACGCTCGCCGATTTCGTCTCCTCCTTCCCGCGGCGCGTCACCGCTCTGCGCGGCGAGCCGGAAGAGACGGCCAGCGCCGCGCAGGCGTTTCGCGTCTATCGACGCAAGACCCCGCTGGAGGGCGGCGATTACACGATCGACCACACCACGCTCGTCTATCTCGTCGATCGCGACGGCCTCATGTCCGGCGTCGCCTCTTTCGCCGAACGCGGCGACGAAGCCGCGAAAACGCTGAAGGATTTCATTCGCCGACAGAGCGCTCCGCAGCGACGCGGGGGCGCGGGGCGCATCATTCGGCGTGAACGAAAGCATGCGTCACGCTCGCGACAACATGCCGCATGCGCGCCAGGGCGCGTCGCTTGACGCTCTCCTGCGTCGCTCGTACTTTCGCGCTCCGAACGCCTCAGAGCACATTGCCTTGAAAATCACGGGCCGGACACATCTCAGCGTCGAGCGAGCGACCCTCGGCATGGTCGCGGCGCTGCTGTTCCTGCTGCAGACTGTCGGCGTCGGCTTCGCCTCGGGCGCAACCGCCAATAGCGCGCAATTCTCAGGCGTCGTCTGCGCGTCCTTCAAGGCCGACACGGCCAAGAGCGACACTGCTCCGAGCGAGAATCATCATATCGGCCCTTGCTGCATTCTTCATTGCAGCTCGGCGATAGATGTCGAGCGCGAGCTCGTCCTCGTCGTGATCCTCCCGCTCGAAATCTCCTCCGACACGCCGGCGCCGGTCTATGTCATCGACGCCGTCGCCGCCGCGCCCGAGCTGCGGCCTCTATTTCCACGCGCGCCTCCAGCGCCTCTCGCCTGAGCTCCCCGACTCTCTTTTCGAAGATCGATGGCGGCAAAGCGCCGTCGAGGGATTCACGCGAACTGCGCCGATCATAGGATCGCGCGCGCAGCTGGAGGCTATTGTCATGAGCATCGCATATTTCCGGGCCGTGAGCGTCGGCGCTCTCGGCGGTCTCGCCGCTTTTCTGGCGCTCGGTCCCGCCGCTCCCTATGGCGCGCAGCTCTTCGCCGCGCTCATCGGCTGGGCCGGCTACATGCATTTGGGCGGCCAGCTCGACGGGCTGAAAAAATCGGTCCCGCATAATCTGCTCGGCGTCGCTCTCGCCGCCGTCGCGCTTCTCGCCGCGACGCATCTTCCCTATGGCGAGGCCATCGGCGTCGCGGCATGGACGGCGATCGCCATTGGCGTCACGCTCGTCGCTCTCGTGCTCTCCGCCAAGCTGCCGGCGCTCGCCCAATGGCCCGTTTCCCTGGCCGCCTATGCGACGTTGCTGGCGACGACGCGTGCGGACGAGATCTCCGCGCTCACGGCCGGCAATCCCGCTCTTCTGGCGGCTTTGTCGCTGATCGTCGGCGCGATCCTCGGCTATGCGGCGGATCAGCTCGCCGAAGCGCTGTCGAAGCTGCCTCTGCCGGGCCAAAAAGCGCCCTCCGTCGCGCGCGGCTGACAAGCTCGCAGACGCGCGACGTCGAATGCTCGCCCGCGCATGAGCGCGAGCGAGCGCCCGCGCATGAGCGGACCGTCGAACCCGACGCGCCATGCACTGTCACGCAAAAGAAAATCGGGAGGATCGCTTTTGAGCGATACGGCGATGAGATCCCCCATGCTCGGCCATGCGGCCGCCGCTGTCATGACGATGCGCAGCGCCGAGGAGACCGGCTTTTATGGAGTCGACCGTCCCGGCGTCGCCTGGGATTGGATGAAGCAAACCGGGCAGGCGCCCGCCGGCGCCGATTGGGTGCGCCCGCAGGTCTCCGAGGCCTGGGCGCGCTGCGTGGACGACCACGCTCTGCCCCCGGGCGCGGAATTCGCCCCGCGCCAGCGCCGCGACGATCGCACCGCGACCGAGCTCGACGCTTGGCGCAATTCGGCCGGCGGCGTCGCCGGTCGGCTTTCGGCGCTCGTCTATGAGCTGCGCGCGCTGCTCGACGAGACCAATGTCGCGCTGCTGCTCGCCGATCCCGCCGGCGCGCTCGTTCAGCTGCTCGACTCCGGCTCGCGCATAACGGCCGGCGCCGCGCAAATGGCGCGCATCGGCGCCGATTGGAGCGAGGCCAGCCTCGGCAATAATGGCGTCGGCACGGCGAGCCTGTTGCGCACGCCGATCGCCTTCGACGGCAAGGAGCATTTCAACGGCGCGCTGCATCGCTTCGCCACCGCCGGCTGCCCCATCACGGCGCCCGATGGAAGCCTCTGCGCGATCCTCGGCATGGTCTCCGACCGTCGCGACGCCGCCAAGCTCGCCCTCGGCTTTCTGGAGATCGCCCGTCTTCTGCTGGAGGCGAGCCTCTTCGACCGCATCGCCTCCGACGGCTATCTGCTGCGCCTGCGCGCGACTCGCGACGCCGAGCCGCGCTTGGCCGACGAGGGCCGCATCTTCATCGGAGCCGACGGACTCGTTCGCGGCGTCGACCGCGCCGGCGTCGAGACGCTTCGCTCCGACCATTCCGCGCTCATCGGCCAAAAGGCGGCGACTGCGCTCGGCGTCGATCTGCCCGCGCTGGTCGCAGCGCATGAGAGCGCGCGCCTCATTCCGCTCGCGGATCCACGCAACCAATTTTCCGTCTTCGCCGAAGCGCATCGCTGTCCCAAACGTGAGAGCTATTCGACATCGCCGCGCCGCGCGCCCGACAGCGCCGACGCCGCGCAGCGCGCGCCAGAGGCTCGAGCCGATTGGAGCGACAATGTGCTGGAGGCGGCGCTGCGCAAAGCCTCCGGCTTGCAGGAGCGCAATATTCCGATTCTCATCACCGGCGAGTCCGGCGTCGGCAAGGATCATCTCGTGCGCCGCCTGCACGCCGGCGGGCCGCGCAAGGAGCGTCCGCTCGTCGCCATAAATTGCGCCGCCATTCCGCGCGAGCTGATCGAGAGCGAATTGTTCGGCTATGAGGGCGGCAGCTTCACCGGCGCGCGCGCCAAGGGCAAGGCCGGCAAATTCGTCGAAGCGGACAAGGGCATATTGTTCCTCGACGAGATCGGCGACATGGCCGCCGATCTGCAAGCGACGCTGCTGCGCGTGCTCGATTCGAGCGAGGTGGTGCCGATCGGCTCCAGCAAGCCGATCCGCGTCGATGTGCGCGTCGTCGCCGCCACCAATCGCAGCCTGCAGGAAATGGTGCAGAAGGGGACGTTTCGCCGCGATCTCTATTATCGGCTCAATGGCGTGCAGCTGTGGCTGCCGCCGCTGCGCGAGCGGCCCGATCGGCTCGGTCTGCTGGCGCAGCTGTTTCGTCTCGAGCGCGAGGCGCTGGCCGCCCCCGAGGAGCTGCGTTTCTCCGACGAGGTGTGGCGCATTTTCTTCAAGCATCCATGGCCTGGAAACATACGCGAGGCGCGCAATGTGCTGCGCTCCAGCATCGCCGTCGCCAAGGGGCCGCTCATAGAGATCGACGATCTCCCGATCGACTTCATTCAAGAGCTCGACTTCGACAATCGCAACATCGGCGGCGCGGCGCCGCCCACCGCGATCATGGACGAAGCCGTCGAGAGCGAGACGGGCTTCGACCTCTCTGATTGGGAGGCGCGCGCCGTGCGGCACGCGCTCGCTTCCGCAAAGGGCAATATCGCCAAAGCGGCGCGCAGCCTCGGCATCACCAGAGCCACGCTCTACCACAAGATGGCGCGCTACGGCCTGCGAAGCGATCGGCGAATCGTCTGCAAGAGGTGACGCGATGAAACCAGAAGATCGCGCATTTTTAGAAGAGACCGCGCGCGCGCTCGACGCTTCCATGCGCGAGCTCGAGCAGGAGTCCGAGCGTCTGCAGGAGGTCGTCGGCGAGGAGCGCGCGCAGGAGCTGCAAGCCTATCTGCGCCGTGAATTCGAGCCTGTCGACATAGAGGAAATACGGCGCACGCTGGATTTCGACGATCGCCGCTTGATCTCGGTGTGGATACGCATCGAGCGCAATCGCGCGCGCCGCGTGGCGGCGGGACGCAGCGCCATGACGCTCAACGCCGGGCGCGAGGACATAGACATAACGGCATTCGACAAGCCGAATAAAAAATAAGAGGAAACGCGCGCGGCGCCGCGGCGGAGCGTCGCACCTGTGGAGGATTAGAGTCGTGGCCAGAAATATTCGCTTCGGCGACCCCGTTCGCAAGCGCCTGCTCGATGGCGTCGATGTTCTCGCCGACGCTGTCGGCGTGACGCTCGGCCCCTGCGGCCGTAATGTCGTCATCGAGCATCGCGCCTCCGGCCTACCGCCGGTCGCGACCAAGGACGGCGCCACTGTGGCTCGAGCGGTGGAAGCCGCCGGACGCACGGAGAGCGTCGGCATAAATCTCGTGCGCCAAATGGCGACGACCGTGGCCAAGGAAGCGGGCGATGGAACGACGACGTCCGTCGTGCTGACGCGCCGCGTCGCCGCCGAAACGCGCAAGGCGCTCGCCGCCGGCATGAATCCGCGCGATATCGCCATTGGCATGGAGCGCGCCGCGCGCGCTGTCGAGGCCGATCTGTTGCGCCGCGCGCGGCGTTGCGACGATCCGCGTTCGCTCGCCCATGTCGCGACGCTCGCCGCCGGCGGCGATGAAGGCATAGGCGCGATCGTCGCGCAGGCGCTTTCGCTCGCGGGCGAAGGCGGCGTCGTCGATGTCGAGCTCGGCCATGGCGTCGCCGACGACATCGAATCCGTCGAAGGCATGCGTTGGGAACAAGGCTATCGCTCGCCCTATTTCATGACCGACAGCGCGCGCAAGGTCGCCGAGCTCGAGAACCCTTACATTCTCGTCTATGATCGCGTCATCAACGAATTTGCCGAGCTGGTGCCGGCGCTGGAGCTGGTGCGTCGAAGCGGCGGCAGCCTGCTCGTCGTCGCCGAAAACATAATGGAGGAAGCGCTTCCCGGACTCTTGCTCAATCACATTCGCAAGAATCTCTGCTCCATCGCCGTGAAGGGGCCGGGCTATGGCGACAGCCGCTATGAATATCTTCTCGATCTCGCCGCGATCACCGGCGGCCGCGCGATCATGGAAGCCTTCGGCGAAGATATTTCCAATGTCACGATGGCGCATCTCGGCCGCGCGCGACGCGTCGTCGTGCGCGAGGACGACACGCTCGTCATCGGCGGCGAAGGCGATCCGAAAGTCATCGCCGATCGGCTCGCCTCGGCGAAACGTCAGGCCGATTGGATCGTCGAAGGCGACGCCTCCAAGGGCTCGCCGAGCGGCAAGCGTCACGAGCTGGAAAATCTGCAGACTCGCATAAAAGCCTTGTCGGGCAGGATGGCGACGATACGCGCCGGCGGCCTGTCCGACGTTCTCATCAAGGAGCGCATGCAGAGAATCGAGAATGCGCTCAATTCCGCGCGCGCCGCGCAAAGCGATGGCGTCGTCGCCGGCGGCGGCGTCGGGCTCTATCGCGCGCGCGGCGCTCTCGCCGAGCTGCGTGGTGAAAATCTCGATCAGGATCATGGCGTCGCCATCGTGCGCGCAGCGCTCGACGAGCCGATAAGGCGAATAGCGGCCAACGCCGGCGTCGACGCCGGTGAATTCTTGTTCGAGCTGCGGCGATCCAATGATGATTTCTGGGGAATGGATATGCGCAGCGGCGCCTGTGGCGATCTCTTCGCCGCGGGCGTCATCGATCCCGTGCGCGTCACGCGTCTCGCATTGCGCAATGCAGTCGCGACAGCGTCTTCGCTGATGACGGTGGAATGCGCTGTGACTCATATTCCGGTCGCCGATCCGACATTCGGATTCGACGCCCGTCGCGCGGCGGAAACGCGCGAAGATCCGCGCGCCTGAATGCGCGCTCGATCGCCGCGATGTCTTTGACGATCGCGGCGATCGAAACAGGCGATGAAATTCGTGCGTACGCTTATTTGACAACTGTATCGAGCACTGCCTTCGAATATCGTCGCGCTCACGTCATATGACTTTCACGATCCTTTCGAATCCCTTGCAAACTCTACGATTCAGCAAAAACACCATCAGTGGCACAGGGCTTGCCATAACAATAGATGTCGTCGCTTTCGCAATAGATGAATTGCCGACGACATCGAAAGTTTCCATTTCGAAAGTTTGGAAAGCGGCGCACACATTCGGATTTGTCGACCGTGAACAAGGCCGCGAATCCGAGAAACAAAAAGTCTGTGAGGAGGAAAAGCATGGCGATCAGTCTCGCGACAAAAGCGGCGACCGATGCTCTGAAGGTCAACCGCGCTCCGGTCGGCGTCGAGCCGCAGGAGG
This sequence comes from Methylosinus sp. C49, assembly GCF_009936375.1. Classification (GTDB taxonomy): domain Bacteria; phylum Pseudomonadota; class Alphaproteobacteria; order Rhizobiales; family Beijerinckiaceae; genus Methylosinus. Next base: position 1,370,985 of record NZ_AP022332.1, on the reverse strand, counting down.
TCCACAAGTGGCTGCAGAGCTTCAATTGGGACTTCAAAGAAAACCGCACCAAATACGCCACCAAATATCACATGGCGAACCAGACCAAGGAGCAGTTCAAGGTCATCGCCAAGGAATACGCCCGCATGGAGGCGGCCAAGGACGAGCGCCAGTTCGGCACTCTGCTCGATGGTCTGACCCGTCTCGGCGCCGGCAACAAGGTGCATCCCCGCTGGGGCGAGACCATGAAGGTGATCTCGAACTTCCTCGAGGTCGGCGAGTATAACGCCATCGCCGCTTCGGCCATGCTGTGGGACAGCGCCACCGCCGCCGAGCAGAAGAATGGCTATCTCGCTCAGGTGCTCGACGAAATTCGTCACACGCATCAGTGCGCATTCATCAACCACTATTACTCCAAGCATTATCACGATCCGGCCGGCCACAATGACGCCCGTCGCACCCGCGCGATCGGTCCGTTGTGGAAGGGCATGAAGCGCGTCTTCGCCGACGGCTTCATCTCCGGCGACGCCGTGGAATGCTCGGTCAATCTGCAGCTGGTCGGCGAAGCCTGCTTCACCAATCCGCTGATCGTCGCCGTCACCGAATGGGCCTCGGCCAATGGCGACGAGATCACGCCGACGGTCTTCCTGTCGGTGGAGACCGACGAGCTGCGCCATATGGCGAATGGCTATCAGACGGTGGTGTCCATCGCCAATGATCCGGCGGCGGCGAAGTTCCTCAACACCGATCTGAACAACGCCTTCTGGACGCAGCAGAAGTATTTCACGCCTGCCCTCGGCTATCTGTTCGAGTATGGCTCCAAGTTCAAGGTCGAGCCCTGGGTGAAGACCTGGAACCGTTGGGTCTACGAGGATTGGGGTGGAATCTGGATCGGTCGCCTGGGCAAATATGGCGTGGAGAGCCCCCGCTCGCTGCGCGACGCCAAGACGGACGCCTATTGGGCTCATCACGATCTCGCCCTCGCCGCTTACGCGCTGTGGCCGCTCGGCTTCGCGCGTCTGGCTCTGCCGGACGAGGAGGATCAGGAGTGGTTCGAGGCGAACTACCCGGGTTGGGCCGACCACTACGGCAAGATCTACAATGAGTGGAAGAAGCTCGGCTATGAGGATCCCAAGAGCGGGTTCATCCCCTACGCCTGGCTGCTGCAGAACGGTCACGACGTCTATATCGACCGCGTCTCGCAGGTGCCGTTCATCCCGTCTCTCGCCAAGGGCTCCGGCTCGCTGCGCGTGCACGAGTTCAACGGCAAGAAGCATTCGCTCACGGATGATTGGGGTGAGCGTATGTGGCTGTCGGAGCCGGAGCGCTACGAGTGCCACAATCTCTTCGAGCAGTATGAGGGACGTGAATTGTCCGAAGTGATCGCCGAGGGCCATGGCGTTCGCTCCGACGGCAAGACGCTGATCGCCCAGCCTCACGTGCGCGGCGACAACCTCTGGACTCTCGAGGACATCAAGCGCGCGGGCTGCGTCTTCCCCGATCCGCTCGCCAAATTCTGATCTGCGCTCGACGCCTCGCGTCGAATTGCAACGGGTTCCCGGCGCGTCTCGCGCGCGCCGGGTCCTCGGCGGGCGAGGTGCGTCCGTCGACAAGCACGAAGCACAAAAAATCCCTTAGTGGAGGACGTCTGAAATGTCACAGCCTCAGAGCTCTCAGGTTACGAAGCGAGGTCTCACCGATCCGGAACGCGCCGCGATCATCGCCGCCGCTGTTCCGGATCACGCGCTCGATACGCAGCGCAAATATCATTATTTCATCCAGCCGCGCTGGAAGCGCCTGTCGGAATATGAGCAGCTGTCCTGCTATGCTCAGCCCAATCCCGACTGGATCGCCGGCGGCCTCGATTGGGGCGATTGGACTCAGAAGTTCCACGGCGGCCGTCCGTCCTGGGGCAATGAGAGCACCGAGCTGCGCACGACCGACTGGTATCGCCATCGCGATCCGGCCCGTCGCTGGCACGCTCCCTATGTGAAGGACAAGTCGGAAGAGGCGCGTTACACGCAGCGCTTCCTGGCGGCTTATTCTTCCGAGGGCTCGATCCGCACCATCGACGCCTATTGGCGCGACGAGATCCTCAACAAATATTACGGCGCGCTGCTCTACAACGAATATGGCCTGTTCAACGCCCATTCGTCGGTCGGCCGCGACTGCCTGTCGGACACGATCCGTCAGTCGGCGACCTTCGCTGGTCTCGATAAGGTCGACAATGCGCAGATGATCCAGATGGAGCGTCTGTTCATCGCCAAGCTCGTGCCGGGCTTCGACGCTTCGACGGATGTTCCGAAGAAGATCTGGACCACCGATCCGATCTACGCCGGCGCCCGCGGCGCGGTTGAAGAAATCTGGCAGGGCATTCAAGATTGGAACGAGATCCTCTGGGCGGGTCACGCCGTCTATGACGCGACCTTCGGCCAATTCGCCCGTCGCGAGTTCTTCCAGCGCCTCGCCACGGTCTATGGCGACACGCTGACGCCCTTCTTCACGGCGCAGTCGCAGACCTATTTCCAGACCACGCGCGGCGCGATCGAGGATCTCTTCGTCTACTGCCTCGCCAATGATCCGGAATTCGGCGCGCACAACCGCACCTTCCTCAACGCCTGGACCGAGCATTATCTCGCGCGTTCGGTGACGGCGCTGAAGGATTTCGTCGGCATCTACGCCAAGGTCGAGAAGGTCGCGGGCGCGACCGATCGCGCCGGCGTCTCGGAAGCGCTGCAGCGCGTCTTCGGCGATTGGAAGGTCGATTACGCCGACAAGATCGGCTTCAACATCGACGTGGACCAGAAGGTCGACGCCGTTCTCGCCGGCTACAAGAACTGAAAAGGAAACGCTCCTATGTCTAGCGCGCATAACGCTTACAACGCCGGCATCATGCAGAAGACCGGCAAGGCCTTCGCGGACGAGTTCTTCGCCGAGGAGAACCAGGTCGTCCACGAGTCCAACGCCGTGGTTCTGGTCCTGATGAAGAGCGACGAGATCGACGCGATCATCGAGGACATGGTGCTCAAGGGCGGCAAGGCGAAGAATCCGTCCATCGTCGTCGAGGACAAGGCGGGTTTCTGGTGGATCAAGGCCGACGGCGCGATCGAGATCGACGCCGCCGAAGCCGCCGATCTGCTCGGCAAGCCGTTCTCGGTCTACGACCTTCTCGTGAATGTGTCGTCGACCGTCGGCCGCGCCTACACGCTCGGCACGAAATTCACCATCACCTCGGAACTCATGGGCCTCGATCGCGCCCTGACCGACATTTGATCGGTCGACGACAAGGATTGCCACAATGGCGAAAAGAGAACCGATCCACGACAATTCCACTCGCACCGAGTGGGAAGGAAAGATCGCCAAGCTGAACAGCGTGGAGCAGGCGACGAAGTTCATTCAGGACTTCCGTCTCTCCTATTCCTCGCCCTTCCGCAAGAGCTACGATCTCGACGTCGATTATCAATATATCGAGCGCAAGATCGAGGAGCGTCTCTCGGTGCTCAAGACCGAGAAGCTCTCCGTGGCCGATCTCATCACCAAGGCGACGACCGGCGAGGACGCCGCTGCGGTGGAAGCGACCTGGATCGCCAAGATGAAGGCCGCCGAGAGCAAATATGCGGCGGAGCGCATCCATATCGAGTTCCGCCAGCTCTACAAGCCGCCGGTTCTGCCGGTGAATGTGTTCCTGCGCACCGATGCGGCGCTCGGCACCATTCTCATGGAGCTGCGCAACACCGATTATTACGCGACTCCTCTCGAGGGGCTGCGTAAGGAGCGCGGCGTCAAGGTCCTGCATCTGCAGGCCTGACGGCTTCCTTCACAAAGCAGAGATCGAGCGTTCGGGCGGCCCTCCGCCCGAACGCCTTCGCGACAAGGGAGAGAAGGCCATGGCGCAGTGCGCGGAACAAGCGGCGGATGAGCAGCGGATTCTGATTCACGCAGATTCACGCTACGCCGCCTATACGATGGATCTCGATTACATGTGGCGCTGGGAGATTTTGCGCGACGGTGAGTTCGTCCAGGAAGGCTGCTCGCTGTCGTTGGATTCGGCGCGTGAGGCGGTGTCCCATGTGCTCGGCTTCTTCCGGCGGCAGGACGAGGCGGCGGCGCGGCCCGGCGACAATAGCGCGGAGATCAAGCGTCTGCTGCAGTCGCTCGGCACGCCGATCCCGATCGATGATCACAACGAGACAACGAAAAACGAGCTGGCGCAGCCAGAGTAGCAAGGGCGGAAGACGTATGTATCAGATCGTCATCGAGACAGAGGACGGAGAAACCTGCTCATTCGAATGCGGACCGAGCGAGGACGTCATTTCGGCAGGGCTTCGTCAAAGCGTGATTCTTCTTTCTTCCTGCCGCGCGGGCGGCTGCGCGACCTGCAAGGCCGATTGCACGGATGGCGATTACGAGCTCATCGACGTCAAGGTGCAGGCGCTGCCGCCGGACGAGGAGGAGGACGGCAAGGTTCTGCTGTGCCGCACCTTCCCGCGCAGCGATCTGCATCTGATCGTGCCTTACACCTATGATCGCATCTCCTTCGAGGCGATCCAGACCAATTGGCTGGCCGAGATCGTCGAATGCGATCGCGTATCGTCCAATGTCGTGCGGCTCGTGCTGCAGCCGTTGACCGCCGATGGCGCGGCGCCGATCGCGCTGAACTTTGCCGCCGGGCAATTCGTCGACATAGAAATTCCGGGCACGCACACGCGCCGCTCCTATTCCATGGCTTCGGTCGCGGAAGATGGTCGGCTCGAATTCTTCATTCGCCTGCTGCCGGACGGCGCCTTCTCGAAATTCCTGCAAACGCAGGCCAAGGTCGGCCTGCGCGTCGCGCTGCGCGGACCGGCGGGCTCCTTCATGCTGCACAAGAGCGAGCGGCCGCGCTTCTTCGTCGCCGGCGGCACGGGACTGTCGCCGGTGCTGTCGATGATCCGGCAGCTGAAGAAGGAGAGCGATCAGCAACCGGCGACCTTGTTCTTCGGCGTCACCAACTATGAGGAGCTCTTCTATGTCGAGGAGCTGAAGGCGCTGCAGAACGCCATGCCGAGCCTCGATGTGCAGGTCGCGGTCGTCAATGCGAGCGAGGCGAATGGCGTCGCCAAGGGAACGGTCATAGATCTCATGCGCGCCGAGCTCGAGAAGCTGCGCGGCAAGCCGGACATTTATCTGTGCGGCCCGCCCGGCATGATCGAGGCGGCCTTCGACGCCGCGGCGACGGCGGGCGTGCCCAAGGAGCAGGTCTATCTCGAGAAATTCCTGGCGAGCGGCTGAGCCGCGGCCGAACGATCTTCGCTCGGCCGCGCTCGCCGGGCGGGGCTCCCGACTTTTCTGCCCGGGGCGACTCGGGCAGTTTTTTTGTGCGCTCGCTGGAGCGCGAATTCCGATCGATCGAACGGAAAGCGCGCTAAAGTTTGAATCTGCTGGGGCGCGGGAGTAGAACAGCCGCGCCGGCCCAATGCGCCGGGAACAGCGGAGCCCGTCTTGTCCCATTCCGTCACCGAGGCCATAGAGGCGATCGGGCGCGGCGAGATCGTCGTCGTCACCGATGACGATGATCGCGAGAATGAGGGCGACCTCATCATCGCCGCCTCGCTCTGCACGCCTGAAAAAATGGCCTTCATCATCCGCCATTGCTGCGGCATCGTCTGCGCGCCGCTGACGCTGGAGGAGGCCCGGCGGCTGCATCTCGCGCCCATGGTCGCCGCCAATGACGCGCCGCTCGGCACCGCCTTCACCGTCAGCGTGGACGCGCGCGAGGGGCTCACCACCGGCATTTCCGCCGAGCAGCGCTGCAACACGGTGCGCGCGCTCGCCAATGGCAATCGCGGCCCGCATGATTTCGTGCGGCCCGGCCATGTCTTCCCCCTCATCGCCAAGGACGGCGGCGTGCTGATGCGCTCCGGCCATACGGAGGCGGCCGTCGATCTCTGCCGTCTCGCCGGCCTGCCGCCGGTGGGGGTCATTTGCGAGCTCGCCAATGACGACGGCACGGTGATGGCCGGCAAGCAGATCGTCGATTTCGCCGCGGCCCATGGGCTGAAGATGATCTCCACCGCCGATCTCATCGCCCATCGCCAGGCGCGCGAGAAGCTGGTGGAGCGCGTCGCCAGCTTCCCGGTTAAAACCTTCGCCGGCGAGGCGACCTGCCACGCCTATGTCAGCGCCTTCGATCCGGTACAGCATTTCGCCTTCGTCGTCGGGCAGATCGGCGACGGCAAAGGCGTGCCGGCGCGGCTGCATCGCGCCGATATCATCGCCGACGTCTTCGGCGGCGCGGATGCGATCCGCCGCACCATGGAGCGTTTCGCGGCGGAAGGACGCGGCGTGCTGGTCTATCTGCGCGACGGCGCGGCCGGCGTTCCGGTCAATCCGGTCGTCTCGGACAGCAGCTCGGAGGAGGCGCGCACCGCGCAATGGCTGGACGTGGGTCTCGGCGCGCAGATTTTGAAGGATCTGGGCGTCACCTCGATCCGCCTGCGCACCTCCAAGCCCAAGCCGCGCACCTATGTGGGCCTCTCGGGCTTTGGAATAGAGATCGTGGCCGTGGAGCCGCTGGACTGATGGAAAATCCCCTCTCCCCGCTCGCGGGGAGAGGGAGAAGCGCCTCAGATCACCACGACATTCGCGCCGACCTTGACGCGGCTGTAGAGGTCGATCGCGTCTATGTCGCGCATGCGGATGCAGCCGGAGGAGACGCTCTGGCCGATCTTTTCCGGCTCATTGGTGCCGTGAATGCGGTAGAGCGTGTCCTTGCCATTCTCGAAGAGATAGAGCGCGCGGGCGCCGAGCGGATTGTCCGGGCCGCCGGGCAGGCCGCCGGCGTCCGCCGTCGGCTGCAGATGCGGCCAGCGCTCCAGCATGTCCTTGGGCGGAATCCAGCGCGGCCATTCCTGCATGCCGCCGATCACGGCGCGGCCGGTCCAGCCATAGGCCTCCTGCCCGGTGGCGACGCCATAGCGGATCGCCTTGCCGTTCGGCTCCACGAGATAAAGGAATTTATTCTTCGTATCGACGACGATGGAGCCTGTCGGCTCGCTCGTCTTGAAGTCGACGAGATAGCGCTCATAGGCCGCGCCGACATCCGCCGTGGGCACCAGAGCCATGAATTGTGCGTCGCGTCCGCTGAGCTGCGGATCCGGCAAGCGCGGCCCGAACGCGGCGTTGCAGCCGGCGAGCGACACAGCGAGAACGACCGCGACGAAACCCTGCCTCGAATCCATGAACGCGCCCTTTCTCAACGCCCGAAACATCTATTTAGGAATTTGCTTACCATAAACTTACTGAACGGAAACATCGTCGCGCAATAATTCCCGACCTGTTGCCGCAACGCAACGCCGGCGGACGGTCCGATGCGCTTTTTTGAGAATTTTTCCGGCGCCCTCCGGGCGCGGCGGCGTGCTACAAGGGCCTCGACTTCTTTGGCAGGGCGACTTCCTTAGCGAGAGTCGAGAGCGGCTGGCCATGACGAGGACCCTGTTCTTCACACATGAGAGCGGCCTCGCGCATAATATGGGCGCGGGCCATCCCGAGCAGCCCGAGCGGCTACGCGCCATAGAGCGCGAGCTCGAGGCCGAACGGTTCCAGCATCTCATCCGCGTCTCCGCGCCCGCCGCAGAGCGGGAGGCCCTGCTGCGCGTCCATCCCGAGAGCCATTTGCGCGCGATCGAGAAAGCCGCGCCGCGCGAGGGCCTCGTCGCGCTCGATCCCGACACGCTGATGTGTCCCGAATCTCTGGAGGCGGCGTTTCATGCGGCCGGCGGCGCGACTGCTGCCGTGGATGAAGTGATGAAAGGGGCGGCGGACACCGCCTTCGTCTGCGTGCGCCCGCCCGGCCATCACGCCGGGCCGACCACGCCCATGGGCTTCTGCATTTTCAACAATGTCGCCATCGCCGCGCGCCATGCGATCGCCGCCCATGCCGCGGAGCGCGTCGCCATCGTCGATTTCGACGTTCATCACGGCAATGGGACGCAGGAGGTGTTCTGGGCGGATCGGCAGGTTCTGTTCTGCTCCACCCATCAGGCGCCTTATTATCCCGGCACGGGGGCGACGAGCGAGACCGGCGAGTTCGACCAGATCGTCAACGCTCCACTCTTTGCGGGCGCGACGGGGGATGATTTCGTCGAGGCGCTGACGACGCGCATCCTGCCGCGGCTCAAAGATTTCGCGCCCGATCTGGTGCTGATCTCGGCCGGCTTCGACGGCCACAGGGACGATCCGCTCGGCGGCCTGCGCTTCACCGAGCGCGACTATAGCGAGGCGACCAAGCGCATCATCGACGCCTCGCTGCGTAGCGCCGATGGGCGCGTCGTCTCGATGCTCGAGGGCGGCTACGACCTCACGGCGCTCGGCCGCTCGGCCGCGGCGCATATTCTGGCGCTGATGGGCGCCTGAGAAACGAAAAACGCGCCGCTCGAGGGCGACGCGTCGGTAAATTCAGGGCGAAGCGGGCTGTTCGTCAGCCCTGGCGGGCTTTGAAGCGCTTCTGCACCTTGTTGATGACATAGACGCGGCCTTTGCGGCGCACGAGCTGGTTGTCGCGGTGACGCGCACGTAGAGACTTCAGCGAATTGCGGACTTTCATCGGTCGATCCCCGGACAAAATTACATGTAGCCGGGATCACCGCCCAGCGCCTCGTGCGCGCAGCCTATGCCCGATTTCGGCTCCGCGATCAAGCCCTCCGCGCCTATTCGTCGCTCGCCGCAGCGCCGCAGATTGACAATGGCCGAGCTCCCGGCGCATTATCGATGTTATGTTATAACATACGCTCTCGGGGACGAGATTCATGGAAAACTCTTCTATCCGCCTCGCTCTATCGGGCGGAATTCTCCTGGCGGCGCTCGGCTCCGGCCGGGCGGGCGCGCAGGAGGCGCTGCCCGAGATCGACATTGCCGCGTCGAGCCCGATCCGGCGCGCGCCGGCGACGACGCAGCCCGCCGCGCCGGAAACACGCGGCATTCTCCCCATAGTCGCGGATCAATTCGCCACTGTGACAGTCGTCGATTCGGACGAGATTCGCCGCTCCGGCGGCGCGACGCTCGGCGATCTCCTCTTCGACAAGCCGGGAATCACCGGCTCCAGCTTCGCGCCCGGCGCCGCCAGCCGGCCGATCGTGCGCGGCCTCGACGCGCATCGCGTCCGCATTCAAGAAAATGGCCTCGGCTCCAGCGGCGTCTCCGAGCTCGGCGAGGATCATGGCGTGCCGCTCGACCCGCTCGGCGCCGATCGCGTCGAGGTGGTGCGCGGCCCGGCGACGTTGCGCTGGGGCTCGCAGGCGATCGGCGGCGTCGTCAACGCCACCAACAACCGCATTCCCGAGGCCCTGCCCTGCCGCGGCGACGAGACTCTCCCCGGCCCCTGCACGCGGCTGGAGACCCGCAGCGCAGTCTCGACGGTCGACGCCGGGCTGGAGCAGGCGGCGCTGGTCGACGTCGGCCAGGGGAATTTCGCTCTGCACGCCGACGCCCACGGCCGCCGCACGAGCAATTACGCAATTCCCTCCTACCCTTATCTCGCGCCGACCGATCCGGCGCCGCTCGTCTTCGGACGCCAGCCCAATTCCTTCATGCGCTCCGGCGGCTGGTCGGCCGGCGGCTCCTACATCTTCGATCGCGGCTTTTTCGGCGCCTCGGTCACGCAATTCGAGAGCGTCTATCGCATCCCCGGCATGGATTCGACGGAGAGCCGCACGCGCATCCAGCTGCGGCAGACGAAAGTGGCGGTGAAAGGCGAATATCGCCCGCCCGCCTCCTTTATCGAGGCTATTCGCCTCTGGGCCGGCGCGAGCGATTACAAGCATAATGAGGTCGGTCTCGAGGGCGGCGCAGAGGGCATACAGCAGACCTTCACCAATCAGGAGCAGGAGGCGCGGATCGAGGCGCAGCTCGCGCCCTTCGATCTGCGCTTCGCCAAGCTCACCACCGCATTCGGCGTGCAGGGCGCGCATCAGCGCCTCACCGCGCCCGGCGCCGGCGGCAATCTGTTCGATCCGACCGACTCTCACAGCATCGCCTTCTATCTGTTCAACGAATTCCAGATCACCCAAGCGCTGCGCCTGCAGGTCGCCGGCCGCATCGAGAGCGTCGAGACGACGGGACAGACGCCCGATCTCTTCCTCGATCCGACGACCTCCTTCAAATATGATCGGCATTTCACGCCCAAGAGCATCGCCGTCGGCCTGTTGCAGGATCTGCCTTTCGGCACGGTCGGGAGCGTGACGGCGCAGCATGTCGAGCGCGCGCCGCGCGGGCCGGAATTGTTCTCGCACGGCGTCCATGACGCGACGGGAACTTTCGACATCGGCAATCCGCTGCTCGGAATCGAAGCCGCCGATTCGGTCGAGGTCGGCCTGCGCCGCGCCAAAGGTCCATTCCGCTTCGAGGCGACGTTTTTCTACACGCATTTCGACGGTTTCATCTATCGCCGTCTCTCCGGCGAGACCTGCGACGAGGATTTCGACAGCTGCTCGCCGGCGGGCGCCGGCGGCGCGCTCAATCAGGCGCTCTATTCGCAACGCGACGCCACTTTCCGCGGCGGCGAATTCCAGAGCCAATGGGACGCGCTGCCGCTCGCGGACGGAATCCTCGGCGTCGAGAACAAGCTCGACGTGGTGCGCGCGACTTTCTCGGATGGGACCAATGTGCCGCGCATTCCGCCCGTGCGCCTCGGCGGCGGATTATTCTGGCGCGACTCCAATTGGCTGGCGCGCGTCAGCTATCTGCATGCTTTCGCGCAGAACAACGTAGCGACGATCGCCGAGACGCCGACCAAGGGCTATAATCTGCTGAAAGCCGAGATCAGCTATAGGGTCACGCTGCCCAAGGGCGAGTTCCCGGCGCGGGAAATGAGCGTCGGAATCGTCGGCGACAATCTGCTCAACGCCGACATACGCAACAGCGTCTCTTATAAGAAGGACGAGGTTCCGATGCCGGGCGCGAATGTGCGGCTGTTCGCGAATTTCGTCTTTTAGGCGATGGGGCTCTGACAGGCGCGCGCGCCGACGAGCGCTCGCGTTTCGGCGAGATCGAATGCGAGAGCCGATGGGCGCATAGACGCCGACGCCGGCGCCCACCAATAGGATGAGCGCGAGCGCCGGCGAATACGCCGCGACCTTCTTCGAAGCGCGTGGACTGTCGCCGCCATCGCCGCCGTCGCCGCACCCACGAGCGCGAGCCGGCCGAATGGCGGCGGCATGGCGAAAGCGGCGCGGCTCAGCGCCGTCGCCGCGACCAGCACAATGGAGGAAGAGACCTGCAGCGCCGCTCCGCTGGCGCTCGCGAAAGCGACGGCGACGCCGAGCGCTGAAACGAGCAGAGCGCGATAGACCGTGCCGCGCAGATAATCGACCGCCTTCTGCGCCGCGCGCGGCGATTCCTGGCTCGTCTCATAGAGGGTGACGGCAAAGGCCAGCATCACGGCGGCCGCCGAGACCGGCGCGGCGAGGCCGGTCATCCGCGCCACGAAAAAGAGCAAGCGGCCGCCGCGAGCAGCCCCATTGCGGCGACGATCGCGCAACGAATATCGGCGCCGTCGCCCCTCGCCTGCTCGCGCAATATGGCGAGCTTCAGCGCGCTGGAGAGCAGAGTGGCGAGAAGCGTGGCGAAGGCCGAAGCCCAGCAGATAATCGCCATAGGCCGCGACGGCGAAGACGCGCGTGAATACGATGGTGTCGAGCAGGCCGAAGATTGCGGAAAACACATTGGCCGCGAAATAGACGACGGTCTGCCTGGCGAGCATGGGCGCTGCTGTCCTTGTCCTTTAGCGGGGGAGCCGCTGCGCCATTCTGGGACGCACATTCGGCCGACGCGCGAAAATCTCGAAGATTCACGCCAGCAGACTGCGGGATGCGCGCTGGCACGGTTTCTTCTTCTTTACGCCGGGCAAGCGTTTTTTGCGCCGATTTGAACCGAATCGAAAGCCTGAGCGAAAGAAGAGATCGCAGTTCCCGAAACAAAGACTTAAACCGAGCATGGTGTGATTATGCGTGAGCGTGACTGTGAGAGAGCCGAGAATATGAATTCCACACCGGTGACGATCGGCGAGAGCTTCGGCTGGCTGCATCACGCGGACGGCGATCGTGGCGTCGTCATGTGCGCCTCCATCGGCTATGAAGGTCTCTGCGCGCATCAGTCATGGCGCGTGCTCGCCGATCGTCTGGCGGCGGCGGGCCTGCCCACACTGCGCTTCGATTATCCGGGCGAGGGCGATTCCCTCGGCGACCCTGCCGATCCGGCGATCGTCGACGCTTGGCGCGAGCAGATTCGCTTAGCCGTGCGCTGGATGCGCGAGGTGATCGGCGTGCGCGAGGTGGCGCTGGTCGGCCTGCGTCTCGGCGCGACGCTCGCGGCCGAGGTCGGCGGCGTCGAGCGCCTGGCGCAGATCGCGCCCGTGGTGAAGGGCTCCTCTTATCTGCGCGAGCTAAAGATGATGGCGCGCGTTCTGGCGGCGAGCGGCGCGACGCCGGAGGCGAGCGTCGCCGCGGCGACGAGCGGCGACGCTATTCACCTCGAAGGATTCACCATCACAGCGCCCACGGCGGCGGCGGTGAAGCGCATCGACCTCACCCGGCTCGAAGCCGCGCCGGCTCAGCGCATGCTGGTGCTGCACGATCCGGCGGCGAAGCCGGCGCCGGACTATCTGCAACGGCTCCAATCGCTCGGCGCCGCTGTCGAGACGCGCGAGCTTCTCGATTATCGCGCGCTGACGCCCGCGCCCATGCCGCCGCCGCCGCCGCTCGAGGATCTCGACGCGGTCGTCGCCTTTGCCAGCGAGGGCGCGGGCGCGGCGCTGACCTCGCGGCCGCCGCATGGCGTGCTCGCCACAGAGCATTTCATCGAGCGAGGCGTCGTGTTCGGCGAGCATCGACAGCTCGCCGGCGTGCTGTGCCTGCCGCGCGGCAAGCCCAAGATGACCGTGCTGCTGCTCGACACCGGCGGCAATCACCATATCGGCTGCGGCCGCTCCACTGTCGATTTCGCCCGCGCGCTGACGCGCCTCGGCTTCGCCTCGCTGCGCATGGACACGCTCGGCATAGGCGATTCCGCCGTCGTCGAAAACGGACCACGCTCCGCTCTCTATGACGCGGCGCGGGCCGAAGACGTCTCGGCCGCGCTGGATTTTCTCGAGATGCGCGGGCTCGAGAATGTGACGCTCTATGGCGTGTGCAGCGGCGCGGCGCTGGCGCTCTACGCCGCCCTCGCGGATACGCGCGTGCAGGCGCTGGCGCTCGCCAATCTCCAGGTATTCGGCAGGGTCGAGGGCGAAGATCGCGAGAAGCTGCTCGAGATGGGCTTTGCGGCGACGCATACTTATGTCGCCAAGGCGATGAGCGCCAAAGCCTGGGCGCGCGTCGCCAATGGCGAGGTTGCTTTCGCCAAGCTCCTCGACATCGCATCGGCGCTGCTGCGCCGCAAGGGTTCGGCCTTCGCCGTCGCGCTCGCGCAACGTCTCGGCCTCGCGCATGGCAAAACGCATGAGGCGCGGGCGAACTTCGCGCGATTGTCGGCGCGCAGCGTGCGTATCCTCATGCTGCATGGCGACCATGACGTCGGTAGAGAAGAGATGAACGTCTGCTTCGGGCCGGACGCGCGTTTCCTGAGACATCTCCCCAATGTCGAGATCGACGTCATCGACGGCGCCGATCACGCGCTCTCTTCCGCGCTCTCGCGAGAGGCGCTGCTGGAGAAGATGAGTTTTTTTCTCCAGGCGGCCGCCCGCGACGCGGATCCCGGCCGCGACAATCGCGGAACAATGGCGAGCGCTCCGACCACGGCGACGCTCGGCGCCTTCACCCTGATGACGAATCTGGAATGACACAAGCTTCTCGACCTCTCCTCGAATCAATCGGCGACGCCTCTCGCATCGAGGCGGTCGTCTGCATTCCGACCTTCCGCCGTCCCGAAATGCTCAGGACGACGCTGGAGTCGATCGAGGCGCAGGCGACGCAGGTCGCCTTCGCCGTCGTCGTCGTGGACAATGATGCGGCCGCGCCGGTCGGCCTCGATGTGGCGCAATCCTTCTTACGCGACGGGCGCCTCTCCGGCGTCGCCGCGGTGGAGCCGCGCCAAGGCAATGTCCACGCGATCAACGCGGCCTTTCGCCTCGCACGGGAGCGCTATCCTGCGGCCGAATATTTCTTGATGATCGACGACGACGAGCGCGCCGAGCCGCAATGGCTCGACGAGATGGTCGCCAGCTCGCGCCAGGGCGCCGATATCGTCGGCGGCCCGGTGACGCCGATCTTCCCGGAGGAGGCCAAGCGCGCCTTCCGCGATCATCCGGTATTCTGGCCCGCCTTCGGCGAGACCGGCCCCGTGCCGATCATCTATGGCACCGGCAATTGCCTGCTGCGGCGCGAGGTGTTCGACGGGCTCGCCCAGCCTTCGCTCGATATGAGATTCAATTTTCTCGGCGGCGGCGACACGGAATTCTTCACGCGCTGCCGACGCGCCGGCTTCACCTTCTTCTGGCGCCAGGAGGCGCAGATCTATGAGCAGGTGACGCCAGGCCGGCTCGCGCTCGGCTGGGTGCTGCAGCGCAGCCTCGCCACAGGCGCGATCAATTACAGCATAGATCGGCTCGCGGCGCGCAGCCTGCGCCAGCGCCTGCTGCTCATCGCCAAGAATCTCGCGCTCGGCCCGGTCTCGCTGCAACGCGCGCTGCGCATGCTGCGGGAGTCCAAGCATCCGCTCGCCGCCACCCATCCGATCGGCATAGCGGTCGGCCGGCTGCTGGCCTCGGTCGGCGCGACGCCGCAACCCTATCGCTATTCCTCATGACCGATACGAGCGCCTCCGTGGGAGGGCTGGACGAGATCGACGGCCGCGGAATCCTGTTCTGCGCCATTCTGCTCATCGGCTGGATCTCCTTCTCGCCTTTCGCCGATCTCGCGTCGCCCGAGACGCTGGAGCTGGCGGAAGGCCGCGATTTTCAGCTCTACGCCGCCTTCGGCCTGATGGCGGCGGCGGCTTTCTTCTATATCTGGCGGACCGATCGGCCGGCGCTCGCCGCGCTCGCCACGCCCGCCAATATCGCGCTGGCCGGCTGGATCGGCGTGACGCTCGTCACCTCGCACGAGATCTCCAACTCGCTGAAGCGCGTGGTGATGCTCGGCTGCGTCGGAACCTGCTGCCTCTCGCTCTTCCTATTGCCGCGCGGCCGCGACGATCTCGCCAAGCTATTGAGCATCGTCGCGCTCATCATCGTCGGCCTCTCCTATCTCGGCCTCGTCTTCCTGCCGCATTACACGATCCATCAGGCGACCGACATCGGCGAGCCGCAGCTCGCCGGCGATTGGCGCGGCATCTTCAACCACAAGAATGTCGCCAGCGCCGTTTTCTCCATTCTGACCTTCATCGGCATTTTCGTGCTGCGCGCCGGACGCACGGCCGAGGGCTGGGCGATCTTCGTCCTCTCGCTCGTCTTCGTGCTCTGCTCGGGCGGCAAGAGCTCGACCGCCATCTGCATCACGACGATCTTGCTCTCTCTGCTCGCCGAGCGAACGCGCAATGTCGTGCTGTGGTCGATCATCGTCTTCTCGCCGCTGGCGCTGCTGAACTTCTTCGGCATAGGCTCCATTCTCTTCCCGCAGCTCGGGGCCATCGCCGCGGCGCTGCCGCTCGACGCCTCCTTCACCGGCCGCACCGATATTTGGACCTTCGCCATTCCCAAGGCGGGCGAGACGCCGATCTTCGGACATGGGCTCGGCGGATTCTGGGCCACTGCGGCGCTGCGCTTCGGCGGCGAGGACACGACGATCTGGGCCGGCAATGCCGCCCATGCGCATAATGGCTACCTCGACACTGTGCTGGCCATGGGCGTGCCGGGGCTGGCCTTCACCTTCGCGGCGCTGATCGTGCAGCCGGCGCGCGACGTTCGCCGCGTCTGCGCGCGCGGCGACGAGCCGGCGGTGTCATTGCTTTTCCTGCAGATTTGGATGTTCAGCCTCTATCTCAACTCGCTCGAGAGCTTCTTTTTCGATCGCGCCAGTCCCGGCTGGATCGGCATGCTCTTCGCCCTCTTCGGCATTCGCTTTCTCGCCGAGTTCAAGATCCGCGGCTGACCGGCCCGGGCTTTGCGACCTCATGCGAGAAACCGGACGACTGTCCCAATATGGCACGGCGGCGGCCTGCTCCAATGTCATCGGGGGAACGCCTATGGAACGACCGATCGCGCTCATCACGCCCCCCCATCGCGCCGACCGCGAGCGCTTCGCTCTGCTCTGTGAGAGCATAGACCACCGCCTCACCGGCTATGAGCGACACTATGTCATCGTCAATGACGACGATATGGAGCTGTTCGCGGAATTCGCCGGCCCCCGCCGCGTCATCCTGCCGTGCTCGCGCTTGCTGCCGCGCTGGCTGCGGCTGGTCCCGCCCTTCCTGCTGCGCAACGGACGGCGCGTGTGGTGGTCCTTCCGCTCGCGGCCTGTGCATGGCTGGCATGTTCAGCAGATGCTGAAGATCGCCGCCGTGCTGCAATTGCCGGAGCAGCGCTTCTGCATCGTCGATTCCGACAATGTCATCATCCGCCGCTTCGATATCGGCGCCTATGCCGGCGGCGCGCGCTCGCCGCTCTATATCGCGCGCGGGGCGATCTCCGCCGATGCGCCGCTGCATTCCAAATGGATCGCCAATAGCGACAGGCTGCTCGGCCTGCCGCCGAGCAGCTTTCCGGCCGACGATCACATCGGCAATCTCATCGTCTGGGACAAGGATGCGGTGCGCGCCATGACGCGGGCGATCGAGGAGGCCACCGGGATCGATTGGTTCCTGGCGCTGTGCCGCACGCGCGCCTTCTCCGAATATCTGCTCTATGGACAGTTCGTGCGCCATTCGCCGCGGCTGATGGCGGCGCATGAGATCGTGCCGCAGAGCCTCGCCGTCGCCTATTGGGACGAGGAGCCGCTCGATCGCGCCGGCCTCGCCACTCTGCTCGACGGCGCCGCGACCTCGAAGATCGCGCTCTGCGTCGAATCCTTCTCCCGCACGCCGGTGCAGGCCATTCGCGAGGCGGCCGGCCTCGCCCTACCCGCGGCCGCTTCGCCCTTCGCGCCGCGGCTCGCTGGCGGCGCCGCCTGACGGATTATCGCTCCCGGCGAGGCGGGACGAGGAATATTTCAGCGGGCGCGCTCCGCATCGATACGCGAGGCGGTGCGCGTCTCCGGCATCAGCGCATAGACGATCAGCGAGCAGAAGATCGCCGCGCTGACATAATAATAGAACCAGCTCTCGCGCCCCGCGCTCTTGAACCAGAGCGCGACATATTCGGCCGTGCCGCCGAAGAAAGACACAGCGATCGCATAAGGCACGGCGACGCCCGTCACCCGCACCGAGGCCGGAAACAGCTCCGCCTTCACCAGCGCATTGATCGACGTATAGGCGCCGACGATGAGCCAGCCCGCCAGCACCAGAGCGAAAGCCGTCCAAGGATCGCGCGCGGTCTGGATCGCCGTCATCAGCGGCACGGTGAAGAGCGTCCCCAGCACGCCGAAGGCGATGAGCAGCGGGCGCCGGCCGATGCGATCTGACAAAGCGCCATAGGCCGGCTGCAGCGCCATGGCGAAAATGAGCGAGCCGGCGCCGATCCACGTCGTCTGCGCATCGCTCAAACCGGCCGAGAGCTTCAGGAATTTCTGAATGTAGGTGGTGTAGACATAGAAGGCGAGCGTGCCGCCCATGGTCAGCCCGACCACTGTCGCCGCCTCGCGCGGATAGGATAAGAGCGCGCGCAAGGAGCTGCGCCGCCGCGGCGACGCCGCGGAAGCGAAAGCCTCGGTCTCCTCGAGATCGCGCCGCATGAGCAGCGCGAACAACGCCAGCCCCGCGCCGATCGCGAAAGGAATGCGCCAGCCATAGGCGCGCAATTCCTCCGGCGTGAAGACGAGGTTTTGCAGGACGAGCAGCACCAAGAGCGCCGTCAGCTGCCCGCCGATGAGCGTGACATATTGAAAGCTCGAATAGAATCCGCGGCGGCGCGAGGCGGCCATCTCACAGAGATAAGTGGCCGACGAGCCATATTCGCCGCCGAGGCTGAGGCCCTGCAGCAGCCGCGCGAAGAGGAGCAGCGCCGGCGCCGCCTCGCCGATCGTCGCATAGCCGGGCGTGGCGGCGACGATGAGCGAGCCGAGGCACATCAAAAGAACGGAAAGCGTCAGCGCGCGCCGGCGCCCGAAACGATCGCCGATCTCGCCGAACAATGCGCCGCCGATCGGCCGCATGAAAAAGCCGAGCGCGAAGACGCCGGCGCTCGACAGCATTTGCGCGACCGGATCGTCGCCCGGAAAGAAGGAATTGGCGAAATAGAGCGAAAAAGCGGAATAGACGTAGAAATCATACCATTCGACGAGATTGCCGAGCGAGCCGATGACGATCGCCTTCAGCCGGCGCGCGGCGTCGGCGAGACTCTCTTCCTCGATCGTTTCCGCCGATCCGCCCATAGTCTCCCGCGACATGTCGCGGGAGACTATGGGCCGGCGCCGGCTCAGACGCAAATCCGCGCATCGGCGCGGAAACCGCCGCGCTCGAAGCGCCATTGATAAGCGTCGGTGCGGATCATGCCCAACAGCTCCTGCGTCGACTCCCGCCAGGTGACGATGCGCCCCCCGTGGTTCTGCGTCGACCAGTTCCGCATCAGCGCCTCGCGAAGCCGCATGGAGAGCGCGGCGGCGTCGAGCGGCGGGAAGAAGGTCGCGCCTTGTTCGGCGATCTCGCGATGCGCGGGAATATCGCTGGCGATGACCGGGAGCCCGTGAAAGGCCGCCTCCGCCAGCGGCAGGCCGAAGCCTTCCGCGATCGAGGCCGAGACCAGCCCATGCGCCTGCGCATAGAGATGACGCAGAGAGGCGTCGTCGGCGTCATCGAGCCAGAAGAGCCGCCGGCCATATTCCTCATGGTCGCGAATGCGGCGCGCGAGCAGCCGACCCTGCCAGCCGACGCAGCCGACGATGACATAGCGCGCATCGACTCCGGCGCGCCACAGCCGCTCGAACGCCTCGAGCGCGATCGGATAGGCTTTGCGCGGCTCCAGCGTGCCGACGCTCAGAAAGAGCGGCGCACAGGTCGCGGCAATGGACGCCGCCTTGCGGCCGGGCGCGGCCTCCGTCGCGGCGAAATCCGCGCCGAGCCGCCACCAGCCGACGCGCCGCAACGCATCCGCAGGATAGGAATGGGCGCGCAAATAGCCGACCAGCGATTGCGCCGTGCTCTGCGAGATGCAGACGATCGCGTCGCAGCTCGGAACCATCGTGTCGAACCAGCGCCGAAAATCGAGATAGAGTCCCGGGCTGATCGCGCCAGGATAAAGCAGCGGAATGAGATCATAGAGGCCGAGCACGTTCTGCCCGCCCTCGGCCGAGACGCGGCGCATGATCGGCGCATATTCGTCGACGTCGTGAAAGCTCGCGTCGAGCATCAGAAACTTGTCGCCCGGCGCGATCTCCACCTTGGGCGGCAGAGCGGCGTGGCTGTAATAGGAGACGAGCCTTCCCTCCTCTATGACGACAGGAAGGCCGGCGCCGCTGGCGACCGCCCAGCGCGCGATCTCCCGCGCCACGCGCTGAATGCCGGTCTCGAGCCCGTAGCGATGCGTCGCCGTCATATCGACGAGCACGCGCGGCCGTTTCAACGGCGCGGCGAAATCTGTGAGAGGCGCTCTCGGCTCCGCTCTCCGCGCAGGGCGCCGATACGCGCCGTCGTGCAGATGCGCGAGGCCCGCGAGCCGCGTGAGCGTCCAATAGAATTCCTTGGCTCTGGCATAGAGAAAGCGGCTCACCGGATCGAGCTCATAGGTCGTGCGGTCGCGAAAATCCTCGAGAGCTTCCCTCGCCAGATAAGCGGCGATGCGAGACGCCTGATCCATTCGACCCTCCTCGAACTCCACGCTCGCCGGAGCCCCGCATGGAAGACGCAGCAGGGGCGAGGCGCGATCCGCACTGTCGCGCGCCGGCTTTTCCGCAGTTTTTCCGATTTTTCGCGGCGGGTGTCCGAACGGCGGCGCGCAGC
Source organism: Methylosinus sp. C49 (assembly GCF_009936375.1). Taxonomy (GTDB): domain Bacteria; phylum Pseudomonadota; class Alphaproteobacteria; order Rhizobiales; family Beijerinckiaceae; genus Methylosinus. Next base: position 1,351,005 of record NZ_AP022332.1, on the reverse strand, counting down.
GTCTCGAAAAGGGCGAAAAAACGCCTTGCTCACGTCCGCAATCTCGTCGACCTGGAAACGATCGAGACACATTGACGGGATAGGTCTCGACTCCGCGACGGACACGCCGCCGCATGATTCCCGCTGGTGCGCTCGACGTGACGAAGACAGACGCGATCCTCCTGGTCGAGGACGACGCCGAAATCGGCGATTTGATCTCTCGCTATCTGCAGACCCATCAGATTGACGTCGCCGTCGTGGCCGATGGCGCGACGATGGACACGGCGCTCGCCAAGCGCGAGTTCGATCTCGTGATCCTCGACCTCAATCTCCCGGGCGAAAACGGCCTCTCCATCTGCCGCAGGCTGCGCGCCGACCGCAATCTGCCGATCGTCATCGTCACCGCGCAGGGCGAGGACGTCGACCGCATTCTCGGCCTCGAGATGGGCGCCGACGATTATCTGGTGAAGCCCTTCAACCCGCGCGAATTGCTCGCCCGCATCCGCTCCGTGCTGCGCCGCGCGCGCGCCGCCTTCGCCGGCCGCGACGAGACGAGCTCGCGCTATTATCTCTTCGAGGGCTGGCGCGTGGACATAATGGCGCATCAGGTGACGACGCCCGCCGGCACCAAAGTGGCGCTCACCAGCGCCGAATTCGATCTCCTCTACGCGCTGTGCGAGCGGCCCAATCGCGTGCTGACGCGCGACCAGCTCATCGATCTGACGCATGGCCCGACCGCCGGCCCCTTTCAGCGCAGCATAGACGTGCTCATAAGCCGGCTGCGGCAAAAGATGGAGAGCGACCCGAAGAACCCGCGCTATATTCAGACCATCCGCTCGGAAGGCTATTTGTTCACGCCGCAGGTGGTGCGCGCGTGACACGATTTTGGCGCACGCTGCGGCCCGATCATCTCGCCGGTCAGATCGCTATTCTGGTGCTCGCGTCCATCGTGCTGTTCCACGCCTGCGTGGCGATCGCGGTGCATTTCTTCCAATATGATCGCGACGCCGCGCGCAAGGATCGGGCGCCGCCGCCATCGCATGTCGCCGCCATCGAGACGGCCTCCGCTCTCGCCTGGGCCTTCGATCTCGCATCCATCGCCGAGCGCGAGCGGCTCATCGCCGCTTTCGACGATCTCTCCCATGGATTGCGGCCGAGCCTCGCCAATGATCGCCCGCCTGCGGCGCAGGCTACCCGCAGCGAGCCTTCGCCGATCACTCTGCGCGGACGCCTTTGGCCCGAAGCGGAGGTCTTCAACGTCGCGCCCGACGGCCGTCGTCTCGCGATCGCGCTGCGCAAGGGCGGCTATCTGACGCTCGCGCCCATTTCACGCGAGTCGCGGCGGGAAGGATTCGGCGACGGCGGCCCCCGCGACCCCCCGCCGGGCGATTTTTCAGGCGCGCAGCCGGTAGGCTCACCGCCTCCCCCGCCGCAAAGCGGCCCGGCGCCGCCGCCCCCCATGGGCATATGGCTCGGCTCGGCGCTCTTCTTCCTCATCTGCGCCGCCATATTGACTCTCTGGACATCGAGCGCCGTCGTCGCGCCGCTCGTCGAGCTCGCCCGCCGGGCCGAGAAATTCCCCAGCGAGTCGTGCGAGAGCGCGCTGCTGGTGGAGAAAGGCCCGCAGGAGGTGCGCGACCTCACGCGCTCGCTCAACCGCATGCAGGCGCGCATCTATGCGATGATCGCGGCGCGCTCGCGCGTGCTGGCGGCGATCAGCCATGATCTGCGCACCATTATCACCCGCATGAGGCTGCGCGCCGAATTCATTGACGACGCGCCCTTGCGCGCCAAAATGCTGCATGACGTCGATCTCATGGATTCGATGCTCTACAAGAACCTCCTCTATCTGCGCGAGGAGCGCTACCGTCATACACAGGAGATCGTCGATCTCGACAGCGTGCTGCAGACGGTCGCCGATCAATTCGCCGATCTCGGTCATGACGTCGCCTATGAGGGCGACGGGCGACGCATGGTGAACGGCTCGCTCGTCGATCTGCAGCGCGTCTTCGCCAATCTCATCGAGAACGCCGTCACCCATGGGCGGCACGTCGTCATCTCGGTGGCGCGCGGCGCCGAGGAGGGCGTCCAGATCGACGTCTCCGACGACGGTCCGGGCATTCCCGACGCGGAGAAGGACGAGGTCGTCGAGCCCTTCGTGCGCGGCCGGCCAGGGCGCAATCTCAATGAGCACGCCGGCTTCGGCCTCGGCCTCTCCATCGTGCGCGCCCTGGTCGAGGAGGCGGGCGGCTCCCTGCGGCTGCTCGATCGCGAGCCGCACGGCCTCGTCGCCAGGGTGACGCTGCGACCCGCCGAAAAAGCCGAGGCCGGGGCGGCCTGATCGGCGCCCGCGCCTGCGCTGTCTGGTCGCGGCCCCTCGGCGCGACCCGCGATTCTCGGCGGCGCGGATTCGTGGTCTCATGACTCTTCTGCGAGTCGGGCGACGCGCCCGCTCTCGCCGACAATGAGGAGGAGCCCCGCATGAAACTCTCGCGCCGCCTCTTTCCGTCGCTGGCCCTGCTCGCGGTTTTTTGCGCGCCGGCCGCCGCCGCCGACTCCGCCCATGGCAAGCGCGTCGCCGAGCGCTGGTGCTCCGCCTGCCATGTGGTGACGAGCGCCCAGAAGACCGCCAACGCCGACGCCCCCTCCTTCGCCGATGTCGCCCAGCGCCGGACAGACGCCAAGGCCCTGGCCAATTTCCTGGTCGATCCGCATCCCAAAATGCCGGACATGCATCTTTCGCGGCGGGAGATCGACGATATCGTCGCCTATATCCGCAGCCTCGACCCGCGCCCGCGCGAGCCGGAGCAGGGCATAGACCGCTACGAGCGGCCGAAAAACGGGTGAAGCGACAGAACGCGCCTTCCATGATAGGCTCTGCGCCATGATCCTCGGCCGGAGCCGCTCATGAAGGTCGAATTGACTCCCGACGCCGCCCAATGGGTGGAAGCCGCGCTGGCGGCCGGCCGCTTCGCGAGCGCAGAAGAGGCGATCCGTTACGCCGTCGATCGCATCAAGCTATCCGAGCTACGCGCCGAACTGGCCGCGGCCGAGGCGGAAGGCGGAGCCTTCGACGCCGACGCGGTGAAGCGCTTCGCGCGCGATCGTCTCGCCGCCGAGCAGCGGACGTCAGACCACTGACGTGACCCGGCTCGTCTATCGTGCTGCGGCTCGCCGCGCCCTGGCGGAAATCGCCGCCCATATCGCCCGCGAGAGCGGCAGTCGCTCCGTGGCGGAAAACTTCGTCGATAGGCTCGTCGCCTATTGTGAGAAGCTCGCATCCCTGCCGGGCCTACTCGGCCGGCCGAGGCCGGAACTCGGCCGAGACTATCGCAGCATTCCCTTCGGAAATTATGTGATACTGCTGCGTTATGCGGATCAAGACGGCCCGCGCAGCGGCATATATATCGTCCATATCATTCACGGCGCTCGCGATATCGAAGCCGTCTCGGAACCTTTCGACCGAGATCCCGACGCTTAAAAATTCCTCCCCGCTGGACCCCCGCCGCGCGAGGCCCTAATCAGTCCCGATCGCTCCACGGGACCCAAAAACCATGGCCTATGCGGTCAAGGAAGCCTTCAAGACGCTGCAGGGGGAGGGCCGCCATTCCGGGCGGGCCGCCGTCTTCTGCCGTTTTGCCGGCTGCAACCTCTGGAGCGGCCGTGAGGCCGACCGGGGCGCCGCCGATTGCCGCTTCTGCGACACGGATTTCGTCGGCGTCGACGGCGAGAATGGCGGGAAATTCTCGGGCGCCGAAGCCCTCGCCGCCCATTTGGCGCAACTCTGGGGGGAAGATCGCGAGCGGCGTTTCGTCGTCTTGACCGGCGGCGAGCCGATGTTGCAAATCGACGCCGCGCTGCTCGATGCGCTCCACACCGAGGGTTTCGAGATCGCGATCGAGACCAATGGGACGATTCCCGTCCCGCCGGCGGTCGATTGGATCTGCGTCAGCCCCAAGGCGGGCGCGCCGCTGGTCCAGACCAAAGGCGACGAGCTCAAGCTCGTCTATCCGCAAAAAGGCGCCGAGCCGGAGCTGTTCGAGGGGCTCGCCTTCGATCATTTCCTGCTCCAGCCCATGGACGGGCCGGAGAGTTTGCGCAATACGAAGGCGGCGATCGACTATTGCCTCGCGCATCCGCGCTGGCGGTTCTCGCATCAGACGCATAAGGCCATCGGGGTGAAATGACGGTTCTGTTCGAAGTCTATCGGGAGTTCTGCTTCGAGGCGGCGCACGCCCTCTACGACCCGGACCACCCGACCGGCGGGAAATACCGCAATCTGCACGGGCATTCCTTCCGCGTGCGGGTGACTTTGCGCGGCCCGCGCCAGGACGGCGAGGAATGGGTCATGGACCTCGGCAAGCTCGGCGCGCGGCTGCAGCAGCTACGCGAGCGGCTGGACCATTCCTTCCTCAATGAGCTGGAAGGCCTCGGCAAGCCGACGCTCGAAAATCTCTGCGTTTATATATGGAACGACCTCGAGCCGTCCCTGCCGGCGATCAACGAGGTCGGCATTTTCCGCGACACCTGCAATGAAGGCTGCGTGCTGAAGAAGCAGTGAGGGCGCCCACCCTCCCCTTCAGGTGGAGGGTCGGACCGCGAAGCGGTCCGGGGTGGGGCGCCGCGGCAGAAACTCGGGGCGTCACCCCCTCCCGAGCGCATTCGCGCTCGACCTCCCCCCTCGAGGGGGAGGTGGAAGCGCCAGACGTGCCAGGCATCTGAATCGCGCGCCCGCCCATTTGCAAAATCGCGCGAAAAATTGCAGTTTCCGCGCCAGATTTGGACGGCCGCCCTCCCCGCGGCCGCGCCTCAAAGCCGACACCCCCCATAGCTCCGTCATCCGGCCGACGCTCGTCGGCGCGGCGGCGCGTTTTTCGCTCTGCGCTGGCGCGGCGAATATGAAGGAGACAATCGCGTGAGCCTCGCTTGCGGGATCGATTTTGGAACCTCCAACTCCTCCGTCGGCTATATGGCCGAGGGCGAGCCGAGGCTCGTGCCGCTCGAGGGCGACAGCGTCTCGCTGCCGAGCGCGATTTTCTACCCCGCCTATGGCGGAAAGCTCGGCTTCGGCCGCTCCGCCATCTCGCTCTATATCGACCGCGAGAACGGCCGTCTGTTTCGCGCCATCAAGAGCATTTTGGGCGGCTCGCTCATTCACGAGACCACCGCCGCCGGCGGCAAGCGCGTCGCCTTCACGGCGATATTGGGCAGCTTTCTGCGCCATTTGAAGGACAAGACCGAGCTGAGCGCCGGCGCAGCCGTAGAGAACGCCGTGCTCGGCCGCCCGGTCTTCTTCGTCGACGATAATGAGGCCGCCGATCGCACCGCCCAGGAGCAGCTCGCCGCCGCCGCCCGCGCGCAGGGCTTCAAAGAGGTGCTCTTCCAATATGAGCCCATCGCCGCCGCGCTCGATTACGAGCGGCGCATCGAGCGGGAGGAGATCGCGCTGATCGCCGACATTGGCGGCGGCACTTCCGATTTCTCCATTGTGAAGGTCTCGCCGAAGAACCGGCGCAAGATCGACCGCAAGGACGATATTCTCGCCAATTCCGGCGTCCATGTCGGCGGCACCGATCTCGACTACCGGCTGAGCCTCAAGCAGGTCATGCCCTTGTTCGGCTATCAGACGCGGCAGAGGAAGCGCCCCGAGCTCGATCTGCCCAATGGCTATTTCCACGATCTCGCGCAATGGCATCGCATCGCCTTCCTCTATAACAACAAGAGCCTCGAGGAATTGAAGCAGCTGCGCGCCATCGCCGCCGAGCCGGAGAAGGTCGAGCGTTTCATCAAGGCCATAGACGATCGCGCCGGCCATCGCGTCGCTGGCGATGTGGAGGCGGCGAAGATCGTGCTCTCCGAGGCGGCGACGGCGGCGATCGACCTCGCCTATCTGGACGAGGCGCTGCTGATCGAAACATCGCGCGCGCTGTTCGAGGAGACGATCGCCAATGAATGCCGCAAGCTCACCGATTGCGTCGCGCGCTGCCTGAAGGCGGCGGGCGTGAAGGCGGCGGATGTAGATACGGTGTTCTTCACCGGCGGCAGCACTTTCATTCCGGCGATCGAGCGCGCCTGCCTCGTGCATACGCCGCAGGCCAAGATCGTGCGCGGCGACAAGTTCGCCAGCGTCGGCGTCGGGCTGACGATCGATTCGGGATTGAAATTCGGCTGAGCCGCGCTCAGCCCGCCGCAGGAGATTCGGCGGCGCCGGACAAATCCACCTCCACGCGCAGCCCGCCGAGCGCCGAGCGCGAGAAGCGCATATCGGCGCCATAGGCGTCGAGAACGTCCTGCACGATGGCGAGGCCGAGGCCGGCGCCGCCGGTCTCGTCGAGCCGGCCGCCGCGACGGCGGATCAGCGCTTCGCTGCCCTCCGGCAGGCCCGGCCCGTCATCCTCGACGATAAAAAGCCCGCCCCCGAAAGAGATGCGAATGCGCTCGCGCGCGTGGCGGGCCGCGTTCTCCATCAGATTGCCGAGAATCTCCATCAGATCGACGCGATCGACGGCGATGCGCGCCTGCGGCGCGATGCGCATTTCGAAACGCGCCTCCGTCCCCGCCGAGGCGAGCGTGCGGGCCAGCGCGTCCACCACTTCGGCGACCGGCGTCGGCGCGCCGCCCCGCGCGACGCCGCGGCTGCGCGCCCGCGCCAGCTCGCGCGCGACATGGCGATGCATGGCGTCGCCGATGCGATCGAGCGAGCGCGCGATCTCGGTCTCGCCCTTCTCGCGCAAGAGCCGGGCGTCGGCGGCGAGCGCGGTGAGCGGCGTCTTCAATCCATGGGCGAGATCGGCGGCGCGATTGCGCGCGCGCTCGATCTCCTTGTCGCGCTCGTCGAGCAATCCGTTCACCTCGTCGATGAGCGGCCACACCTCCGGCGGCGCCGGCGAATCGAGCCGGCGACGACGTCCCTTGGCGATCTCGCTCACCGCGACGCCGAGCCCCGCGAGCGGCGCGAGGCCGAGCCCGACTTGAATCCAGGTGGCGAAGGTCAGGCCGATCGCGATCAGAAAGAGCGCGGCGAAAAGCTCCGCTGCAAAAGCGTCCCGCGCGCGGGCGACGCCGGAGAGATCGAGCGCCACCAGCACGCGCAGGCGCGACGCCGCCGTCCCGCCGAGCGCGACGCAACGCTCGCCGCCGAGCAGAGCATTGCCCCAAGGCCCGCGCAGGCGATGATAGAAGATGCGCTCGCCGCTCTCGCAACGGCCGGAGAACTCCAGCGCCTCCTCGCCGAGCGAGGCGGAACGCTCGACGTCGCTTCTGTCGTCGCTCGCCACCTGCCAATAGAAGCCCGAGCGAAACCGCGCGAAACGCGGGTCCGGCGTCGCGGTGATGACGCGCAGCCGTCCATCGGAATCGACCGCGAGATCGGAGACGAGCTGACGGACATAGGTCTCTATGTCGTCGTCCATCGTGCGCTCGACATGATGCTCGAACAGCAGCGCCAGCACGAAGCCGGCGAGCGCCAGCGCGCCGGCGATGGCGGCGGCTCCGAAGAGAAACAGCCGCAGGCGCAGCGAGCGCGTTCTCATCGGTCGAGATCGGGCATCAGATAGCCGAAGCCGCGCTTGGTCTCGATCGCCTGCGCGCCGAGCTTCTTGCGCACGCGGCCGATCAGCACCTCGACGGCGTTGGAGCTCTGCTGGTCATGGCCATAGACATGCTCGGCGAGATCGGATTGCGGCACGACCTGACCGCGGCGATGCAGAAGATAGGCGACGAGGCGATATTCGATCGCCGTCAACTCGACCGCGGCGTCGTCGATCTTGATGGTCATGCTGCGCTCGTCCAGCGAGAGCGCGCCATTGCGCGTCACCGAGGAGGCGTGGCCCGCCGACCGGCGAATGATGGAGCGCAGCCGCGCGAGCAATTCCTCCGGCTGGAACGGCTTGGGAAGATAATCATCGGCGCCCGCGTCTATGCCGGCGACGCGCTCGCTCCAGGAGCCGCGTGCGCTCAAGGCCAAGACCGGCATGCGGCGGCCCTGCTCGCGCCAGCGCTCCAGCACGGCGAGCCCGTCGAGCCCCGGCAGGCCGAGATCGAGAATGACGGCGGCGAAATTTTCCGTATCGCCGAGAAACCAGGCCTCCTCGCCATTGTCGACGCTGTCGACGACATAACCCGCCGCGCGCAGAGCTTTTGCCACATCGCGGGAAATGCGCTCGTCGTCTTCCACCAGTAAAATTCGCATGTCACAGGGCTACGGTGCTATGCTCTGCTCGAACTTCGGTTGTGCGTCAGCGTCGAGTTCGAGCTCGTCAGCTTTTCGTCAGCTTCGATAAGCGAAATTGCGCGCCGACGCAAAGACCGGTTCCAGGCGGAATGAACATACAAAAGTTTCAGCATCTTGCCGTCATCGTCGGCTTAGCCGGCGCGCTTTTCGCGAGCGTGGCCGTCGCTGCGGATGAGATCGCCATTCCGCTGCGCGATCAGGATATCCAGGCCGCGGGCATAGAGACCAAGCCGGTGGAAAAAAGCTCCGGCTCGGATGAGCTGGTCGTGCCGGGAGTCGTGGTGGTTCCGCCGCAGCAATTGCGCATGGTGGCAGCTCCCGCCGCCGGCCTCGTCGAGACTATTCTGGTCTCGCCGGACGAGGAGGTGAAGGAGGGCGACCCCATCGCCACCTTGAAATCCTCCGAGCTGATCGAATCGCAGCGCGCTTTCCTCCAGGCCGCCGCCGACGCCGCGCTGGCCAATGAGAAGCTGCGCCGCGACGAGCAGCTCTACAAGGAGCGCATCATCGCCGAGCGCCGCCTGCTGGTGACGCGCGCCGAGGCGGCGCAGGCGCGCTCGCTGCTGGACGAGCGCGGCCAGTTGCTGGCGCTCGACGGCATGAGCGAGCAGGCGATCGAGACGCTGCGCAAAGAGCGCAAACTCGGCGCGGCGCTCACCGTGCGCGCGCCGGTGTCCGGCGTCGTTCTCACCCGCCACGCCACGGTCGGCGACCGCGTGATGGCCGCCGCTCCGCTCGTCACCCTCGCGCGGCTCAGGCCGATCTGGGTCAATCTGCAAATCCCGACCGGCCGCGCCGCCGGCCTCGACCGCACGGACAAGGTCGTGCTGCCGAGCCATGGCGTCGAGGGCAAGCTCATCCGCATCGGCCGCACCGTCGATCCGGCGACGCAATCGGTCACCGCAGTCGCGGAATTCTCGCCCGGCAAATCCCCGATTCGACCGGGACAGGCGGTGCAGGCCATTCTGCGCATCAAAGGAACGGGCGGGACGCTCTGGCGCGTGCCGGCCGACGCCGTTGTCCATTATCGCGACAAGGACTGGGTGTTTCTGCGCTCTGCGGATGGTTTTCGCGCCGTGCCGGTCGCCCTCGTCTCGGAGACGCCGCAATATGCGTCGATCCAGGGGCCGCTGTCCGTCTCCGATCAGGTGGCGACGCGCGGAATGCTGACCCTGCTCGCCGAGCTGGCTGCCAAGGATCCGAGCGCTAAGTGAGCGAAAGGCGACATGCTCGATAAACTCATCAAAGCGGCGCTCGGCCAGAGGCTCCTCGTCTTTCTCGCCGCGATCGCTCTCGCGGTCTGGGGCGCGAACGCCTATTCCAAGCTGCCGATCGACGCTTTTCCCGATGTCGCGCCGGCGCAGGTGCTCGTCTCCATGCGCGCGCCCGGCCTGACGCCGGAAGAGCTCGAGAACCGCGTCACCGCGCCGATCGAGATCGCCGCGCGCGGCATTCCCAATCTCGTGCGTATGCGCTCGACGACGCGCTATTCGGTGGCGCTGCTCACTTTCGAGTTCAGCGAAGGCACCGATATTTTCTGGGCGCGCACGCAGGTGAACGAGCGACTCGCCTCGGTCGCCGACCAATTGCCGGCGGGCGCCTCGGGGGGCCTCGCGCCCATCGTCACGCCGCTCGCCGAAATGCTGATGTTCACCCTCGTCGGCGGCGGGCTCACGCCGACAGAGCAGCGCAGCCTCGTCGATTGGACGATTCGTCCCGCATTGCGCGGCCTGCCCGGCGTCGCCGACGTCAATGTTCTCGGCGGCTTCGTGCGCACTTTCGAGGTCGCTCCCTCGCCCTCCGCCATGGCGGCGCGCGGCATCACGGTCAAGATGCTGAAGGACGCGCTCGAGGAGAACAATCGCAACGACGGCGCCGGCCGCGTGCGCGACGGCGAGGAGGCGCTACTGGTGCGCGCCGAGGGACGGCTGCGCACGCTCGAGGACATACGCTCCGTCGTCGTCGCCGCGCGGCCGACCGGAATCGTGCGCGTCGGCGATGTCGCCGAGGTTCGCAATGGCGCGCTGGCCCGCAATGGCGTCACCACGCGCAATGGCGAGGACGAGGCGGTATGGGCGCTGGTGCTCGGCCTGCGCGGCGCCGACGCCAGCACGGTCGTCTCCGGCGTCAAGGCCAAGCTCGAGGAGCTGAAGCCGCGCCTGCCGGAGGGCGTGAAGGTCGAGATTTTCTACGACCGCAGCGAGCTCATCTCCAAGGCCGTGTGGACCGTGCAGAAAGTGCTGATCGAGGCCATCGTCCTCGTCGTCATTCTGCTCTTCCTCTTCCTCGGCAATCTGCGCGCGGCGGTGGTCGTCTCGCTGATCCTGCCGCTCGCCGCGCTCTCCACTTTCGCCATCATGCGGCTCTACGGGCTCTCGGCCAACATCATGTCGCTCGGCGGCCTCGCCATCGCCATCGGCATATTGGTCGATTGCGCCGTCGTCGTCGTCGAGAATGTCGAGCATCGCCTCGCCGGGATGGAGAAGGCCGATCTGCAAGACCGCATCCGCGTCACCTACGAATCGACGCGCGAGGTCGCCGTCCCGCTCGTCTCCGGCGCCGTCATCATCATCACCGTCTTCTTGCCGCTACTCTCGCTCGAGGGGCTGGAGGGGCGGCTGTTCGCGCCGGTCGCGCTCACCATCGCCTTCGCCATGGGCTCGGCGCTCATTCTCTCGCTCACCGTTGTGCCGGCGCTCGCCGCCACCCTGCTGCGCGCCGGCGGCAGCGACGAGCCCTGGCTCGTGCGCAAAATCTCCGCCTTCTACGATCCGCTGCTCGAGCGCGCATTGCGCCGGCCCATGGTCGTCGGCGCCGCCGTGACCGTCGGCCTCGCTCTGGCGCTGCTCGCCTCCAATCACATCGGCCAGACCTTCATGCCGGTGATGGACGAGGGCACGCCCGTCATCACCGTGCGCAAGCATCCGACCATCAGCGTCGACATGACCGCCGAGACCGATATGCGCATCGAGCGCGCGCTGATGGCGCGCGTGCCGGAGATCAAGGGCGTGATGGCGCGCGCCGGCGCCGATGAGCTCGGCATCGACCCCGTCGGCCTCAACGAGACGGACATGTTCCTGACGCTCGCGCCGATGGACAAATGGCGCGAGCCCAACATGGCCTGGCTGCTCGGCGAGATGCGCCAGGTGCTCGACACTTTCCCTGGCATTTCCTACGCTTTCTCGCAGCCGATCGACATGCGCGTGCAGGAGATGATCATCGGCGCGCGCGGCGACGTCGTGGTGAAAGTGTTCGGCGACGACATCGACGAATTGAACCGCCTCGCCCGCGAGATCGCCGGGACCTTGCGCAAGATCGAAGGCTCGCGCGACGTCTTCGCGCTGCAGAACGACGGCATGCGCTATCTCACGACGCGGATCGATCGTCTGGCCGCCGGCCGCTTCGGCCTCAACGCCAGCGAGATTCAGGACGGGCTGCGCATATGGGTGGACGGCACGCAGGTCGGCCTCGTGCTCGAGGGTCCGGTGCGCACGCCGCTGGTCATTCGCGGCGATCCGGTGTCGCGCCGCTCGCCGGTGGATTACGCGCGCCTGCCGGTCGTCTCCGCCGACGGCAAGGTGGTGGAGTTGTCGCAACTCGCCGACATACACACAGAAAATGGCCCGATACAGGTGATCCGCGAAGAGGCGAGGCGCTACGCCACCGTGCTCTCCAATGTCACGGGACGCGATCTCGTCGGCTTCGTCGACGAGGCCAAGGCCGCCGTCGCCAAGGAGGTGCATACGCCGCCGGGCTATGAGCTGGTCTGGGGCGGACAGTTCGAGAACCAGCAGCGCGCCTCGGCGCGGCTCGCCATCGTCGTGCCGCTGGCGCTGGGGCTCATCTTTCTGCTGCTCTATCTCACCTTCAATTCTATGTCTCAGGCCGCGCTGGTCTTCTGCAACGTGCCTTTCGCGGCGATCGGCGGCGTCATCGGCCTGTGGCTCTCCGGCGAGTTCCTCTCCGTGCCCGCTTCCGTCGGCTTCATCGCGCTCATCGGCATCGCCGTGCTCAATGGCGTGGTGCTGATCTCCTATATCAACAAGCTCGTCGCCGAGGGCCGCGCCATACCAGAGGCCGTGCGTGAAGGCGCGCGCCGCCGCATGCGCCCGGTGCTGCTCACCGCGACCATCGCCGCGCTCGGCCTCGCGCCCTTCCTCTTCGCCAAGGGTCCGGGCGCAGAAATCCAACGGCCGCTCGCCATCGTCGTCATCGGCGGCCTCGTCACCGCCACCGCGCTCACGCTGCTGCTCTTGCCCATTCTCTACGATCGCTTCGACTTCAAGCGTCTGCTGCGCAAGCGCGCCGCGACGCAGCCCGCAACGACCACGGCGCCGGACTCCCGCTGGCGGATTCAGCGTCGATGAAAACCATGCGTTGTATTCCTCCGCTTCTTTCGACCACGCTCGTCCTTGTTCTCGCCGCGAGCGCGGCCGCGCAGACGCAGCCCAAGCTCACTGTCTCGCCGCTGCCGCCGGGCATAGAGGCGAAGGCTAAGCCGAAGCCGAAACCGAAGCAGAAACCGCCGGGCAAGCCCTTCGGCCTCGTGCTCACGCGCCATCTCGATCAGGCGATCGGCATAGATGCGCAGAGCGCCGCGCTGGAGGCGCAACGCCGCGCCGTGGCCTCGCGCTACGCCCAGGCCAATTCCTTCACGCCCGGCTCGCCCTTCTTCGGCGGCTCGCGGCAGGAGCGCGTCAAAGGCAATGTGCAGGGCTATCGCGAATCCGAGCTCGAGATCGGAATGCCGATCTGGCTGCCGGGCGAACGCGAGGCCTATGAGCTCAACGTCACCGCCGGCGTCGCCGAGATCGTCGAGCGTCTGGCGCTGCGCCGGCTCGATGTCGCGGCGCTGGTGCGCGACGCCTGGTGGACGGCGCAACGCACGGCGAAAGACGCGGCCATCGCGCGCGATCGTCTGGCGACGGCGCGCGATATCGGCAATGACATGAAGCGGCGCGTCGATCTCGGCGAAAACGCCGCGCAAGACGAATTGCTCGCGCGCAACGAGACGCTCGCCGCCGAGACGGAAGTGGCGCAGACCGACGCCGCCGCCAAGGCCGCGCGCGCCGCCTATGAGGTGCTGACCGACGGCGCCACGCCGGATGGAACGCTGGAGGCGCCATTGCCGGCGCGCCCGCCGGAGGATCATCCCGCGCTACGCGCGCCGATCGCCGCGCTCGCCAAGGCGCAGGCGCAGATGCGGCTGATCGAGACGGGCTTCATCGACAATCCGGAGATCGCCATCTTCGGCCGCAATGAGCAAGGCACAGAGCCCGCCACCGAAGATCCGATCCGCTCCAACAATAATACGGTCGGCGTGCGCTTTCGCATTCCGCTGCCGACGCCCGGCCGCAACATTCCGCGCATCGCCGAGGCGCAGGCGGAATTCGATCGCGCCAACGCCGAATTCGGCCGCGCGCAGAGGCTCGTCGCAGCGGAGATCAACGCCGCCCGCGCCGCCGTCGCCGCGGCGCGGCGCGCCGACGGCCTCGCCGCCAAGCGCCTTTCGGTCGCCAGCGAGCAGTTCGATCTCGCGCGGCGCTCCTTCCGGCTCGGCGAGATCAACGCTTTCGATCTCTATCGCGTGCGCCAATTGCAGCTCGACGCGCAGCGCGCGCGGGCGAGCGCGGCCATCGATCTCGGCGTCGCATTGTCGCGCTTGAATCAAGCCTTCGGCTACGCGCCGACTCTGTGACGCGCTGTCCCGCTTCTTTGCGAAGCGCGTCCCATTTTCTCCGAGAGACTACCCCTCGAGCCCCAGCGCCTGCCGCACCTTGGCGGAATAGCCGTAGAGATCGCCGCGCAATTGCAGGCGTCCCGCTTCATCCACGAATGCCGTGAAATATTCTATGTGGATCGGCAGCGGTCGCGCGAGATTTATATAGCGCTCGCTGGAGCCGACGAGCTTGCGCACGCGCTCCTCCGGCCAGCCGCTGCCCGGCCCCAGCACCGCCTCGGCGAGGCGGAAGGGCTGATCGACGCGCACGCAGCCGTGGCTGAGGGCGCGATGCGCCGAAGCGAACAGCGCATGATTGGGCGTGTCGTGCAAATAGACGGAGAAGTCGTTCGGGAACATGAATTTGATGCGCCCGAGCGCGTTGGATTCGCCGGGCTTCTGCCGCACGAAAGTTTGCCCCTTGCGGGTGATCACCTCATAGCCGCGCGCGGCGATGGCGCCGAGATCGCCGCCGAATTTGGGCAGCATCTCCTTCGTCAGGATCGACGGCGGCACGTTCCAATAGGGATTGACGATGATGAATTGCATCTTATCGGAGAACAGCGGCGTCGGCGTGCCCTCCTTACCGACGATGACGCGGGCGCGATGCGCGACATGTCCGTCGCGCACCAGAGCCAGCTCGAAATCGGGGATGTTCACCTCTATGCGGCTCTCGCCGAGATCGCGCGGCAGCCAGCGCCAGCGCTCCATATTGGCGATGATCTCCGCCTCCACCTGCGCGTTGGAGCGGCGCGGCGGCGCGCTCGGCGCCTCGCGGCCCGGGGCGGCGTCATGCGCGACCGAATGCGCGGCCTCGGCGAAACGCCTGTCGAGCTCCGGCAGGCCGGCGCTGCGCAACTCCACGAGCTTTCCCCGCAGTGCGCGATAGCCTTCATGCGGCGGATTATAGTCTTGCAGAACATCGCCCGCGCGCGATCCTGCGGCGGCGATGGTCGCGATCACGGCGCCGGCCTCCGGCAGAGCGGGATGCGCGCCGATGAGACGCGACAGGCGCCGCGGATCGATGCGTCCGCCGGAGGCCTGAGCCGCATAGGCGACGACCGCCTCCGACAATGCGAGCTCATCCGCATCGCCGCCGAGCTTCGTCTCCGAAGGATAGGCGAGGCCGCGCAGATCGAGACCATCGTCGCGCGCGCGGCTCAGCCGCTCTATCGCGGCCGGCGCCGAGGCGCGCCAGGCGCCGGCCTCGCGCCACAGCGGCTTATAGGCGCGCTGCGCATAAAAAGCGGCGACCGCTCTGCGCCGCGCGCGCTGCTCTAGTCCGCGCGCGGCGCCGGCCCAGGAGTCGAGCGCGAATGCGAAAGCGCGCTGCTCCTCGCTGAGCAGCGCCTCGGCGACATCGAAGCCGCCGCCGGCGGGAAGCACGGCGAGCGCAGTGGAGTTGACGATGGGAAGCAGCGCCGATGTCGTCGGCGGCGCGAAAATGTCGGCCGGGGGTTCCTCCATACGCAGCCAGGACACCTCGAGCTGCCGCACCAGCGGCGGCGGCGCGATGGTGAGCGGCGCGCGGAAAGGCGCGCGCGGCTCGGCGGCGGCGCCAGAGGACGAACCGAGCCCGACTGCGAACGCCAAAACAGACGCACGCGCGAAACTGCCGCGGAACACCATGCTCTTCTGCCTCACGCCACCGGGCGGCGCCACGCTGTCACGCGGGCGATCCGCTCACCAATGCTCACGCGCGCCGCTCTCGACTCGCGCCTTACGTATATTAACGTAAACGGGTTAATGCTTGGAATAGCTCGCCCGCCCCGCCACGAAGATTGCTTTTCCATTAACGACGCGGCGGCGACGGAGTCGAGTTGCGGCTATCGCGCGCCCGTCTCGCAATTAGCTGGGCGCGACTTTTTGTAGCCGCCGCGCTTTCCGCCGCAAATTCAACTCGCTCGAGCGCTTCGCGCCATTCTGCCGCAGGCGCGCGCAATTGTCGGCGATGAAAGCGCGGCGCAGTTTTCTCCACGACGATGCGCAGCGTCGTCGTCACAAAAAAAATTGCATAGAGGGAGAATCGTCATGCACAGCAATGCGGAGCTCTTCAAAGCCGTCGCCGGCATCGTCGGCGCGCTCGCCTTCTTCATCATCGTCCTTCACCAGCTCACCCGGCTGATCGGCTGAGAGCCTTCTCCTCGCGCGACTTCCCGGAGCGCCCCCGGCGTCTCCGGGATTTTTCAAATCACGTAGATCCGGTCCGGCAGCTCCTCATGGCCGCCGGGCGGCACATGTTTCGACAAAAGCCGCGCGCATTCGCCGATCGCATCGACGAAGCCGTCGGCGATGCGCCCCTCGCGCACGCGCGCGAGCAGAAGATCGAGCGCCGCGCGCCAATCCTCCTGCGGAATTTTCGCCGCTATCCCCTCATCCGCGACGATGCGCGCATAGCGCTCGCCCAGCGAGACGAAGATGAGCACGCCGGTACGCTCTTTGGTTGCCGAAACGCCGCGCGTGAAAAATTGCTCGATCGCCGCGCGATGGGCGCGCTCGCGCTTGACGAAGCGCGGCGTCAGCGCGAGCCGCAAGGGCGGCAGCGAGAACAGCAGCGCCGCGCCGATGAAGACGAGAATCTGAACGGCGAGAATGAGCCGCACGCCGAGCTCTGTGAAGAAGACGAGCGGCCAGGGCGCGACGAGCGCGATGAGCGCCGCCAGCAGCGGCGGCACATAGGCGTAATCGGAAGAGCGGCGCGCCAAGACGCAGACGATCTCCCCCGCCGTGCGCCGCTCGGCGGCGGCGATCGCCTCCGCTATGCGCTCTTTATCCGCTTCCGAAATGGGCATCACCAATCCCCCGAGGCGCCGCCGCCGCCCGACGAGCCGCCGCCGCCTGAAAATCCGCCGCCGCCATCGCCCCAGGAGGAACCGCCGCCGCCCCAGGAGGAGCCGCCGGACCAGCTGTCGTTCGACGGCGGAAAATAGATGATCGGCCCACGCCCGCCGCGATAGAGGCGCCGCCCGCCGCCGCGCGCGTTGGCGAGCATGGAGAAGAAGACGAACATGAAGAGCAGGAAAATGATGAAAGGCACGATCTCGTCGAAGCCCGGCTCGGAATGCTCGGCGCGCACTTTCACGCGCTTTTCCCATTCGGCGGAATCGCCGCTCAGCACTTCGACGATTCCATCGACGCCGCGCTCGATTCCGGCGCCGAAATCGCCGGTCTTGAACTTCGGCGTCACCGCCGTCGCGATGATGACCTTGGAGAGCGCGTCGGTGAGCGTGCCCTCGAGCCCATAGCCGACCTCTATGCGCATCTTGCGCTCATTGGGCGCGATGAGGAACAAGACGCCATTATTGGCCTTCGCCTCGCCGAGCTTCCAGAAGCGGAACAGGCCATTGGCGAAAGTTTCTATATCCGTGTCCTGCAGTGACGGCACGGTGGCGACGACGAGCTGAATGCCGGACTTCTCCTCCAGCTCTTTCGATTTCGTCTCGACCGCCTGCCGCGCCGCCGGCGGAATAATATGGGCGTCGTCGACGACGCGGCCGGTGAGCGCGGGAAAATCGAGCGCCGCGCAAGCGAGCGCCGGCAAAAGGAGAAAGACCAGCAGAGCGAGGCTTCGTGTCCCTCGCATCGTGGCGAAGACGCCGCGGCGACGCGAAGGCCACGAAGGAAGCGACGGCATCAGCGGCGATCTCCCATTGCAAAAAGATTCTAGAACTTCACCGTGGGCGCCTGCTCCGCGCCGGCGTTGGCGGTGAATTCGGCGAGCGGCTTGGTTCCGGCGAAGACGGTCTTGGCCCAGAGCAGCGTCGGGAAGGTGCGCAGCGAGGTGTTGAACTCCCGCGCCGCCTGAATGTAATCGCGCCGCGCCACATTGATGCGGTTCTCAGTGCCTTCGAGCTGCGACTGCAAGGCCAGGAAGTTGGTGTTGGATTTCAGATCGGGATAGGCCTCGCTGACGGCGAGCAGCCGCCCCAGCGCGCCGGAGAGCTGCGCCTGCGCCTCCTGAAACTGCTTCAATTTTTCAGGATCGGTGAGCTGCGAGACATCGACCTTGGCCTGCGAGGCGTGGGCGCGCGCCTCCGTCACCGCGGTGAGCACGTCCTTCTCATGCTTGGCGTAGCCCTGCACGGTGGCGACGAGGTTGGGGATGAGATCGGCGCGGCGCTGATATTGCGCCTCCACCTCGGCCCATTTGGCCTTGGCTTCCTCCTCCTGCGTCGGAATCGTGTTGTAGCCGCAGCCCGATAGCGAGAGAGCAAGGAAGAGAGCGGCCAGCAGAGACGGCCAGCGGAAGGAAAAATTCATCCGAAAGTCTCCTCATGACGTCACCGCCCCACCGAACGGAGCGCGCCCATTACTTAGGCTGCACATGAGGGCTTGGGAAGTGCGGGCGACGCCGGAAGGGGGACGAGTGGTGGGTCGGTTTGGGTTTCGGCTTGATGACCCTTATGGCACCTTCTCTAGCGCTCGAAAGGAGCCACGGGAATTCAGGGCCTTCGCTATGAAGCCTTGCATGAAAATTCACATAGTCTATCGTGACCTTCGTCGCTCTGTGGTCCTTTTTCGCTCGAGCGCATCTGTGTAGATCTTGGGCTGACGGAGATCACCCGGCGCCTCAAACCGGGCGCTCGCCATTGTGCGCTTCCGGAGCATAGTCGAAGACGATATTGCGGCCAAATAATCCCCTCGGCTGAGGTCGGAAGCATGTCATCACTGAATCTCCATTTCCTTGATGCCCGCGGCGCACTTACAAACCTTCGCAGTTGGCTTACGGCTTCTCTAAAAGAGAGCCACGATAGGGCGGTCGCCCTTATGCCGATTGGCCCCATCGATGTTATTGTGCAGACGGGAAAGCAGGTCATTCCCGAGAAAGGAATTCTCGGGTATTCGCCGGGGCCGGGAGTGATCTTCATCACTGTTGATCCTGATAATCCCGCCCTTTCTGCAAACTCAGAAGGATCATTTGAGCGAATGTTCGCCCATGAGCTTCATCATGCGGCTCGCTGGGAGGGACCAGGTTACGGGTCATCATTGGGGGAAGCATTGGTATCAGAAGGTCTGGCGGGCCATTTCGCTCGAGAAGTCTGGGCTGGCGCGCCTGAACCATGGGAACAACTCGATATCCAAGAAATCCGCCATCATGTTCCCTTTGCGGCGCGAGATTGGGACCGCAAAGATTATAGCCACAGTCGTTGGTTTTTCGGTGTTGGCGAATTGCCTCGGTGGCTCGGATATTCACTGGGCTTTCAACTCGTCTCCCGGTTCATGGAGGAGCGGGTGGACTGCAAGGCTTCAAATTTGGCCAAAGCGGAGGCACGAGCGTTTTTCGACAGCCTGACGAAAATCTGACAGGAATCGGGAGTCACCACAGTCCGGCTCGCATGTCGGTCCGACGCAGCGACCAGCTCTTCCCGATGAAATCCGCTCCTGGCGCATCGCGGGGCATTTCGATCCAAGCCGTTGCCTACGGAAGCGATGAATCCAGCCGAGCAGCCTCCGCTCTTTTCATGACGCTCCATTCGCACTAGCTTCGAGACCAGCTTGCAGTTTTCATCGCGACTCGCGCTGCGCCGCGCAGCGCGACCCGCAGCGGAGCCCCTTTCATGTCGACGGAAACCGTTCTCCAATCCCTGGACGCCGATCTGCCCGCGGCCACGGATCGCCTCTTCGATTTTCTGCGCATCAAATCGGTCTCCACCGATCCGGCCTTCGCTTCCGAATGCCGCCGCGCCGCCGATTGGCTCGCCGGCCAGCTGCGCGAGCTCGGCTTCGAAGCCAGCGTGCGCGACACGCCCGGGCATCCGATCGTCGTCGGCCACGCCAAAGCCAAGCGGCCGGACGCGCCGCATGTGCTGTTCTATGGCCATTATGACGTGCAGCCGCCGGACCCGCTCGATCTGTGGGTCAGCGATCCTTTCGATCCGCGCCTCGTGCAAGGCGAGAAGGGCGAGGAGATCGTCGCCCGCGGCGCCTCGGACGACAAAGGCCAGCTGATGACCTTCCTCGAGGCCTGCCGCGCCTTTCAGCGCAATGGCGGCCTGCCCTGCCATATTACTTTCCTCTTCGAGGGCGAGGAGGAGACCGGCTCACCCTCGCTGCCGGATTTCTTCGCCGCCAATCGTGAGGAATTGTCCGAGCCGGCGCTGGCGCTCGTCTGCGACACCGGCATGTGGAACGCCAAGACGCCCGCCATCACGACGATGCTGCGCGGCCTGGCGCAGGAGGAGGTGATCCTCAAAGCGTCCGACCGCGATCTGCATTCGGGCATATTCGGCGGGCCGGTCGTCAATCCGATCCATGTGTTGGCGAAGATCATCGCCGATCTCCATGACGGCGAAGGCCGCGTCACGCTGCCGGGCTTTTACGACGGCGTCGCCGAGCTGCCGGAGGAGATCGCCGAGCAATGGCGCGGGCTGGAGTTCGACGAGACGGCGTTTTTGAAGAGCGTCGGCGTCGCGCGCCCGGCCGGAGAGCGCGGCCGCAGCGTCATCGAGCAAGTCTGGTCGCGCCCCACTTGCGATGTGAATGGAATCATCGGCGGCTACACTGGCCCCGGCGCCAAGACGGTGCTGCCGGCGCAGGCGAGCGCGAAAATCTCCTTCCGCCTCGTCGGGACGCAAGACCCGGAGAAGGTGCTGGACTCGTTCCGCGCCTTCGTGCGCGAGCGCCTGCCGGTCGATGTGCGCGCGGAATTCGTTCCCCATGGCGCCTCGCGCGCGCTGCAGCTGCCCTTCGGCTCGGAGGCGCTGTCGCGCGCGCGGCGGGCCTTGCAGGAGGAGTGGGACAAGGAGGCGGCGCTGGTCGGCTGCGGCGGCTCCATCCCGATCGTCGGCGCCTTCAAGCGCGATCTCGGCATGGACACGCTGATGATCGGCTTCGCGCTCGAGGACGACCGCATTCATTCGCCCAATGAAAAATACGCCTATAGCTCGTTCAAGAAAGGCTCCCGCTCCTGGGCGCGCGTGCTCGCCGCTCTGGCGGCGTGAGCGGCGCGAGACGAAGCAGTCCCGCGCATGAGGGCGCTGGCCGCGAGCGGCGGGTCGGGGGTATAGAAGTCCATAGGCCTCATCGGAATCGAAATGCCCTCACCCGACACGCCGCACGCCGCCGATTTCCGTCCCTCGCCCAATCACAATGAGCGGCTGACGCCCATCTCCGCGCTGATCCTGCATTACACGGGCATGCCGACGGCGGCCTCGGCGCTGGCGCTGCTCACCAGCGTCGAAGCGCAGGTGTCTTCGCATTATTTCGTCGATGAGGACGGGACGATTCTGCAGCTCGTGCCGGAGGCGCGCCGCGCCTGGCACGCCGGCCGCAGCTATTGGGCCGGCGAGACCGATCTGAACTCCGCCTCCATCGGCATAGAGATCGTCCATCCCGGCCATGACGATCCGCGCCCCTTCCCGGACCGCCAGATCGAGGCGACAGCGGCGCTGTGCCGCGATATCTGCGCGCGGCAGGGCATAGCGCCGAGGCGCGTGCTCGCCCATTCGGACATCGCCATCGGCCGCAAGATCGACCCCGGCGAGTTCTTCCCCTGGAAGACGCTGGCCGAGCTCGGCGTCGGCCATTATGTGGAGCCCGCCGCCATCATCGGCGGCGCGGCGCTGGAGACCGGCGCGCGCGGCGACGAGGTGAGGCGATTGCAGCAGGCGCTCGCAGATTACGGCTATAAGATCGACGTCACCGGCGATTACGACCAAGCCTGCGCCGACGCGGTCGCCGCCTTTCAGCGGCATTTCCGCCCGGCCCTCGTCGACGGCCGCGCCGATTCCTCCACCATGGCGACCCTGCGCGCGCTGGCCGGAGCCGCCGCATGAGCGAGAAAAAATTCGTCGTCGTCACCGGCGTCTCCACCGGCATAGGCTATGCGCTGGCGGAGGCGCTGACGACGCAGGGCTATCACGTTTTCGGCAGCGTCCGCACGCCGGCCGACAGCGCGCGGCTGCAAGCGCGTTTCGGCGCGGCGAGCTTCACGCCGCTCCTCTTCGATGTGACCGACGCCGCCGCCGTGGCCGAGTCGGCGCGGGAGACCGAGCGGCGCCTCGAGGGCGCGAGCCTCGCCGGGCTCGTCAACAACGCCGGCGCGGCGTTTGCGGCGCCGCTGCTCTATCAGCCGATAGAGGAGGTCCGCCTCCAGCTCGAGATCAATGTCATCGGCCAGATCGCCGTCACCCAGGCTTTCGCGCCTCTGCTCGGCGCGAGCCCGGAGAAGCGCCGCGGCCCGCCCGGCCGCATCGTCAACATGAGCTCGGTGGCGGGCAGCCTCGCCTCGCCCTTTCTCGGCGCCTACGCCGCCTCCAAACATGCGCTCGAGGGCTTGTCCGACTCGCTGCGGCGAGAGCTGATGATTTTCGGCGTCGATGTGGTGGTCATAGAGCCGGGCGTGATCGCCACGCCCATATGGGACAAGGCCGAGAACGCGGATTTCGGCCGCTATGATTCCACCGTCTACGGCCCCTCCGCCCGCCGGCTGCAGAAATGGGCGGTCGAAAAGGGCCGGCTCGGCCCGCCGCCGGAGCGGGTCGCCGCCGCCGTGCTGCGCGCGCTGACCGAGAAGCGGCCCCCGGCGCGCATTCGCGTCGTGCCGAACTATCTATTGGATTGGGTGCTGCCGCGCCTGCTGCCGGCGCGGCTGCTGGACCGCATCCTCGCCAGGCGAATGGGGCTGCTGCCGCCGGCTTGACGCGGGGCGCGTTCCGGCCCACCAAGGCTCGACAGATTCCAGGTGATGGGTTCGCCGTATTTCCCCCTCTCCCCGCGTGCGGGGAGAGGGTCGGGGTGAGGGGCTCGGGGCTCGAACCCCAACGGAAAACGCCCAAGCCCCACATCCTCACCTTCTCCCCGCGTGCGGGGAGAAGGAAGACGGCAGACCTCACGCGAGACGATCCAAATCCCATCGAGGGGACACGACCGACGATGACCGACGAAATCGAGACCCGCCTTCCCGACCCCATCTCCGCCGAGCCGGCGCCGCGCCATAGGACGGCGGCGGTGACGATCGGCCGGGGGCCGCGCGCGGTGACGATCGGCGGCGGCGCGCCCATCGTCGTCCAGTCCATGACCAATACCGACACGGCCGATGTCGACTCCACGGTCGCGCAGATCGAATCGCTGGTCCGCGCCGGCTCGGAGCTGGTGCGCATCACCGTCGATCGCGACGAGGCTGCCGCCGCCGTGCCGCATATTCGCGATCGTCTCGCGCAGAAGAATATCGACGTCCCGCTGATCGGCGATTTTCACTACATCGGCCACAAGCTGCTCGCCGATCATCCGGCCTGCGGCGAGGCGCTCGAAAAATATCGCATCAATCCGGGCAATGTCGGCTTCAAGGAGAAGAAGGACCGGCAATTCGGCGCGATCGTCGAGCTGGCCATAAAGCATGGCAAGGCGGTGCGCATCGGCGCCAATTGGGGCTCGCTCGACCAGGAGATGCTGACGCATTTGATGGACATCAACGCCAATTCCGCGGCGCCGCTGGACACGCGCGCGGTGACGCGCGAGGCGCTCGCCCGCTCGGCGCTGATCTCGGCCGAGCGCGCCGAGGAGATCGGCCTTTCGCGCGACAGAATTGTCATCTCGGCCAAGGTCTCCGCCGTGCAGGATCTCATCGCCGTCTATCGCATGTTGGCGCTGCGCAGCGATTATGCGCTGCATCTCGGCCTCACCGAAGCCGGCATGGGCTCCAAGGGCGTCGTCGCCTCGGCGGCCGCGCTGGGCGTGCTGCTGCAGGACGGCATAGGCGACACGATCCGCGTGTCGCTGACGCCGGAGCCCGGCGGCGATCGCGCCAATGAGGTGCGCGTCGCGCAAGAGATTTTGCAGACGATGGGCTTTCGCACCTTCGTGCCGCTGGTCGCCGCCTGCCCCGGCTGCGGCCGCACCACCTCCACCGTCTTCCAGGAGCTGGCGCGCGATATCCAGTCGCATATCCGCGAGCGCATGCCGGTGTGGCGGCAGGACTATCCGGGCGTCGAGACGCTCAATGTCGCGGTGATGGGCTGCATCGTCAACGGGCCGGGCGAATCCAAGCACGCCGATATCGGCATTTCGCTGCCCGGCACGGGCGAGGCGCCGACGGCGCCGGTCTTCATCGACGGCAAGAAGGCGATGACCTTGCGCGGCGAGGGCATAGCGGAAGAATTCACCCGCATCGTCGAAGATTATGTCGCCCGTCGCTTCGGCGGCGGCGCTGAGGGCGAAGCGGCGGAGTGATCAGCCGAGCGCCGCCGCCACTGCGCGCAGATCGCGCCAGGCGCGGCGCTTCATCGCCGGCGTCCTGAGCAGGCTGGCGAGCGACGGCGCGAGCAGCGCGCGCACAGTCCCGCCGCCGCAATCATAATCGAACCAGGCGTTGCGATAGCGCGCGACATCCGGCGAGCCCAGCGCGGCGCGGGCGGCGAAATCGCCGAGAATGAGCAGAGCGCGCGGCGCGGCCAGTTCCACATGGCGACGCAGGAAGGGATTGAGCGCCGCCACCTCCGCCGGGTTGAGCTCGCGCGCGCCGGGCGGACGCCAGGGCGTCGCATAGGCGAGATAGGCGCCGGAGCGGTCGCGCCGAAGCGCGCGCAGCATATTATCGAGCAGCCGCGCCTCCGGCCCGACGAAAGCCTCGCCGCCGCGCTCCTCCTCCTCGCCGGGCGAGAAATCCAGAACCATGAGAGCCGCGCCGGGCGCGCCGGCCGAAAAGAGAAAATGTCCGGCCGTCGCCTTCAGCGCGCAGCCGTCGAAACCGGCGAGACGCTCCTGCAATTCCTCGATCGTCCGCGCAGCGCCCGCGGCCTCGCGCGCGCCGCGGGCGGCCTCCTCGGTAAAGACGGGCGCGGCGGAGCGCTGGGAGCGGGTCTCCCGCGCCGGCGGCTCGGCCCGACGCGCTGGTGAAGGCGAAGACGCAGCGACAGGCGCGGGCGCGATGGCGCGCGCCGGCGGCGGCGCGGCGCTCTCGACGAAACGGTCATGCGGCGTCTCGTCGATCGCTATGTCGACGCCGATCGACACATACCAATCGACGAGCGCGGCGAGCCCCGTCTCCAAGCAAAGATCGGCGTCAGCGGACATGGCCCCGAGCTTAGAGCAGAAGCGCGAAAAGGTGAAGGCGCGCAGGGGGCGGGGCCACGCATCTCGCCCCTCCCCGCGCGCGAATGCGTAGATTATCGAGCTTCGCGTGGCGGCGGCTCCGCAATAGGCTGGGACAAAATCAAGAATGTGCCGAGGGTGGAAACAGAGTTCAAAAATCACAGCTCACATAGAGAACTCACATGATCGACCTGATCGAAACCATCGCGAAATCGCTGTTCGCGAAATTCGGGTCCAATCCGAAACTTTGGGATGGAGCTACGCTCGGCGAGCGCGAGAGATTCCGCCATGCGGCGGAAGATATACTGCAGGAGTTCGCCTCGCTCGCGCCCGTCGAGACGGCGGAGCTGGTCGAAAAAATCCGCGAGACGCGGATCACGCGTCTCGGATTTCTCTATATGGCCTATGCGCTGAATACTTCGGAAGCGGCCGCGCTGCTCACTTTTCGGGCGCTCGGCCGGGCCGAGCGCCGAACCTCCCCCTAGAAGCGCTATACCGATCCAACTGGATCAGAAAGCGCTCTAGATTCTTTCGTTGGAAGCGAATTCTGATCGATCGAACGATTCCTTTCGATCGGAAAGCGCTTTAGCAGCAGCGCATCGCGCGCCGGCCGCCCTCGCCGAAACGACTGGCCTGACGCTCGAGGAAGAACTCCTCGCGCGTCATCAGCGGCTCGCTCGGATGATTGGCGCGCCGATGCGCGACATAGGCCTCGTAATCCCCCTGCCCGATCATCAGCCGCGCGCCGTCGCGCAGCTTTTGCCCGAGCTTGGAGAGATCAAGCGCGGGCAATTTGCAGATCGCGCAGCTCATCGCTCGTCTCCCTGGTGGTGACGCTGGTCGCGCGCCGCGCCTCGCCGATGGCCCGCAGGCCGAAGAACAGCATCGACAATACGAGCGCGATGAAGATGGCGCAGAGCGTCGTGTTCACATAATCATTGAAGACGATGCGGCTCATCTCGGCGGCGGTCTTGGCCGGCGCGAGCAGCCGGCCGTCCGCCGCCGCGACCGAATAGCGCGCCGCATGGGAGAGGAAGCCGATCTTGGGATCGGGATGGAAAATCTTCTCCGCGCCCGCCGTCAGCGTGCAGATATAGAGCCAGGCTGCCGGCGCCGCGGCGATGAAGGCGTAACGCTCCCGTTTCATGCGGAACAGCACCACAGTGCAGAGCGTGAGCGCTATTGCCGCCAGCATTTGATTGGCGATGCCGAACATGGGCCAGAGCGTGTTGATGCCGCCGAGAGGATCGATGACGCCCTGATAGAGGAACCAGCCCCAGCCGGCGACGGCGAGCCCCGTCGCGCCGAAATTGGGAATCCAGGCGCGCGTATGCTTGAAGCGCGGCCAGAAGGTTCCAACGAGATCCTGAATCATGAAGCGCGCGACACGCGTGCCGGCGTCCACAGTGGTGAGGATGAACAGCGCCTCGAACAGAATGGCGAAATGATACCAGAAGGCGGTCATGGACGCGCCGCCGATCGCCCCCGACAATATTTTCGCCATGCCGACGGCGAGCGTCGGCGCGCCGCCCGCGCGCGAGAGCACCGTCTTCTCGCCGACCTCGGCCGCCGCCTGGCTCAGCGCCTCCGGCGTGATGACGAAACCCCAGGACGAGATGGTCTGCGCCGCCGTGTCGACTGTGGAGCCTATGACGGCCGGCGCGCTGTTCATGGCGAAATAGACGCCCGGATCGAGCACGGTGGCGGCGACCAGCGCCATTATGGCCACAAATGACTCCATCAGCATCGCGCCATAGCCGATGAAGCGGATCTGCGTCTCGTCGCCGATCATCTTGGGCGTGGTGCCGGAAGAGACGAGGGCGTGAAAGCCGGAAATGGCGCCGCAGGCCAAAGTGATGAAGAGGAAGGGAAAGACGCTGCCGGCGAAGACCGGCCCGGTTCCGTCGATGAAGCGGCTGACCGCCGGCATTTTCAGCTCCGGCATGACATAGAAAATGCCGAGCGCGAGCGAGGCGATGGTGCCGATCTTCAGAAAGGTGGAGAGATAGTCGCGCGGCGCGAGCAGGAACCACACCGGCAGAACGGAGGCGACGAAGCCATAGCCGATCAGCATGAAGGCGAGCGCTTCGCCCTTGAAGGTGAAGAGCGCGGCGAGCGCCGGCGTCTCCGCGACCGTGCGGCCGAGCGCTATGGAGCCGATGAGCAGGACGAAGCCGATCGCCGACATTTCGAATATGCGGCCAGGGCGAATATAGCGGCCGTAGACGCCCATCAGCACGGCGATGGGCAGAGTGGCGAAGACGGTGAAGAAGCCCCAGGGGCTGTCCGCCAACGCCTTGACGACAATGAGCGCCAGCACGGCTAGCAATATGACCATGATGGTGAGAATGCCGACCATGGCGATGATTCCGGCGGCCGGGCCGAGCTCCGTCTTGATGAGATCGCCGAGCGAGCGCCCGTCACGCCGCGTCGAGATGAACAGCACGACGAAATCCTGCACCGCGCCGGCGAAGACGACGCCGGTGAGCAGCCAGAGCGTGCCGGGCAGATAGCCCATTTGCGCCGCCAGCACCGGGCCGACCAGCGGCCCCGCCCCGGCTATGGCCGCGAAATGATGGCCGAACAGCACATATTTGTCGGTCGGCACATAATCGAGCCCGTCATTGTGACGATGCGCCGGCGTCTTGCGCTGCGGATCGAGGCCGAGCGCGCGTTCCGCGATGAACAGCGAATAGAAGCGATAGGCGGTGAGATAGACGCAGATCGCCGCCGCGACCAGCCACATTGCGTTGACGGTCTCGCCCCGCGCCATCGCCAGAGTGAAGAGCGAGAAGACGCCGAGCGCGACGATTGCGGTCCAAACGGCGATGGAGCCGAGCTTGCGGCCCGGCGTGGCGAGTGGGAGGGACATAGCGCGAGCCTCGGCGTTTCCTGGAAAAGCCTGGGGACGAGATCGTCACCCGGCATTTTTCCCAAGAAATAGGCCAAAGGCGCCCGCTGCGTCCAGCCGCGAAGGGCGCACGCCGCCCTCTCTCGGCCGCCGAACGCGTCATCTGGACACGCCGCTCGTTTGGAACCTTTTGAAGCTCCGCCGATTGAATGGCTCGGGCGACGAATTCTGCACAGGAGACGCTTATGCACTGCGGAGATTGTCGTTTTTGGCGCCAGCCGGACAACCAATGCCGCCGCAACGCCCCGCTGCCCATGCGCGGCCATGAGGGAACCATGGACACGGCGTGGCCCCTCGTGACCGCGGAAGACTGGTGCGGCGAATATCAGCCCGGCTACATCGATCGGACCAGCATGCCCGCGGAAGCGCGGGCGCGCGCCCAGGCCGGGCACAAGGAACGCGCCCAGCACTGACGGCCGCCGAAACGGCGCGGCCGTCTCCGCTCAATTTCCCGAGGTCCGCACAGGCGCGGCCGCGCCGCTATAGGACACACGCCAGATCGTCCCATTGCCGTCCTCGCTCACCAGCAGCGAGCCGTCGCGCGCCACGGCGACATCGACGGGGCGACCCCAGACGCGCGTGTCGTCCACGACGAAGCCGGTGAGAAAATCCTGATACTCGCCGGTCGGGACGCCGTCCTTGAAGGATAGCCGCACGATCTTGTAGCCGGTGCGCTCGGCGCGGTTCCAGGAGCCGTGCAGAGCGACGAAAGCGTCGCCCTTATATTCCGCCGGGAATTGGCCGCCGTCGTAGAAGGCGATGCCCAGCGGCGCCGAATGCGGCTGGAACAGCACATCGGGAATTGTGATCTTGCTCGAGAGATCCGGCCGCTCGCCGGCGTGGCGGGGATCCTCATGCGCGCCGATGTAATGCCAGGGCCAGCCGTAGAAGGCGCCCTCCTTCACGCGCGTGGCGTAATCGGGCGGCAGATCGTCGCCGAGCATGTCGCGCTCATTGACGATGCACCACAGATCGTCGGTCCCCGGCCGCAATTGCAGGCCGGAGCAATTGCGCAGCCCATTGGCGACATTGCGCCGGCTCTTTCCCTCCGGGTCTATGGCCAGCACTGTCGCGCGCTCGAATTCGGCGCCGGCGCTCGCGCCCAGCCCATGCGCCGCCTCGAGCTGCGCGACCTCCTGCGCGGAAGGACGCGGATGGCCTTCGGCGACATTGGTCTTGGAGCCGACGGACACATAGAGCGTCTTGCCGTCGCGCGAAAAGACGAGATCGCGCGTCCAATGGCCGCCGTCGGCGCCGGGCAGATTCGCGATCGTCTCGGCGGGGCCGGAGGCGGAAAGATCGCCGTTCTTATAAGGGAAGCGCAGCACTTTCGTCGGCGTGCCGACATAGACGAAGCGCGGCTCCGGCCCCGGCGGATAGAAGGCTATCCCATAAGGGCGCTCGAGTTCCGAGGCGAAGATAGAGGACGAGGCCGGCGCGATCTTCCCATCCTGGAGACGAAAGACGCGGAGCCGGCCGCCGACGCTCTCGGTGACGAAAATATCGCCGTTGGGCGCATGGCGAATGACGCGCGGGCCTTCGAGGCCGGAGGCGAAAATCTCAGCCGAAAAGCCCGCGAGCGTCTTGGGCGCGGCGCCGTCCGGCCGCGTGACCACTTGCGAGCGCGCGGCGGTCGGCGCGCTGGCGAGCGGCGCGGGCAAATCCTGCGCGGTGATCTTGCGCCAGGTTCCAGGCCCGTCCTGCCGCCAATCGCTGAAGGCGACGGGACCGACGAGGCGGCGCGCCTCCTCCGATTGCGCGAGGACATGACCGGCGAAGGCGAGGCCGGCGAAGGCGCCGGCGAGGAGAAGTGTCGGGGCGAAAATCTTCATTGCGGCCTCTCTCGAAACAGAGCCGCAGTCTAGCGCGCGATAATCACATTTAGAAGATAGAATTACAGCATTCGTGCGCGCCCCTTCCGGCGGCGGACGGCCGGTGCTATTCGACCGCCACCGACCGATGAAAGAGAAGGAAAAACCATATGAGCGAGATCTGGCTGGCCACGGGCGAAGCGACGGTTCTGGCGGCGGACGGGCAATTTACCGACGCCATGCCGGAAGTCATGATCGGCAGCGTCAAAGGCCCGGTGGGGACGGCTTTCGCCTCGATGACGGGACAGGTCGCGGGCCATCCGCGCATGTTCGTCATTCGCGACCTCAATCAGCAGGTGCGCCCCGCCACCATGATGACGACCAAGATGACGGTGCGCTCCAATGACTACGTCGAACTGCTCGGCGGCGTCGTGCAGGCGGCGACTGGCGACGCCATCGTCGATGCGGTTTCGGAAGGAATCATTCCGAAAGATCAGGTCGATGATCTCGTCATGATCATCATGATCTGGCTCGATCCGCGTTGCGCGACCGATCCCAATCTCGATCGGCGCGATCTCTATCGCACCAATTACGAGGCGACGAAGCTGGCGATTTCCCGCGCTCTGAAGGGCGAGCCGACGATCGACGAGCTCATCGCCAATCGCAAGACAGTGACGCATTATGCGCTGGAGGGCGTGTTCGACGAGTGATTTTGCGCAGCCGGCATTGCAAAAATCGAGCGCTGCGCCGATTGCGAATCAGTTCTCGAAGCGTTAGCAAACGAATCCTCACATGGCGCGTTCGATATGACGCGTCTTTTCATGGGAATTCGAGGGAGATTTGCGATGGCCAAGGCGAAGAGCGAGAAGCCTGCGGCGGTCAAGAAGGCCAAGAAACCCGAAGCCGCCGCGATTCGTCCGGTGAAGGAGAGCTTGACCAAGTCGGCCCTGATCAATCTGCTCGCCGAGCAGAACGAGCTTCCGCGCAAGACCGCCGCTGCGGTCTACGCCACGCTCGAGGAGGTGTTCCTCGGCTCCGTGCATCCGCGCGGCGTCGGCGAGTTCACCCTGCCCGGCCTGCTGAAAGTATCGCTGCGCAAGGTTCCGGCGCGTAAGGCCGGCACTCTGGTGCGCAATCCCGCCACGGGCGAGATGGTGAAGGCCGCCGCCAAGCCGGCGAGCGTGCGCGTGAAAATCCGCGCCCTCTCCAAGCTGAAGACCGCCGCCACGCCCTGATTTCCTCAGGGCCTGTTTCGAGCGAGCCCGAAGGCTCGCGGTCCGGGGGCTACGGCCTTCGCACTGCGAGCCTTCGGGCTCGTTTCGTTTTCGGCGGCGCGCGATCTCGCGCCGTCACGCAGCGCGCGCCTTTCCGGCGCGGTTCTTGGTGAGCCAAGGGCTCCAGGGCTGCGGCGCGATCAGCCCCTCCCCGACGAAGACCGGAGCGATGCCTCCACGCGCGACGCGGCCGATGAAAGCCGGCTTGTGCAAATGCTGCGTCTCGGCGTCCAGCCTCAGGGAGAAGCCGCTCGGCGCGCGGAGCGCATGCAGCGGCAGCGCGCGACGCACCGCCGCGACATCGACGGAGCCCGCAGCGACGACCGCCGCGCGCCATAGCTCGAAGCCGAGATAGCTCGCCTCCATCGCGTCATTGGTCGTGGCGTCGGACTCGTTCTTATAGCGCCGCCATTGCGCGACGAAGCTACGGTTCTCCGGGCAGTCGATCGACTGGAGGTAGTTCCATGCGACATAGAGCCCGTCGATATCGCAATGCGCGAGCGCCGGCAGCTCCGCCTCGCCGATCGACAGCGACAAGGTCGGCGCGAAGGCGACGTCGCCGAGCGCGCCGAAAAAGCGCAGATTGGCGTCGCCGCTCACCGTCGAGACGATCGCCGCGCCGGACCGGGCGGCGAAGCGACGCGCGTCCCTGGCGATGGCGCGCCAATCCTCGAGGCCGGGCGGCGCATAGATTTCGGCGATATCGGACGCGTCCGCGCCATGGGCGACGAGATAGGCGCGCAGAATGGCGTTGGTGACGCGCGGATAGACGTCGTCATTGCCGATGAGCAGAAAGCGCCGCGCGCCGAGACCTTTAAGAAAATCCACGGCGGGGATCGCCGTCTGGCTCGGCGTGCCGCCGGCATAGACGATATTGGGCGAGCGCTCCTCGCCCTCATATTGGCTCGGATAGAAGAGCAGGCCCTTGGCCTTTTCGACCACCGGAAGCACGGCTTTGCGCGAGGCGGAGGTCCAGCATCCGAAGATAGCCGCGACGCCGCGCTCCTCCAAGAGAAGGCGCGCCTGCTCGGCGTAGAGGGCGGGATCGGAGCGCGGATCGAGGATCACCGCCTCGAGCGGGCGTCCGAGGAGGCCGCCCTGCGCATTGCAGCGCTCGACCAGCATCGTCAGCAGCTCCTGCAGCGGCCGCTCGCTGCTCGTCATCGTGCCGGAGAGCGAATGCAATATGCCGATGCGGATCGCGCCATTGTCGAGATCGGCGAAATAGCGATCGACGGCGCAAACGAGGCTCTTCGAGCTGCCGAGCATCGTCTGCGCGGCGGCGAGCGCCGAGCGGCCGCCGGAATGCGCCCGCGCCACGGCGCCGCCGACATCCGGCAGCGCCTCGCCGACGCCGCGGGCGACGAGGGATGCGCGCGCCCCTATGTCTTCGAGCTCGGCCGCCTCCCGGCTCAGAGTGTCGGCGAGGTCGCGATTGACGCCGGCGACCGCCTCGACGCTCGTCGACACTTCGGCGATGGCGCCGACCGTGTCCTCCACCGCGTAACGTATGGAGTCGATCTGCGTCTCTATTTCGGCGGCGGCGCGCGCGGTCTGATTGGCGAGCGTCTTCACCTCGCTCGCCACCACGGCGAAGCCGCGCCCGCTCTCGCCGGCGCGCGCCGCCTCTATGGTCGCATTGAGCGCGAGCAGCGAGGTCTGGCCGGCGATCGACTGAATGAGCTTGCTCACCGCGCCGATGCGGCCGGCGGCGGCGGCGAGGCCGCGCACGATGTCTTCCGCGCGCGCGAGATCGGCCGCGCTGCGATCGGCCGCCATGCGCGACGCCGTCACCTGGCGCGAGGAGCGCGCCACGAGGCCGATGATGGCGTCCCGCGCCGCCAGCGCCAGTCCATCGACATTCTGCGCCGCCGTGGCCGCGGCGGCGGCCGCGTCGGAGAGACCGCGGAGCATGTCGCCATTGCAGGCGGCGCAGTCGCCCGCCGCCGATCGCGCGCCGGCGTCGGCGACGGCGAGCGCATCTTCGGTCTCCTCCGCGATCTGGCGCAGCCGCTGCATGAAAAAGGCGCGGCCGGCCTCGCGAATCGACTGCTCGGCCGCGCGGCTGCGCTCGGCGACGGCGAAAGCGTCGGCGGCGATCAGAGCGCGACGCAGCTCCTCCGCGACGCCGCGGAGCCGCGCCGCCGAACGTCCGCTCGCGGGCGGAAAAGGCGCGTAGCGATCGCCCGCGGCGATCTTCTCCAAGGCGACGATCTGCGCCGAGAGGCGGCGCTCGATCGCGCTCGCCGCCGCGAAAGCAGCGAGCGCCGCTGCGATCCAGCAGAGCAGCGGGTCGCCGCCGGCCCAGCCGAGGGCGACGGGCGTGAAGCAAGCGGCGAGAGTCGCCGCGAGGAGAAAGGCGCAGGGAAGTTTCCCGGCCGAGCTGTCCGCCATGGATCGCACACTTCGCTATGAGTTTGAAAATTTGCACGTAATCTCGCAACACACCGGTTACTAACACCTTTCGATGTCCGATCTTTCCCGATCGATCGTCGCACCCGCCCCTCGAAGGGGAATGGAAGCGCGTGACTCGTCTCGGCCGGCGGTTTATTCCCGGTGCGGATCGGGAGCTTTGCCGAATGAGCCGCTTTTCGAAACGCGTTCGTTTTTCGTCGTTCGCCCTCTGCCTCGCCCTCGCGACGGGCGGCTGCGGCGGACGTCCCCATGGCGTGCTGACGCCGCAGCCGCAGACCGCGGGAACGAATCGCGTCGAATTGCTGGTCGCCACGACGCGCAGCGATCGCGGCGCGGAGCCGGGAGATCTCTTCACCGGCGAGCGCGGCAAGGGCCTCGCCTTCGCCGATATCGCCATCTCCATTCCGCCGGACGGCGCGCGCCAGATCGGCGAAGTGCAATGGCCGGATTCTCTGCCGGGCGATCCCACGCGCGAGTTCGTCACGCTGCGCGCCGATCTGCTCGGCCAGCAGGAGGCGGCGCGCCGCTTCGACGCGCGCATCGTCAAGACGCCCAAGCGTCAGGCGCTGGTCTTCGTCCACGGCTTCAACACGCTCTTCGCCGAGGCGGTCTATCGCCTCGCGCAGATCGTCCATGATTCCGGCACGAGCGCGCTGCCGGTGCTGTTCACCTGGCCCTCGCGCGGCAAGCTGCTCGACTATGGCTATGACCATGAGAGCGCGAGCTATTCCCGCGACGCGCTGGAGCATGTGCTGCATATGCTCGCCAAGGACCCGTCCGTCGGCGAGATCTCGATATTGGCGCATTCCATGGGCAATTGGGTGACGCTGGAGGCGCTGCGCCAAATGGCAATCCGCGACCGCGGCCTCCCATCCAAGATCAAAAATGTGATGCTCGCCGCGCCCGACGTCGATTACGACGTGTTCACGCGGCAGATCGCCGAGATCGACGAGCATCGCGCCATCTTCACCCTCTTCGTCTCGCGCGAGGACGAGGCGCTGGCCGCCTCCCGCCATGTATGGGGCGACAAGGTGCGGCTCGGCGGCATCGATCCTGCGCGCGAGCCGTTCAAGGACGCTCTGGCGGAGCGGCGCTTCACCGTCGTCGATCTCTCGACGGTGAAATCCGCCGACCCGCTCGGCCATGGCACATTCGCGCAATCGCCGGAGATCGTGCGCTCCATCGGCGCGCGGCTGGCGCAGGGCCAGACGCTCGCCGACAATCAGAATGGCGTGGGCGAGCGCCTCGGCCAAGTGGCGACCGGCGCGGCCTCGACCGTGGGAACGGCGGCGAGCGTCGCCGTCTCGACGCCCTTCGCCATCGTCGATCCGCGCACCCGCGAAAATCTCGGCGATCAGCTGCAGCGTCTCGGCGAGCAGATGAACGACACCGCCTCGGCCGGCGCCGATGTGGTCTCACGCCCGCTGCATTGACGGCTACCAAGGAACGTCGCGGCCGCGATAATCGAGAAAGCGGCCGGTGTCCGCCAGGGTCAGCGCGTCCAGCGTCTTCAGGATTCCGCTCGCGCTCTCCTCTACGGAGAGATCGGCGTTTTTCCCGCCCATATCGGTGCGCACCCAGCCGGGACTGAGCGCGACGACCGTGACCTTCTCGCGCTTCAGATCATGGGCGAGGCCTTGGGCGATCTTGTTCAGCGCCGCTTTGGCGGCGCGATAGGCGATATTGGTGGAGCCCTCCATCGCCATGGAGCCGAGCCCGCTCGACATCAGCGCGATGCGCGGATTGTCGGCGCGCAGCATCAGCGGCAAAAAGGCCTGGACGAGCCGCAACGGCCCCAGCGTATTGACGTCGAAGAGATCGAGCGCGCCGGGAAAATCCATGTCCAATGTCGATTGCGTCTGCGGCCCATATGCGCCGGCGTTGCAGACGAGGACGTCGAGCGGCCCCGCCAGCTCGCGCGCGGCGGCGCGAATCCCGGCCTCGTCGCGCTGGTCGAAGACATGAATCGAGAAGCGCGCGCGATGGCGCGCCACATCTTTCTGCAGCCGCTCGCGCGCTTCCTCGCTGCGCACGGAGGCGTCGACATCGTCGCCGCGGTCCGCGAGCAGCATCGCCAGCCCATGGCCGATGCCCCTATTGGCGCCCGAAATAAACCAATGCTCCGCCATCGGCCGCTCCTTTTCTCATCCGACATGCGAATATAACGCGCATCGGTCCAGATCGAAGCTTGCCGCGGCCTCATCCAGCTTATACTGTAGGGCAGTTACATAACGAAAACATTGCGAAAGGCGGATCGCATCATGAGCGACATTTCCTTCGCGGACGAGCACGTCGCCGCGCGATCTCCTTCCGAGGCGGCGCCGGTCCCGGTCCTCTTCACCGGCGACAATGGGGCGTTTCGCCGTCTGGTCACGCGCGGCGCGCTGCTGGAGCTGGTGACGGCCGGCTTCTATCGCTTCTGGCTCGCAACCAATATGCGCCGCTATCTCTGGTCGAGCACGGTCATCGGCGGCGATGCGCTGGAATATGTCGGCACGGCGCGCGAGCTATTGTTCGGCTTCTTCTTCGCGCTCGCCATTCTCGCGCCCGTCTATATCGCCTATATCGTCGTCGGCTTCGAGGCGGAGCGGCAAAAGGCCTTCGCCTCGCTGCCGCTGGGCCTGTTCTTCGCCGCCTTCGGCCAGTTCGCCATCTATCGCGCGCGGCGCTATCGGCTCAACCGCAGCGCCTGGCGCGGCCTGCGTTTCGGCATGGGCGGCTCCGGCCTCGCCTATATGTTCCGCGCCATCGGCTGGGGACTGCTGATCGCGCTCACGCTCGGCCTCGCCCTGCCCTGGGCGGAGGCGGCGCTCGAGCGCTATAAGATGCGCAACACCTATTATGGCGCGCTGGAGGGCGATTTCGTCGGCCGCGGCGGCGATTTCTTCAAGCGCGGCTGGTGGATCTGGGCGGTCTCGCTGGCCTATCCAATGCTGCTGTATGTCCTCGCTCGCTCATCCGAGCGCCCAGGCGTGCCTGCCGGCGATGGAAGCGGCCGCACCATGGTGAACAATTCCAGCGCGACGGGGCTGCTCATCATCCTCGGCGTTGTCGTCGCCTTTCTGCTGTATCCTTCGCTCTACGCCGCCTTCAAAGGCGCGCAATGGCGCTGGTGGATCGACGGGCTGCGCCTCGGCGGAATTCGCCTCGAGAGCAAGCTCGACACGACCAGGCTGCTGACCAACTACTACGCTCTGTTCGCCATCGTCGTCGGCCTGACCATTGTCGCGATCGTTCTCGTGATCGTGGCGGCCAAGATGACCGGCTTCCAGGGCGCCGTAACCCCAGGTCGGCAATTTCCCATCGGGACAATGACCGCCTGGATCGGCGTCTATGTCGCGACCTTTCTCGCGATCGGTGTCGCCTCGCGTATCTTTCTCACACAGCGCGTCTGGAAGCTCGTCGCGAGCTCGGTCGTCGTCCATGATCTCGCGGAAGCGGAGGATGTCGCGATGCACGCCAGCGTCACGCCGAGCGCCATCGGCGAGGGTTTCGCCGATAGTCTCGACGTCGTCGGCTTCTGACATGAGCGCGGAGCCGCAGCCGGAAGCTCTCGACGACGAGGCCGTGATCTTCTTCGACGGCTGGAGCAGCCGCAAGCGGCGCGTCGCTCTGCGCTTCGGCGCGTCGTTGGAGATCGTCCAGAATGGCGCGACGCTCGCCTCCTGGCCCTATGACGATATTCGCCGCATCGACTCGCCGATCTTCGCGCTGCGGCGCGAGACGGCGGCGGCGGGCGAGCTGGCGCGCCTCGAATTGCACGATCCGCGCCTCCACAATGAGATCATCGCGCGCTGCCCCTATCTCGCCGGCAAGACGCGGCCCGGCGCGAATCGCGCGATCGTCTATTGGTCGCTGGCCGCGACGACGAGCTTCGTCGCGCTGATCTGGTTCGGCATTCCCTTCGCGGCCGATCGTATCGCGCCGCTCGTGCCTCATTCCTTCGAGCGGCGGATCGGCGAGGCCGCGGAGGCGCAATTGCGCAGCGTCTTTTCCGCCGAGCCTTGCGGCGGCGAGAAAGGCGCGAGAGCGCTGACGCGATTGTCCGAGCGGTTGCAATCCGCCGCCGCGCTGGAAGAGCCGGCGCGCATAGAAGCGCTGCGATCCGCCATTCCCAATGCGCTCGCTCTGCCCGGCGGCAAGATCTATGTGTTCTCGGGACTGCTGACCCGCGCTAAGACGCCGGACGAAGTGGCCGGCGTCGTCGCCCATGAGATCGGCCATCTCAAACATCGCGACTCCATGCGCAAGCTCATCGCCACGGGCGGAACCTCCTATCTCATCGGCCTGCTGTTCGGCGATGTGACCGGCGCCGGCGCGCTGGTCTTCGCCAGCAAGGCGCTGATCGGCGCCGCCCATTCGCGCGAGGCGGAAGCGCAGGCCGACGCATTCGCCGCCGATCTGATGGCCCGGCTCGGCCGCCCGGCCAAGCCGCTCGGCGATCTGCTGACGCGCATCTCCGGCGCGGAGAATAGCGCCTTCGGCCTGCTGCACGATCATCCGCTGACCGCCGATCGGCTCGCGGCGCTCGCCGCGGCAGACAGAGGCGAGCGCGGGCCGCCGCTGCTCGACGACGAAAATTGGGCGGCGCTGAAGGCGATCTGCAAGAAGGACGACGTCAAGCCCGAAGCCGCGCAATGAGCGCCTGCGCCGCGGCCGGCGCGCGCCGCTTGGCGCCATTGATCACGAAGACGAAAACATCGCGCGCGTTCTTCGTCGCCGGCGCGGCGAGATGCGGAAGATCGGCGGGCGTTGCGCCCCTCTCCCATTCGCGCGCGCGCCGCGCCCAGAGATCCAGCTCTTCCGCCGGATAGCCGATGACGCGATCGTCGCGCGCATGTTTGAGCCGCGCATAGACGAAATCGGCGGTGGCGTCGGCAATCGCAGGATCATCGGCGGAATCGACGAAGACCGCGGCGATATTTTCCGCGCGTAGCAGAGCGATGAATTTCTCGTCGAGAAAAGATGGGTGGCGAACCTCGAGCGCATGACGCAGGCGAAGCGCGCCGCGCTTTTTTGGCAGCAGCTTCAAAAAGGCGGCGAGCTCCTCGGCGTGAAAGCGCCTATAGGGCGGCAGCTGCCAGAGGATGGGGCCGAGCTTGTCGGAAAGCTCCGTCACGCCGCTCGCGAGGAAATGCTCGATCGTCTCGCCCGTCTCCGACAAAGCGCGGGCGTTGACGGCGGCGCGATGCGCCTTGACCGCGAAGACGAAATCATCGGGCGTCGCCTCGCGCCATTTCACGAAGCTCGCGCGAGATTGCGTGCGATAGAATGTGGCGTTGATCTCGATCGCCGTCACATGGCGGCTCGCGAAAGCGAGCTCCTCGCCGACAGGCAGCGTCTGCGGATAGAACAGCCCGCGCCAGGGCGCGAAGCTCCATCCCCCTATGCCGACGCGGATCATGTCCCGGCCTCCGGTCGCGTGCGGACGCGCGGTGGCGTCCGCTCACCGCTTGCGGCTCAGCACGCGGTGATAGAGCCGCTTCGCCGTCTCGCGCAGACGCCGCCGCCAGACTTCCTTGGCGTGCGCCTCGGCGAATTGCGTGACGCCGTCGGTCTTCGCCTGCACCATCAGATCGCAGACGACGAGACGATCGGGCCAGCAGCGCTCGATCATATAGTGGCCGGGAATGGCGCAGGAATCGGTGATCGCCATATCGGCGCGCTCCGATTGCATTTCGGTGATGGCGTAGACGAGCTGCACGCCCGGGGCCTGGGCGCGCAGGCTCTCGTCATAGGCGATCTTCCAGAAATAGGAGCGCGCGCCGCTCTCG
This sequence comes from Methylosinus sp. C49, assembly GCF_009936375.1. Classification (GTDB taxonomy): domain Bacteria; phylum Pseudomonadota; class Alphaproteobacteria; order Rhizobiales; family Beijerinckiaceae; genus Methylosinus. The sequence continues at coordinate 1,311,858 of NZ_AP022332.1, read as the reverse complement.
ATGACAACGCCCATGGCGATCGGCTTGCCGGCGAGCTCGAGGCTGTGAATGCGAATCTTGCCCTCACGCGCCAGCAGACGGGTCGCGCTGCGCACGAAAGTGGCGAGCGAGGGATGGCCGAGCAGCGCGCCCCGCTCCGCCTTCCAGCCGCTGGCCTCGAGCGCCAGAAAATCCTCCGTCGCGCGGGGAATCTCGGCCGGCGTCGAATAGACGACGCGCTTCAGCTCGCCGGCCTCCTCGAGGCGGCGGCGGCGGCGGCGCATCTCGCTCAGCGCCTTGCGCGAGGACATGCGCGTCCACACCTCCTCGGGATCGCCGCCGGCGAGCAGAGCGGCGCGCTCATGCCGATCGAGCACGCGCCAGTCGCGCCCGGTGGCGCGCGCGGCGCGGGTGAAGGCGGCGAAGACCGGCCCGCTCATCGGCGTCATGGGAATGAGCACGGCGCCCGCGCCGGAGCGATTGCCGGCGAACCAGTCGAGAAGGGCGGCGGCCGCCTCCTCCGCGCATTCGCGATCGAGCAGCGGCGTCGCCAGCGCGGCCTGCTTGTGCAGCCAGCCGCGCGCCGTCGCCGCGCCGAGCGAGAAGCCGGGCGCGACGATGGGAAACAGCGCGACCAGCCGCCGCGCGCCCTGAACGCCCGCCCGCCGCCAGACGGTGACGAAGAGCGGACGCGATTTCGCCGGAAAATGCCGCGCCGCCGGCAAAGCGAAGCCGGGCTCCAGAAATCCATTGGGCTCGATGGCGCGCGACACGAGCTCGGCCCAATCGCGGACGCGCTCGCTCATCCGCTCGACGTCGAGCGCCTCCGTCTCCAGCGATCCGTTCGTCATGACGCCTTCGCGGCCGGCCGCGCTCTGCTCTGCGGCTCTCGAAGGGCCGGGAAGGCTGCCCAGAAACGCCGACCTATTGATCCAAAATGGCGTGGTGGCCATGATTCGCCCCTCGTCGATGTCAGTTTCGCCCAGGTCCGACGCCATTGCGAGACGAATCACGTCGACCGCGACGGGCGTTTCAAGAGCGAGGCCAGCGCTGCGGGCGTCGCCGCCGCTCCAAAGCCTGTGGGAAATTTGTCACATGAGAGATAAATATTTGGGGAATAAGGGGATCGGAAGTGAGACCGTGCTGCTGCGCGGTTGCGCGCGCGCTTCCTCCCGTGCCAGAGTGAAACTGCCGAGGTCCGGCATTTGCCGGATGTGGCGGACCCGCTATATGAGATCACCTGCGGTCGAGTCCTTCGGCCCGTCCAGACCAGAGTAGGCGCTTTGACGACTTCGAAGACCCCCCTTCTCGACCGGATCGAAACGCCGCAGGATCTGCGCAAGCTGCAGCCCGGCCAGCTCCGCCAGCTGGCCGACGAGCTGCGCCGCGAGACGATCGACGCGGTCTCCGTCACTGGTGGGCATTTGGGCGCCGGGCTCGGCGTCGTCGAGCTGACTGTCGCGCTGCATTACGTCTTCGACACGCCCAACGACAAAATCGTCTGGGACGTCGGCCATCAGACCTATCCGCACAAGATTTTGACCGGCCGCCGCGACCGCATTCGCACGCTGCGCCAGGGCAAGGGGCTCGCCGGCTTCACCAAGCGCGCCGAGAGCGAATATGACGCCTTCGGCGCCGGCCATTCCTCCACCTCCATCTCGGCCGGCCTCGGCATGGCGGTGGCGCGCGATCTCTCCGGCGGCGCCAATCACGTCGTCGCGGTGATCGGCGACAGCGCCATTTCGGCGGGCATGGCTTATGAGGCGATGAACAACGCCGGCGCGCTCGACTCCCGTCTCATCGTCATTCTCAACGACAATGACATGTCGATCGCGCCGCCGACCGGCGCCATGTCGGCCTATCTCGCCCGGCTCGTTTCCGGCGGCGCCTTTCGCACGCTGCGCGAGACGGCCAAGCAGCTCGCCCGCCATCTGCCGCATTTCCTCTATGAGAAAGCGCGCAAGGCGGAGGAGTTCTCCCGCAGCTTCATCACAGGCGGCGGGACGATGTTCGAGGAGCTCGGCTTCTATTATGTCGGGCCGATCGACGGACATAATCTCGAGCATCTCTTGCCCGTGCTGACCAATGTGCGCGACAAGGACGACGGCCCGGTGCTGGTCCATGTGGTGACGCAAAAGGGCAAGGGCTATGGCCCGGCCGAGGCCGCGGCGGACCGCTATCACGGCGTCAATCGTTTCGACGTGCTGACCGGCGCGCAGGACAAGCCCAAGGCCAACGCGCCCTCCTACACCAGCGTCTTCGCCAAGACCCTGGTGGCCGAGGCCGAGCGCGACGACAAGATCGTCGCCATCACCGCGGCCATGCCGGCCGGCACCGGGCTCGATCTGTTCGAGAAGGCCTTCCCGGACCGCATGTTCGACGTGGCCATCGCCGAGCAGCATGCCGTGACCTTCGCCGCCGGCCTCGCCTGCGAGGGCTATAAGCCCTTCTGCGCGCTCTATTCTACCTTCCTGCAGCGCGGCTACGACCAGCTGGTGCATGACGTCGCGATCCAGCATCTGCCGGTGCGTTTCGCCATTGACCGCGCCGGCCTCGTCGGCGCCGACGGCCCCACCCATGCCGGCGCTTTCGACATCGCCTATCTCGCTTGCCTGCCGGGCATGGTGCTCATGTCGCCTTCGGACGAGGCCGAGCTGGTTCATATGGTGGCGACCTCCGTCGCCTTCGACGAAGGCCCGATCGCCTTCCGCTATCCGCGCGGCGAGGGCGTCGGCGTCGAGTTGCCGCAGCGTGGCGAGGTTCTGGAGATCGGCCGCGGCCGCGTGATCCGCGAGGGCTCGAAAGTGGCGATCCTCTCGCTCGGCACGCGGCTCGCCGATGCGCTGACGGCGGCCAAGGAGCTTTCCGGCCGCGGCATTTCGACGACGGTCGCGGACGCCCGCTTCGCCAAGCCGCTCGACCGCGATCTGCTGCTGCGCCTCGCCGCCAATCACGAGGTCCTCATCACGATAGAGGAAGGCTCGATCGGCGGCTTCGGCTCGCAGGCGTTCCAAGTCCTGTCGGAGCATGGCGCGCTGGACGGCGCGCGTGGGACGTTCAAGTTCCGCTCTATGATCCTGCCCGATCTCTATATCGACCATGACAAGCAGGACGTGATGCTCGCCCGCGCCGGCCTCGACGCCCGCGCCATAGTGGCCAAGGCCCTGGAGGCGCTCGGCGACGAGCGCGGCGCCGCCCGCGCGCTGATCGCCTGATCCGCAGAATCTGACCGCGCGACTTCCTTCTCCCGCGCGCGGGAGAAGGTGGCCCGGCGAAGCCGGGTCGGATGAGGGTCCATCAGGACGCCTGAAATCTCGTCGCAATCAGTCGATGAAGTCCTCGCCTTCTGGAGGCGCCCTCATCCGACCCTCGCTGACGCGAGGGCCACCTTCTCCCACGAGTGGGAGAAGGTGAATTCCGCCCTTTTCTACTGCTTGTAGACGACGCCGTCGGGGCCCTTCCAGCCGTCGCCGTCTGCGTAGAAGCGATATTCCTCATCGAAAGCGATCGTCTCCCCGGGGGCCACAAATTGCTTGCCCTTGGGATCGCTGTTGCGCGGCGCGGTCACATAATGCTTGCTCGGCGAGCAGCCATCGGGAAACTTGCCGGCGTCATCCGGCTTGCATTCGAGATTGGCGCCCTCTGGAAACTGCACCGAGGCGTTGAAGAACAGCTCGAAGCCTTTCTCGCCGGTGGCGTGCATCTCCAGACGCTCGGTCATGGTCTGCTTGAAGGAGAGAATTTTTCCGGGCTTGTCGAAGCGCTGCTTCAGCAGATTGTCGAAAATCTGCCGCGCATTGGCTTCGGTCGGATCGGGACAGCCGAACCAGCAGATAGCGGCGGCGTGGTCGATGGTGAGCGGCGCGACGACGAGCGTCAGCGCGAGCAGTCTCGAGAGCATGGGGTTCCTCTTTATTGTGTGTGTCGCGCCATTTTTGGGCCGGGCGCCGTCGCCGCCCGTCTCCGCGCGGGCTTGGGCCTCAAATTAGCCGATCTCCGCGCCGAAATGAACCGAAACGGACGATCGCGGCAACGAAGCAGTAACCATAGGTTCCTAGCATCCGCTCATGAAGATCTCGCATAAGCTCCCGGCGGTTCTCGCCCTTCTCCTCTGCGCCGCGCCGGCGCGCGCCGATTTTGCCTCCTGCCTCGCCGGCCTGCGCCATGCGGCGGCCGGAGCGGGCGTGTCGCAGCGCATCATCGACAGCGCGACCAATGGACTCGAGCCCAATGACGCCCCGAGCTTCATGGACAAGCAACCCGAGTTCAAGACGCCGATCTGGGACTATATCGCCGGCCTCGTCGATGAGGAGCGCGTCGAGGAAGGCCGCGCCATGATGCGGCAGCACGCCTCCGCTCTGCATGCGGCGGAGCAGCGTTACGGCGTCGATCCGGCGACCGTGGTCGCGGTCTGGGGCGTCGAATCGGATTTCGGCAAGAATTTCGGCAAGCGCAGCGTCGTGCAGTCGCTGGCGACGCTCGTCTGCGAGGCGCCGCGCCGCAACGACTATTTCAAAGGCGAGTTCATCGCGGCGCTGAAGATTTTGCAGAGCGGCGACATTGCGCCGGAGGAGTTCAACGGCTCCTGGGCCGGCGCCTTCGGCCATACGCAATTCATGCCCTCCACCTTCCTCTCCACGGCGGTCGATCTCGACGGCGACGGACGCCGCAATATCGCCAGCTCGGCGGCCGATTCGCTCGGCAGCACGGCCAATTTCCTGCGCAAGGCCGGCTGGCGGCCGGGCCTGCGCTGGGGCTTCGAGGTGAGCGTGCCTTCCGGCTATAGCGGCCCCTCCGGCCGCACGACGAGGCAACCGATGTCGGCTTGGGGCGCGCGCGGGATCACGCGGCTCGACGGCGGCGGATTGGGCGATGGTCAGGCGGCGCTGCTGCTGCCAGCCGGCCGCAACGGCCCGGCCTTTCTGGTGACGCGCAACTTCGACGCCATCTATTCCTACAACGCCGCCGAATCTTACGCGCTGGCGATCGCCGTGCTGTCAGACCAGCTGCGCGGACGCCCGGGCATTCAGGCGCCCTGGCCGACCGACGACCCCGGCCTCTCCCGCGCCGAGCGCCGCGAGATGCAAGCCCTGCTCAATCGCCAGGGCTATGCCGTCGGCGAGCCGGACGGCGTAATCGGAACCAAGACCAAGGAAGCGCTCGCCGACTTCCAGAGCCGCGCCGGGCTGAAGGCGGATGGCCGGGCGGGCAAGAAGACGCTGGATGCGTTGCGGGGGCGGTGAAGCCTCAGGCTTTCCGGTCCAGCGCCGCTATCGCCTTCGCCATTCCCTCGGCCGTCTCGCCGCCCTCCGCCTCGAGCCCGGCGATCACGCCGGCGCGATCGGCGGCGTTGCGGTTCTGGCTGAGCTTTCGCTTCGCCTCTATGCGCGTGATCGACAGCTCTATGCCGACGATCGCTTTCAGCATGGCGTCGATGAAACCATCCGGCGCATCCTCGAGCGCCCAGGGCGCGGGCCGCGTCGATTCGTGACGCGCCGTCAGATCGCGCAGCAAAGCGCGAATCCAAGCCGCATCCTCGATCGCGCGCAGGCGGCCATGGACATGGACCGCCTCGTAATTCCATGTCGGCACGACCTTTCCGGTCTCGCGCTTCGTCGCATACCAGGAGGGCGTCACATAATGGTCGAGGCCGGCGAAGATCGCCAGCGCCTCGCTGGCGGGATCGAAATCCCGCCACAGCGGATTGGCGCGCGCGACATGGGCGCGCAGCACATTGGCCTTCGCGTCGAAGAGAAAGGGAATGTGATCGGCGACGATCGCGCCATTCACGATCCGCGTGAGCGCGCCGAGCGGATGCGCCTCGATCAGGCCGGCGACCGTCTCGAAATCTTGCTCGTGGAATAGGTCTGGCAGATACATCTCACCTTCTCGACAAGAACTGCCGCCTGTCACAACGCCTGCTGAAACCGGATCGGCGCGCCGCGCGAGGGCGAGACCAGCTCGCCCTCCCACATCACCCGCGCGCCGCGAATGATCGTTCCGACGGGCCAGCCCGTCACCTCCATCCCGTCATAGGGCGTCCAGCCGCAGCGCGAGGCGATCCAGCTGTTGCGGATGGTTTCGCGGCGTTTCAGATCGACCACGGTCAGATCGGCGTCATAGCCCACGGCGACGCGGCCTTTGCCGGCGAGGCCGAAGAGGCGCGCCGGCCCGGCGCTGGTGAGGTCCACGAAGCGCTGCAAGGTGAGCCGGCCGGCGTTCACATGGTCCAGCATGGTCGGCACCAGAGTCTGCACGCCGGTCATGCCGGACGGGCTCTCTGGATAGGGCTTGGCTTTCTCCTCGAGCGTATGCGGCGCATGGTCGGAGCCGAGCACATCGACGATCCCCTGCGTCACGCCACGCCAAATCCCCTCGCGATGGCGCGCGTCGCGCACGGGCGGATTCATCTGCGCCAGAGTGCCGAGCCGCAAATAGTCTTGGGCATCGAGCGTGAGGTGATGCGGCGTCGCCTCGACGCTGGCGATATCCTTGTGGCCGGCGAGAAACTCGATCTCCTCCTCCGTCGATATATGCAGCACATGCACGAGCGCGCCCTTCTCGCGGGCGATGCGCAAAAGCCGCTCGGTGGAGCGCAGCGCGGTGATCTCGTCGCGCCAGACCGGATGCGAGCTGGGGTCGCCCGGAACGCGAAGCGGCTTGCGCTCCTCGAGGCGATATTCGTCCTCGCTGTGGAAGGCGGCGCGGCGGCGCGTCTTGGAGAGAATCTCGCCGACGCCGGCGTCGTCGGCGACCAGCAGCGAGCCGGTGGACGAGCCCATGAAAACCTTTATGCCGGCCGCGCCGGGCAGGCGCTCGAGCTCGGGGATATCTTTCGCATTCTCATGCGTGCCGCCGACCCAAAAGGCGAAATCGCAATGCGCGCGGCCCGAGGCGCGCGCCACCTTGTCGGCAAGCTCGGCGGCGCTGGTGGTCAGCGGCTTGGTGTTGGGCATTTCGAAAACCGCCACGACGCCGCCGAGGACGGCGGCGCGGGTTCCGGTCTCCAAATCTTCCTTATGGGTGGGGCCGGGCTCGCGAAAATGCACCTGCGTGTCGATGACGCCCGGCAATATATGAAGGCCCGCGCAATCGATCCGCTCGCCCGCCGAGGCTTGCGCGAGGTCGCCGATCTCGGCGATCTTGCCGTCGCGCAGCCCGATATCGCGCGGCGCGACGCCATCCTGATTGACGAGCGTGCCGCCGGCGAGAATCATGTCGAATGTCTTGGGCATGGGTGGCGCCTCGCTTGCAGGTGTCGCCGGGACTGTGGAGTTTCGACGCGAACGGGGCGTCGCCCTTTCGAGACGATCTAGCGCAGATTGGCGCGGGCCGGAACCCGCGCTGCGCTCGCGAGAGGCGCCTGTCGGTTCGCCGACCTCATTTGGAGCACATCGGACAATGACCAGCGCCACACTTCTCTCGGATCGAGGCGTCGTCGAGGTCGCAGGCCCCGACGCCGCCAAATATTTGCACGGCATTCTGACGCAGAATGTGAAGACCATCGAGGCCGGCGAGCTGCGCTTTGCGGCGCTGCTCACGCCGCAGGGCAAGATCATCGTCGACTTCTTCATCTTCGCCCGCGCCGGCGAGGATGGGCTCGTGCTGCTGCTCGATTGCGCGTCCAATATGGTGGAGACGCTGCTCGATCGCCTGAAATTCTACAAGCTGCGCGCCGCCGTGACGATCACCGACCGCAGCGCCGATTACGCCAGCGTCGCCTTCCCGGAGGCGACCGCCAAGCCGGCGATCGACGCCATCGCCCTCGCGGCGGACCCCCGCGCGGAAAGCCTCGGCTGGCGCGGCCTCGTGACGCGCGAGATCGCCGGAACGCTCGCCACCGCGCCGCGCGACGCCTATGACGCCAAGCGCATCGCCGCCGCCGCGCCCGAGGGCGGCCTCGATTTCGTCTATGGCGACGCCTTCCCGCATGAGGCGAATATGGACCGCCTCGCCGGCGTCGATTTCAAGAAAGGCTGCTTCCTCGGCCAGGAGGTGGTCTCGCGCATGAAGCACCGCGGCCCGGTGCGCAAGCGCGTCGCGACTTTCCACGCCGAGGGCGCGGCCCCGGCGCCGGGCACGACGATCAAGGCCGGCGAGGTGGAAATCGGCGTCACCGGCTCGGCCGTGGGCGGCGAAGGTCTGGCGCTGATCCGTCTCGACCGGCTGGCCGACGCCAAGGCCGGCGGCTCCACGCCGCTCGCCAATGGCGTGCCGCTGGAATTTACCGTGGTGGAAGGCTGAGCGGCGACAGGGGCGCATCCACCCTCCCCTTCAGGGGGAGGGTCGGCCGGCGTTAAGCCGGACGGGGTGGGGGTTGACGCGAAAGACTCGGGGTCGACCTCCCCCTCGAGGGGGAGGTAAAAACGCCCGCAGCCGTCAGGCGGCCTGCCTCTTCCTCAACGCGACATAGCCGAAACGTCCGCCGACGCCCGCCACCAGCAGGCCGAAAAAGACGTAGGCATAGAATTCCGTATTGTCGATCAGCCCCACGGTGAAATGGTGGCGGCCGACGAGCTGCTTCGCGCCGTCGTCGCTCGCGAGGCGCGCGTAGAGCGCATATTTGCCCGCCGTCTGAATATTGACATCGAAATTGACCATGCCATTGCGAAACTTCTGCAATGGCAGGCGCAGCACAGTGTCGCTCTCGGCCGGCTCGCCATCGCCTTCGACATCCCGAACGACGCGAATATCCCAATTCATCTCGCGCAGCTCGGCGTCCGGCGCGTCCAGCGCGATCACCGTCGCGCCGGTATCTGGGAGCACGTCACAGACGCGGTCGATGTTCTTCTTGGGCTGCATGGCGACGAATTTCATCGCCTTGTCGGCGCCGAGCGCGATGGGACACTCGGGGTCGTAATAATGCCAGCCTGCCGCCTTCGCCGCGGAGGCGGAAAAAGCGGCGCCGGCGAGGGCGAGCGCGACAGCGAGACGCGAACAAAGGCGAGGCGAGACCAATTTCCCTATGCTCCACGAGGCTTCCGATCTGTGACGAAACTGCAATTTTTTATGCGATTTTGCAATTCGATCGATGGAGCGGCGCGAATGCGCGCGGCCGATTCCCTCCCGGCGCGAAACAGGCTAGTCTCACGAGTGTCGCGCCCCTTTCTGTCGAGCCCGAGCCCCGGCATGTCGCTTCCCAATGAATATCTGATCGATCGTCGCCGCCTTCGCCGCAAGCTCAGCTATTGGCGCGTTCTAGCCGTGGTCGCCGTCGCCCTCGCCGGCCTCGCGGCCTTTGCGCGATTCGGCGAAGGCGGGCCGAGCCCGGCCGCCAAGCTGTCGCCCCATATCGCCCGCCTGTCGATCAGCGGCCTCATCACCGGCGACAAGGCCACGCTCGATCTCATCAAATCCGTCGGCGAATCACATGCGAGCGCCGTGCTGCTGAATATCGACAGCCCCGGCGGCACCACGACAGGCTCCGAGAAGCTCCATGACGAGCTGCGCCGCCTCGCCGAGAAAAAGCCCATGGTCGCCGTCGTCGGGACGCTCGCCGCCTCGGGCGCCTATATTGCCGCCATCGCCTCCGATGAGATTTTCGCTCAAGGCAATTCGATCGTCGGCTCGATCGGCGTGCTGTTCCAATTCCCCAATGTCTCGCGTCTGCTCGACACTGTGGGCGTGAAGGTGGAGGAGGTGAAATCCTCCCCGCTGAAGGCCGCGCCCAATGGGCTGGAGCCGACCAGCGACGCCGCGCGCGAGGCCATCGCCGCGCTCGTCACCGACTCCTACGACTGGTTCAAGCAGCTGGTGAAGGATCGCCGCAAGCTCACCGACGAGGAGCTCGCCAAGGTCTCGGACGGCCGCGTCTTCACCGGCCGCCAGAGCCTGCCGCTGAAGCTCATCGACAAGCTCGGCGGCGAGCGCGAGGCGATCGAATGGCTGGAGGCCAATAAGGGCGTCGCCAAAAAGCTGCCGGTGCGCGACTGGAAAGAGAAGAGCACGCTGGAAAAGCTCGGCCTCGTCGATTCGATGGCGTCCGTGTCGCGGACGCTGGGACTTTCGGCCTTCGCCGACGCGCTGGAGCGCGCCGGCCTTCTCGCGCAGCAAGGGCTGCTTGACGGTATGGTCGCGATTTGGCACGCTCCCATGCCCGATTGAGGCTCCGATCGATGCGGTCACGTCGGCAGAACTGGAACGTCGCATGATCAAATCAGAACTCATCCAAAGAATTGCCGCCCGCAATGGGCATCTCTATCAGCGCGACGTCGAGACGATCGTCAGCACGATTCTCGACGAGATCACACTGGCGCTCGCGCGCGGCGACCGGGTCGAGCTACGCGGCTTCGGCGCCTTCTCGGTGAAGCGGCGAGAGGCCCGCACGGGCCGCAATCCGCGCACCGGCGAGCAAGTCTCGGTGGAGGAGAAATCCGTGCCCTTCTTCAAGACGGGCAAGGAAATGCGCGAGCGGCTGAACGACGCCCACGGCTGACCCTCCTGTAGGGCGGCGGACGAAGTAGGAAGGTGACATGAGATCGGTTCTGCGCATTCTCGTCTTTGTTCCGCTGGGGCTGGTATTCCTCTATTTCGCGGTGGCGAATCGCGGGCCGGTGAAGATTTTCCTGGACCCGTTTCCGGGCGCGGGCGAGAGCGGGCCGTCTTTCGAGGCGCCGCTCTATCTCGTGGTTCTGGCGGCCATCGCGCTGGGCGTGCTGGCGGGCGGCCTGTCGTCCTGGGTGGCGCATGGCCGCTATCGCCGCGCCGCCAAGACCGCGCGCGCCGACGCCAAAAAGGCCCGTTCTGAGGCGGATCAGCTGCGCGGCCAAGCACTGGCGAGCCTTTCGGCCGCCCCTGGCCGCTCTTCGCGCAACGACCTTTGACGAACACGGCCGTGGCGCTTGAAAAACGCATTCGACGCCGCTAAGAGGAACGCGTCGGACGCGCCACGGCCCGTCCAGGGAACGCCGCAATAGCTCAGCTGGTAGAGCACATCATTCGTAATGATGGGGTCGGGGGTTCGAATCCCTCTTGCGGCACCATTCCACCATCCAAAAGCATCCAAAAATCCATTAAAAACAAGCGAGTAGGCGGAATTTAGCGTCCACCGCCGTCCTGTGGCGCACGTAGGTCTCCGACCCGATCGTTGGTATTTTTGTTGGTCTCCGCGAAATCCCGTCCCGGCAGATACCAACATGCCCCTCACCGACGTCGAACTCCGCGCCGGCAAGCCCCGCGCCCCATTGCTCGAGCTGTCCGATGGCGGCGGTCTCCAATTGTGGGTTTATCCCGACGGCGCGAGGCGCTGGCGGATGGCCTATCGCTGCGCGGGAAGCCAGACGACGCTCGCGATCGGCGTTTCCCTCAATTGCCCTCAAAGAGCGCCGGAGGCGCGCGCCTGCTCGCCGACGGCCGCGACCCTTCCGTCGAGAAAAAAGTCGCCGAGGTCGCGAAAGCGGGTTTTGCTCGGTTGCGATTCGAATCGCAGACCGGTTTGCTATGGGAGAACGCTGGTGACCACCCAGCGCCGCTCGGACGCGCTGCGAGCGCCGCCAAGGGGCTCGGGCTCCGCGTCCCCGAGCGCCCGCTCTACATCTCTCCAAGAGGCGCAGCCTCTCCAGCCTCGGGCGCGCGACAATCGGGCTCTCTGATCGCCCCGAGCCCGGCAGCGAGCGCTTCCCTCAGTTCGTCTTCCACCTCGCCCGAGGCGCGCGCGACGACAACAAGAGCCGCCATGCCACCAAGCGTCGAGGCGAAGCATGGCGCCGGACACGATGCGAACGGCTCGGAACGGGGACTTCGACGCCTACAGATACGGCGAGGCCGGCTGGCAAATGCGTAGACTGGTCCTCGGCGGCTTTGTCCGCGGCCATTCGCGCCGCATAGACGAGGCGTCGCCTGATGGCTCGGGAGGCGCCTGTTGCAGCTCGACACGCCTTCGCACGCATCGACAAACGAAAAAGCCCGCCAGAGGCGGGCCATTTCGATATTTTTAAGAATCTGGTTGCGGGGACAGGATTTGAACCTGTGACCTTCAGGTTATGAGCCTGACGAGCTACCGGGCTGCTCCACCCCGCGCCGAGATTTGCAGCCTCGAGAGGGCGAGGCTGGGCCTGACGAGAATGGGGGAGTAGCGAAAGGCGAATAGGATCGGCTACTCGCTCTTCGCTACTCCCCCGCTCGCGCATCGTAGATAAGGAAGCTCTTGCCCTTTGCAGGCCTGGCGACGACCTACTCTCCCAGGTCTTGAGACATAGTACCATTGGCGCTGAAGCGTTTGACGGCCGAGTTCGGGATGGGATCGGGTCTGATCGCTCCGCCGAGGCCACCAGGCCGGCAAAGGGCAAGAATGAAGCAAACTGTGATTGGTCTTTCGATCGCGTCCATCTTTGGGGAGATGGGCATGGATTAATGAGAACGATCAAGCCGATCGAGCTATTAGTACCGGTAAGCTCCGCGCGTCGCCGCGCTTCCACACCCGGCCTATCGACGTGGTCGTCTTCCACGGCTCTCGAGGGAGAACTCGTTTCGAGGTGGGTTTCCCGCTTAGATGCATTCAGCGGTTATCCCGTCCATACATAGCTACCCTGCACTGCGGCTGGCGCCACAACAGGTCCACCAGAGGTATGTTCATCCCGGTCCTCTCGTACTAGGGACAAATCCTCTCAATTCTCCGACACCCACGGCAGATAGGGACCGAACTGTCTCACGACGTTCTGAACCCAGCTCACGTACCACTTTAATCGGCGAACAGCCGAACCCTTGGGACCTTCTCCAGCCCCAGGATGTGATGAGCCGACATCGAGGTGCCAAACAACCCCGTCGATATGGACTCTTGGGGGTTATCAGCCTGTTATCCCCGGCGTACCTTTTATCCGTTGAGCGATGGCCCTTCCACGAGGGACCACCGGATCACTATGACCGACTTTCGTCTCTGCTCGACTTGTCTGTCTCGCAGTCAGGCAGGCTTATGCCATTGCACTCGACGAGCGATTTCCGACCGCTCTGAGCCCACCATCGCGCGCCTCCGTTACTCTTTGGGAGGCGACCGCCCCAGTCAAACTGCCTACCATGCACTGTCCCGGCCCCGGATGACGGAGCGCGGTTAGACATCCATGACGATAAGGGTGGTATTTCAAGGGTGGCTCCACACGAGCTGGCGCCCATGCTTCAACGCCTACCACCTATCCTACACATGCCGACACGAATGCCAGTGCAAAGTTACAGTAAAGGTGCACGGGGTCTTTCCGTCTGACCGCAGGAACCCCGCATCTTCACGGGGAATTCAATTTCACTGAGCTGACGCTGGAGACAGCGGGGAAGTCATTACGCCATTCGTGCAGGTCGGAACTTACCCGACAAGGAATTTCGCTACCTTAGGACCGTTATATTTACGGCCGCCGTTTACCGGGGCTTCAATTCAGAGCTTGCACTCCTCCTCTTAACCTTCCGGCACCGGGCAGGCGTCAGACCCTATACGTCATCTTGCGATTTCGCAGAGCCCTGTGTTTTTGGTAAACAGTTGCCACCCCCTGGTCTGTGCCCCTCCCGCCCGCTTGCGCGAACGGAAGGCCTCCTTATTCCGAAGTTACGGAGGTAAATTGCCGAGTTCCTTCAGCGTCATTCTCTCAAGCGCCTTGGTATACTCTACCTGTCCACCTGTGTCGGTTTCGGGTACGGTCTGATGCAGGGGCTATTTCCTGGCGCGGGTTCACCGCCCGGACAATCCAGTAAGTCCGAACGATTTACCCCACGCGTCACCACCTGCTGGCCCACGATTATTAACGTGGTTCCCATCGACTACGCCTTTCGGCCTCGCCTTAGGGGCCGGCTAACCCTGCGAAGATTAACTTTACGCAGGAACCCTTGGACTTTCGGCGACACTGTCTTTCACAGTGTTTCTCGTTACTCATGTCAGCATTCGCACTTCCGATATCTCCAGGATGCCTCACGGCTGTCCCTTCACGGACTTACGGAACGCTCCGCTACCGCTCGCCTTGCGGCGAGCCCAAAGCTTCGGCTCGTGGCTTGAGCCCCGGTACATCTTCGGCGCGGAAACCCTTATTTAGACCAGTGAGCTGTTACGCTTTCTTTAAAGGATGGCTGCTTCTAAGCCAACCTCCTGGTTGTTTTGGGATTTCTACATCCTTTCCCACTTAGCCACGAATTGGGGGCCTTAGCTGTTGGTCTGGGTTGTTTCCCTCTCCACAATGGACGTTAGCACCCACTGTGTGTCTCCCGCATACTACTTCCAGGTATTCGGAGTTTGGTTAGGTTTGGTAAGTCTGTGGGACCCCCTAGCCCATCCAGTGCTCTACCCCCTGGAGTATTCGTGCGAGGCGCTACCTAAATAGCTTTCGCGGAGAACCAGCTATTTCCGAGTTTGTTTGGCCTTTCACCCCTAACCACAAGTCATCCGAGTCTATTTCAACAGACACC